>DATKZS010000085.1:0-35507 GCA_035527835.1 bacterium
GACGGGAGCGCCAAGCAAGAAACATTCGCACCCAAGCCCTCTTAAAATCGTGTTGAAAAATAATCCTTGGCGCTCTTGGCGTCTTGGCGGTTCTCCGGTCCGTTTATTTTGGACGGCACTGAGGAAATTTGAATCTTTTCCCCTGATCGCATATCATAATCAAAGCGCGCATCCTTTAAGCTTTTCGTGGGCGGGGCATGGGAAATGAGGCGTGATGACATGGCTGATTCCGACTCGAAACGGACCTGGCTCTCCGTGGTCGTGCCCGTTTATAATGAGAGAGAGTGTATACAAAATGTTTATGCATCCATTTCCCGGACCCTGGAACAAATCGGCCGTCCCGCGGAAATAATTTTTATTGATGACGGCAGCGGCGATGGTTCCTCCGCCATCCTTGATGCCCTGGCCGAAAAGGACGCGGCGGTGCGGGTGATCCGGTTCCGGCGGAATTTCGGACAGACGGCGGCGCTGCGTGCCGGGTTTGATTATGCGCGGGGAGAGGTGATCGTGAGCATGGACGGGGACGGCCAGAATGACCCGCGCGACATTCCGCGACTCCTGGCGAAGCTCGAAGAGGGCTACGACGTGGTCAACGGCTGGAGGAAAGACCGCAAGGACTTCCTGGTGCGGCGGCGGATACCTTCCTGGCTCGGCAACAAGCTCATCAGCGTCCTGACCGAGGTGAAGCTCCATGATTTCGGCTGCACCTTGAAGGCCTACCGCCGCGAGATTCTCGAAGAGCTCTCGCTCTACGGCGAGATGCACCGCATGATCCCGGTCCTGGCCCATATCATGGGCGCGAGTCTCGCGGAGGTTGAAGTTGCCCACCATCCGCGCGCCGCCGGCCGGTCCAAGTATTCGCTCGACCGCGCGTTCAGCGTCGTCCTTGACCTGATCACGCTCAAGTTCCTGCTGGGGTATTTCACGCGACCGCTGCACTTCTTCGGCCTGGTCGGACTCATCTCCATGCTTTTCGGTATGGCATCATTTGCCGCGCTGGTCATCATGAAGGTATACGATAATATTGACATGACCGGCAACCCTTTCCTGATCCTGGGCACCCTGGCCGTGATCGTGGGGACACAGCTCGTCATGTTCGGGCTGCTCACGGAGGTATCCATCCGCACTTATTTTGAATCTCAGAACAAGCCGATCTACGTTATCAAGGAGATAAGGGAACGGAGTTCATGACTCGGATCCTGATGCTTGCTCCCACCCCGTTTTTTTCCGACCGTGGCTGCCACGTTCGCATTTATGAAGAGGCGCGCTACCTTGAAAGCCGGGGCCATGACGTCGTTATTTTGACGTATCCGCTCGGGTCCGATCCTGACGGACTCAAGGTGCTGCGCGCGCGGGCGGTTTCTCGTTACCGGCGCACGGAGGCTGGCCCGGCTTGGGGCCGGCTGTATCTGGACGCCCTGGTCCTGGCCAAGGCCTGGGGCGTGGCCCGGGAGTTCCGGCCGGACCTGATCCATGCCCACCTGCACGAGGGCGCGCTGATCGGCAGGATCCTGGCGGCGCGGTTCAAGGCGCCGCTGCTCTTCGATTATCAGGGGAGCCTGACGCGGGAGAGCGTGGACCACGGTTTCATCCGGGAGCGCGGGATCATGGCGCGGGCCTTCCGGGCGGTGGAGGGCTGGATTGACCGCGGTGCCGATCGGGTGGTCGTGAGCGCCGGGGCACTGGCCGGGCCGCTCGCGGCGCGCGGCATCGAGGCCACGGCGGTGCCGGACGGGGTGGACCCGGCCCGGTTCGCGCCGGGTCCGGGAGAGCCGGGGCTAAGCAGGGAACTGGGCCTGCCCGCGCAAACGCCGGTGGCGCTGTACCTTGGCGTATTGAGCGGTTACCAGGGAACGGACCTGATATTAAAG
Source organism: bacterium (assembly GCA_035527835.1). Classification (GTDB taxonomy): domain Bacteria; phylum RBG-13-61-14; class RBG-13-61-14; order RBG-13-61-14; family DATKZS01; genus DATKZS01. The sequence goes on from DATKZS010000085.1 coordinate 1,872, forward strand.
GCGGCCCGACTGCTCCGCGACCAGGGCGAGCGCGTCCATTTCCTGGTCATGGGCTATCCGGAGGCCCAGTTCAAGGCCGAGGCGGAGAGGGCGGGCCTTGCGGACTGCGTCACGTTCACGGGCCGGGTGGATTATTTCGAGGCGGCGCGATACCTCCGGCTGGGCACGGTGGCGCTGGCGCCCAAGCTCTCGCGGACGGAGGGGAACGGCAAGTTGCTGCTTTACATGGCCTGCGGGCTGCCGGTGGCGGCGTTCGATCTGCCGGTCAATCGGGAGATCATGGGCGACGCGGCCGAGTGGGTGGAAGCCGGGCCGGACCGTGACGAATGCGCGCGCGGACTGGCGCGGGCGGTGGCGCGGCTGCTCCATGACCGGGAAAGGGCCGCGGAGCTGGCCGCGGCGGGCCGAAGACGGGTCGAGGCCGAGTTTTCAATGGAGGCCGCGGGCAGGCGCTTGCTCGCGGTTTACGCTGAGCTTCTGGAAGCCCGGAAATGAGCGGCCGCCGCGTCGCCAAGATGATCGGGCTCGCCCTCCACCAGGCCGAGCGGGCGGCCGCCTTCGCTGACCGGTCCTTCCGGCGCGCTCTCTTGCTGGCCCGCAGCCGGACGAATGAGGAGCGGGAGTCAGCTCACTGGTCCCGGCCGGGGAAAAACAAGGTCCTCACCTGGCAGGACCATCCGGTCATCAGGCAGAATATAAACCGGCGCGTATCGGGAGATCCCTCGGTCAACTGGCTGGAATTTTTCGCGCGCGAGTTCGGCGGCCACGACCTTACGCGGGCGCTCAACCTGGGATGCGGTCGTGGAGACCTGGAGGCGCACGCCTTCTCGCTCGGCCTGGTCAAGAGCTTTCATTCGTTAGACCTGTCGGAGGGGGCGGTGGCGGCGGCGCGGGAGCGGCTCCGGGGCCTGCCGGTGGAATTCGAGAGAATGGACCTGAACCGGTTGAGGCTGGAAGCGGGCGCCTACGACGTGGTTTTCGCGGCGAGCAGCCTGCACCATTTGCTCGACCTGGAGCACGTGCTGGACGAGGCGCGGCGCGGGCTCCGGGACGGGGGCCTGCTCGTGTTCAATGAGTACGTTGGTCCCTCCCGGTTCCAGTGGACGGACGAGCAGCTCCGGATCGTGAACGAGCTGCTGCGCGGCCTGGCGCCGCGTTACCGGAAGAACCTGTGGCGGGGCTGGGGCCTGAAGCGGCGGGCCTATCGGGCGGCCCTGGACGAGCGGAACCGCGATTCTCCCTTCGAGGCGGCGCGGTCGGAGGAAATTTTGCCGCTCACGGCGGCGCGATACGAAATAGTTATGAAGAGGGACTACGGCGGCGCGGTGCTGCACCCGCTGCTTGACGGCATCGCGGGCAATTTTTGTGCGGAGCGCGCCCTGGATGTGGAGCTCCTTCGCCGGCTGGCGGAGCTGGAGGAGGAGCTGGAGCGGGCCGGGACCATTGCTTCGGATTTCACCGTGGTGGTGGCGAGGAAGCGGCGGGGGCACGGATGAAACCGGCGCCGGTGGCGGTGGTCATCGTTAACTATAACCGGGCGGAGCTCTTGCGCCAATGCATTGCCTCGGTGCTGGCGCAGACCGTGCCCCCTGCGGAGATCATCGTGGTGGACAACGGCTCCAGCGACGGTTCGGCCGAGATGGTGGAGCGGAGCTTCGGCGCGGCGGTCCGGGTGATCAGGCTGGAGCGCAACCAAGGCTTCGCGGGCGGGAACAACGCGGGGATCGCGGCGGCGTCTTCCGAATGGATCGCGCTCCTCAATAATGACGCCACCGCCGACCCCGGCTGGATCGCCGGCATGATGGAGGCGGCGGAGCGGGACGCCGGCGCGGGCCTGGTGGCCTGCCGCATCCTGCGCGCCGACCGGCGCGAGCTCCTCGATAACATAGGAGTCCGTATCTGGGCCGACGGCATCAGCCGGGGCGCGCGCCATTTCAGCAGGGACGCGGAGACCGACGCCGCGGAAGTTTTTATCCCCAGCGGCTGCGCCATGATGATGAAGCGCGGAGCGTTCGTGAAGGCCGGCGGCTTTGACGAGGGCATGTTCTGCTACAGCGAGGACACTGACCTGTTTATACGAATAAGGCTCCTGGGTTTCCGGTGCGTGATGGCCCGCCGGGCGGCCGTATACCACCTGGGGGGCGGGGGCACATTAGGAGTGGTGAGCCCGGAGAAGATATATCTGGTCGAGAGAAACCGCATTGCGATCTTGATGCGTTACTATCCGATAATATTGATTATTCTCAGTCCGGCGGCCACGGCATGGCGGTATATCGCGCTGCTTTTGGCCCTGATGCGGGGCCTGGCCGCCAGAAGGCGCACGATGAAAAATGACCTCGGACCCGGCGGCGGCAGGTTGCGACTCTTGTGGAGATGCGCGGGGTCCCTGTTCCGGGCCTATGGGTCAGGGCTTCGCCGCCTTCCCGCCGACCTGCGCGTAAGAGGAGAGTGGCGCGGGAAAAGCCGGCTGCCGGCGGGGGCCATGGCGATATTTATCCGGAAATACTATCTGGACATGGAAAGCCTGGCGGAGCTGGAGCCGAGATGAGCGTGCTGCTGATCAACCCTCGCGCGCTCGATTCGTCGGCCGCCCGCATTCTCACCCCGCCGCTGGGCCTTGCCTATCTCTCGGCGAGCCTCCAGGCGCGGGGAATCGAGGCCCGGGTCCTCGACGCCGACGCGCTGGACCTCGTCCAGGCCGAGCTCGTGGAACACGTGAAAAGGCTCACGCCGCGCATCGTGGGCGTGACGGGCATGACCCCGATCATGGACGCCGCGTACCGCACCCTGGAGGCGGTCAGGCCGCTCACGCCGGTGCTGGTGCTGGGAGGGCCGCATGCGTCCGCCGTGGGGCGCAAGGTCTTCGACGAATCGCCGGTCAGGCTTGATTACGTGGTATGCGGCGAGGCCGAAGAGAGCTTCGCGGAGCTTGTAAAGAAGATCCTGGAAGGGGACGCGGGGGCGGCGGAAGGCATCGCGGGCGTGCTGGCCCCCGGCGATACTAATGGGAATGAGCGGCCGGTGATCCCGGACCTCGACGCGCTGCCTTTTCCCGACCGCGACTCGCTGCCCGCAGGCCGTTACCGCCATCCCCTGTGGGGCCGTCAGGCCGTGACCACCATGATCACCTCGCGGGGCTGCCCTTACCGCTGCATCTTCTGCGACAAGCACACCTGCGGCTCGAAGTGGCGGGCGCGCTCCGCCGGAAACGTGCTGGCGGAGATGGAGGAGATCGTGAAGCGGCGCGGGGTGCGGCGGATCATGATCTACGACGACCTCTTCACGCTGCAGCGTGACCGCGTGATCGAGATCTGCCGCGGCATCATCGAGCGGGGCCTGCAATTCAAATGGAAGTGCGAGGGCCGGGTCAACCGGGTGGACGCCGAGACGCTTTCGTGGATGAAGCGGGCGGGCTGCGATATGATAGCGTATGGCGTGGAAACCGCCACCGAGCGCGGGCTGAAGTTCCTGCAGAAGGACATAACCGTTGACCAGGCGCGCGAGGCCTTTGCCCTGACCCGGGCGGCGGGCATCCAGACCCTGGGCTACTTTTTGCTGGGCATCCCGGGCGAGACCATGGAGGACGAGATGGAGACGGTGCGGCTGGCCATCGAGCTTCGGGCGGACTACGCCCAGTTCGGAGTGCTCTCGGCCTTTCCCGGCACGCCGCTGTACGATTACGCGATGGAGCGCGGCTGGGTCCGCGAGGCCCCGGCGCGCGGGCCGGCCGAACGCGGCCGCCGGGCCGTGATCATGGACGGTTATTGGACGATGGAACGGATTGACAAAGCCGCCAGGGACGCGCACCGGAAATTCTATTTCCGGCCACGGTACTTGATTCAGCGGTTCAAGGGCCTCCGCTCATTTTCCGGATGGATGGACGGCGCAATGCAGGGAGGCCGATTATTGTCATGGTGGCTGAAATCTTCCGTGAAGAGAGGATGACATGGATCGGGCGGCTGCTTCGGAGGCGGGCCAAGCGATAGATCACGGACCCAGGAAGCCGCGGGTCTGCTATTTCGGCACATTCAGCCGGGGCGAGGATTATCCGCGCAACAGCTCCATCATCCGCGGACTCACGGAGAACGGCGCGGAGGTCATGATTTGCCAGAGCGACCTATGGGAGACGCACGCGGAGAAAATGGCGGGCGTGGGCCGGGGAATTCCGTATCAGGCCTGGTCATATTTTAAAGTATACCTGGGCCTCGCGGCCAGATACTGGGAAATGCCGGAGCACGATATCGTTTTCGTCGGTTACATCGGACATATTGACATGCTCCCGGCCAGAGCGCTCGCCTGGCTCAAGCGCAAGCGGATCGTTTTTGACGCCTTCTACTCGCTTTACGAGACGGTGGTTGAAGATCGCAAGTTGTACGCGAGCGGGAGCGCGCGGGCGAGGCTGCTCCGGCTGGCTGACCGCTGGTCGTGCCGGCTGGCCGACCTGGTGCTGCTCGACACCCGGGCCCACGTGGAATATTTCTGCCGCGAGTTCGGGCTCGATGAAGGCCATTTTCTCGCGGTCCCGCCGGGAACGGACGAGCGGATTTTTTATCCCCGGCCCGCTCCGGAGGACGATGGCATTCTGGATATTATATCCTATTCATCTTACATCCCGCTCCACGGGATTGACGTGCAGATTGACGCCGCCCATCTATTGCGGGACCATCAGGACATCCGGTTCACCTTCGTGGGCCAGGGCCAGACCTGCCAGGAGATGCGGGAACGGGCGGAAAAACTGGGGCTTGCCAACGTCCGGTTCATCGTTGATTGGCTGCCCTTGAGCGAGTTGGCCGGCCTGATCGCGGGCTCCGACGTCTGCCTGGGAATTTTCGGCCGGACCGAAAAGGCCTCGCTGGTGATCCCCTATAAAGTTTACATGGCCCTGGCCATGCAAAAGCCGGTGATTACCGGCGACACGGCGGCGGCCAGGGAACTGCTGGTTGACGGCGTCAATGCGCTCCTGTGTCCGATGGGGGACGCGGAGGGCTTGGCGGAGCGGATACGGCAACTCCGTGACAACCGGGAGCTGAGAAAAAGCATTGCCGAGCAGGGCAGGCAGATATTCGTCGAGAGGTGCATGAGCAGGAAGATGGCGGAGAGCATCATGAAGGAGATAGAGAAGCGCGGGCTTGCTTGATTGTCGTTGATTGGCGCGTGCTTCGGGGAGACATTGAGGTGAAGGATAAAGTTCTTATCACTGGCGGCGCCGGTTTCATCGGGTCGCATATCGCGGACCTGTTGCTGGCCCAGGGGTATGAGGTGAGGGCGCTGGATTCGCTGGAGCCGCAGGTCCACCCGGGCGGGGAGCGGCCCAAGTATTTGCATCCGGAGGTCGAGCTGATCCGGGGCGACGTTCGGGACCGTGCGGCGCTGGACCGCGCGCTCAAGGGCGTGAGCATGGTTTGCCACCAGGCGGCGGCGGTCGGCGTGGCCCAGTCCATGTACGAGATCGAGCGCTACGTTCACGGGAACGATTGCGTCACCGCGGCCCTGCTTCAGGCCATCGTTGAGCGGGTCGCGAAAATAAAGAAGCTGGTGGTGGCGAGCTCGATGTCCATTTACGGGGAAGGGCGGTACCGGTGCCCGAAGTGCGGCCTGATCGCGCCGCCGGTGCGGTCGGAGGAGCAGCTCAAGCGGCGGCAGTGGGAGGTGGCCTGCTCCTGCGGCGGGATTGCGGAGCCGGTGGTGACGGGGGAGGACAAGCCGCGCGTGTGCGAGTCGGTTTACGCGGTGGGCAAGAAGACGACGGAGGAGCTGGCGCTGGTGGTGGGCCGGGCCTATAAGATCCCCACGGTGGCGCTGCGTTATTTTAATACGTATGGGCCGCGGCAGGCGCTCTCCAATCCCTACACCGGCCTGCTCGCGATCGTGGCCTCCCGCGTGATCAACCGGAAGCCGGCGGTGATTTTCGAGGACGGGAAGCAGCTCCGGGACTTTATCTACGTGGGCGACGTGGCGCGGGCCAACCTGGCGGCGCTGCAGTGGGAGGGCGAGGGCACGGTGGCGCTCAACGTGGGCACGGGGCGGCCGCGCTCGGCGCTGGAGGCGGCGGAGGCGGTGCGGAAGGGATTGCGCGGCGATATTCCTCCCGAAGTCAAGGGCCGGTTCCGGGCAGGCGACATCCGGCATTGCTTCGCCGACGTTGGCAAGGCCAAGGAAGTCATCGGCTTCACGGCGCGGACGGGTTTCGAGGAAGGGTTGCCGCTGTTCCTGGACTGGGCGGCGGAGGAGGAAGGAGTGCGGGACCTGGTTGACAAGGGGATCGGCGAGCTTGACGCGAAAGGACTGATCAAATGAGACGCGGCGGGGTGAGGCCATGAGCAAGCCCGAATTCAAGATCGCGGTGGTGGGCGCCACCGGACTGGTGGGCAGGGAGCTCTTGCAGTTGTTGGCGGCGCGGCGGTTCCCGGTGGCGGAGGCCAGGTTCTACGCGTCGCTGAATTCGGCGGGAGACGAGGTCGAGTTCCGGGGCGAGGAGTTCGACGTGGAGGCGGTGAGCGGGGAATTTTATCAAGGGCTCGACATCATATTTTTCGCGGCGCACCATCTGGTGAGCCGGGACCTGGCCGAGCAGGCGGCCGGCTCCGGGGCCGTGGTCATTGACTCATCGCGGACGTTCCGCCTGGCCCCAGACGTTGCGCTGTGCGTACCGGAGATCAATCCCGGTGTCCTGGCCGGGGTGAGGCAGGGGAAAAGGATGGTGGCGAGCCCATCCCCGGCGACGGTGGCGCTCGCGCTGGTGCTGGCGCCTCTCAATCAGCGCTTCGGGATCAGGCGCGTCAGCGCGGCCACGCTGCATGGCTCGGCCACGGCCGGCCGGGCCTCGTTCGAGGAGCACCAGTTCCAGACCATCAACATTTTCAACCAGGAGGCGCTGAGCATCGAGCGCTTCCCGCGCCAGAGTGCGTTCAACATTTTCCCGCGGGTGGGCCAGTTCGACGAGGGCGGGATGAGCGAGGCTGAGGCCGACGTGGTGCGGGAGCTCCCGCGCGTGCTGGGAGCGGAGTTCCCGGTTGCGGTCACGGCGGCGCAGGTCCCGATTTTCTGCGGGATTGCGGCGGCGGTGGATATCGCGTTCGATAATGAAGCCGACGCGGAAGAGGTGAAGCTCGCGCTGGCGGGTGCTGCCGGGGTCAAGTTGATGGACGATTCTGGTGAGGAAACCTACCCGGACACGCTGCTGGCCATGGAACATGATGAGATCCTGGTGGGCCGGATCCGGCCGGGCGCTGGCGACGCGAAGTCCGTGCAGCTCTGGATCTCGGCGGACAACCTGCGCAAGGGCGGGGCGCTCAACATGGTCCAGATCGCCGAGGAGATCATAAAAGACTGGCCGTGATCGGCCGAAGAAAAACGCCAAGACGCCAAGCACGCCAAGAAATATTATTTTTTATTTCCTTGGCGTCTTGGCGTTTTTATTTTCACCAAGAATCAGCCCGCGCATTTAATGGAACACGCGGCGGAGGAACTGGATCATGACCTTGTCGTCAAAGGGGATACCGACGCGCTTGCCGAGTCGTTTCATTTGGCCGATCTTGACGGGCAGCGCGTACTCGACCAGACCCAGCCTTTTCTTTTTATCAAAATGAGTATATTCGAGGATGTCCCTGGGCCGGACCTGATGTCCGATGAGGGCGCGGAGCACGACCGAGGCCTTGATAGGCAGGCCGACCCTTTTAAGGAGCGCGTGCTGGCGCTCGAGGTCGGCGGGGGAGAAGATTTCCTGGGACACGGCCAATGCTCCTTCCAGGGCCATGCCGAGGCTCACGGCCTCGCCGTGGAGCAGGGCGTAGCCGGAGGCGGCCTCCACCGCGTGGCCCAGGGTGTGGCCGTAATTCAGGATGCGGCGCAGGTCCGCCTCCTTCTCGTCCTTCTCCACCACGCCCGCCTTGATCTCGCAACTCCTTTTGATCACCGCGATCTGCGCGGCGGGGTCGCCCTCCAGCACGTCGTCGGCGCGGGCCATCAGTTGCTTGAAAAAGTCCGCGTCGGCGATCACGGCGTGCTTGATGACCTCGGCCATGCCCGCGACCAGGTGGCGGCGGGGCAGGGTCTCGAGGGCGGAGACGTCAATGAACACGGCGGCGGGCTGATGGAAGGCGCCGATCAGGTTTTTTCCCTCGGCCACGTCAACCGCGGTCTTGCCGCCGATGCTGGCGTCCACCATGGCGAGCAGGGTGGTGGGTACCTGGATCCAGGGCACGCCGCGCAGATAGGTGGCGGCGGTGAAGCCGGCCAGGTCTCCGGTCACGCCGCCGCCGCAGGCGATGACGCAGGTATCGCGGGCGAGCCCCATGCCGAGCATGTGCTCTTCGAGGAACTGCTTCATCTTGCGGGTTTTGGATGACTCGCCGGCGGGGAAGCCGATGCGGTCCACCTTGAGGCCGCGGGCGCGCAGGGCCTCGGTCAGGCGGTTGCCGTGGAGCTTGAGCACGGTCGAGTCGGAGATGAGCACGTAGCGGTCGGCCAGGCGCATCTCCTTGAGCTGCACGGCGATGCCGTCGAACAGGTCGCGGCCGATCACAATGTTGTAAGAATGGTCCACGGTCCGGCGCAGCTTGACGCGGACCTTTTCATTATGGGGCGCCATGTCGCCTCCCTTTCGCTGTCCCTGCCTGGCCGTCATCGGCGGGAGTCCCTGCCGGCGTAGTCTCCGATGAGACGGAGATATTCGAGCGGCTGATTGAGAAGCATGTCGCGGTCCTTTTCATTGATCTCGCGCACCGGCCGGGCGGGCACGCCCATGACCAGGGTGCGGGGCGGGATTTTCATGCCCGGCGGCACGAGGGCTCCGGCGCCGACGATGCAGTGGTCTCCGACCTCCGCGCCATCGAGCACGATGGACCCGATGCCGATCAGGCAGTGGTCGCCGATGACGGCGCCGTGGACGACCACGCGGTGGCCGAGCACGCAGTCGGCGCCGATGATGGTGGGCCACTTGTTATGCGTGACATGGATGACCGACGAGTCCTGGATGTTGGTGCGCGCGCCGACGCGGATGCAGTTGACGTCGCCGCGGACCACGGCGTGGAACCACGCGGACGATTGCTCGGCCATCTCGACGTCGCCGATGACCAGCGCGGTCTCTTCGACAAAGGCCTTGGGGTGCACCCGGGGCGACACGCCATTGTATGCGACGATCACCAGAGGCCTCCATAGACCGCGAGGCGGAGGTAATAATAAGTGACGGGCAGGGCGAAGAGGATGGAGTCGAGCCGGTCCATGATTCCGCCGTGGCCGGGGATGATGCTGCCGGAGTCCTTGATGCGCGCGTCACGCTTGAGCATGGACTCGAAGAGGTCGCCGGCGACGGAGGGGAGCACGAGGAGGGGGCCGAGCGCCAGGCAATGCAGGAGCGGCATGCCGGTGCCGGGGTCCGGGAAGATGAGCCAGTCAAAAACGAGCTTGGTGAGCACGACGCCGAGCGTGCCGCCCGCGATGCCTCCGAGCAGTCCCTCCACGGTCTTGCCCGGGCTGATGCGCGGCGCGAGCTTTTTCTTGCCGTAGGCGCGGCCGACGAAGTACGCGCCGGCGTCGGCCAGGAACACGCCGGCGATGGCGAGAACGATGAAGAAGAGTCCGCGGTCAATGGCCTGCGGGGAATGGAGGGGGAAGCGGAGGAGCATGGCGTGGGAGAGGAGCCATCCGATATAGACGACGCCGAAGATGGTGGTTGCGGACCCGGCGATGGTTGCGGAGATGTCCTGGCCGCGGAGCTGGTTAATGAGCACCGCCAGGATGACGAGGGTGAAGGTGAGCAGCATGTAATCGAGCCTGCCGGAGGCCGCGGCCAGGCCGAGGGCGAGCGCGCCTATGGTGCCGATCCCGCGGGAGGGCAGGAGCCCGCGCGCTTCGGCCATGGAGTAATACTCGTTGATGCCGAGCGCGATGGCGACCTCGATGAGGATGATGAACGGCCGGCCGCCGCGGTAAAAGAGATAGACCAGTACGGGGACGATGATGGCGGCGCTGATAAGGCGCTTGGCCAGGTTGCTCATTTTTTCGCTCTCCTTTTCATGGCTTTTTTGACGAGGGCGTCCGAGGCCGCGAGCATGGCGTTAAAGTCGCGGTCAGTAAGGCCGGCGCCGAGGGCGACGGTGCGGGCGAAGGCCAAGTCAATCAGGTCTTCCGGGGCGTGGGCGTCGGTATTGAGGATGAGGGTTGCGCCGTGGCGCTTGGCGAGCGAGGCGACGCGGCCGTTGCCCAGGGAGTGGCCCTTGCGGGCGCTGATTTCCAGGGCCACGCCTTTTTTCGCGGCGAGCTTCACGTCCTCGTCCGAGATGATGCCGGGATGGGCAAGCAGGTCCACGCCGGCCAGGATGGCGGCGTGGTTGGTGCCGGCGGGCACCGGCTCGACCGGGGTCTCGCCGTGGACCACGACCCACTTGGCGCCGAGCCTGCGGCCAAGGGAAGCCAGGCCGGCGATGGAGGCGGGCGGGACGTGGGTGATCTCGAAGCCGGGAAGCACGATGATGCCGCTATGCTTTTCCATGCTCCGGCAGAACTTGACGAGCGCCGTGACCACGGGCTCGATGTTGGAATGGTCCACGTGGTCCGTGATGGCCATGGCGCGGACGCCCTTGCAGCTGGCCCGCTGGACCAGCTCGGCGGGCACGAGCACGCCGTCGCTCCAGAGCGTATGCATGTGCAGGTCAATCATCAGGGCCTCCGATAGGCGGAAGATTACCGCCAAGACGCCAAGAACGCCAAGAAAAAAAATGAGATAAATAAAATTCAATCGCGGATCTGTATTCCATCATGTTACCATTCACATACATTATTTAATAAACAGCTTGGCGCTCTTGGCGTCTTGGCGGTTAAATTCGGGTTAAAAGCGGTGTTCCACCGACACCAGCCAGGTGACGCGGGTCAAGGTGGGCAGGCTGATGAAGGCGCCCGCGTAGCGCCGCTCGTAGAAGAAAGTGAAGGTGGTGTCGGGGCCGAGGTGCAGCATGGGCTCGATATGGTATCCGTTGTCGTCGAAGCCGTGGTATTCGAAGTCGTCATAGTTGCGCAAGCCGAGGTCGAGCTCGATGCGTCCCTTCCAAAAGGACGGCGGGTGGAGCGACACGTTATAGATGAAGCGGGACTCGGGGGTCTGGGTATTGTAGATGAAGGGGTTGCGGTAGTCCCTCTCCTCGAAGACGAGCGCGGCGTAGCCCATGCCCACGGCCAGGTCCATCCACCAGCGATGATAGGAGATGTAGGCGTTAGCGTAATTAATTCCGGTCTTCCAGTCGCCGTACTCGGCGTGGTTGAGGCGGAGGCTGACGGCGGCGTACTGGTCCAGGACCAGGTCATTTCCGATCCAGCAGGTGCGGAGCTGGCCGCCCTCGATGCGCGCCTCCACGCCGGCGCTCGGGTTGAGCCAGCGGTTGCCGGAATCCCAGGCCAGGCGGACGCGTCCGTAGTCCTCCCGCTCGACCGCGCTCTCGCGGCGCAGGTAAGCGCCGTAGAGGCGCAGCCCGGAGTCGAGCTCGAGCGGCGGCCGCTCTTCAGGGGCCTCTTTTTCCTGCTCATGGCAGCGGCACTTCAGCCAGTCCGGCAGTGCCGCGGACGGGCGGGGGAGCAGGGCGGCGATGGCGATGATTGCTCCGAAGGTCAGCGCGGAGGCGGTGATGGGGCGCATTTAGACTATCTCCACGTCGTCGAAGTAAATTTTGTCCTTGCTCACGTAAGAGCCGGCGACGTCGAAGCGGAAGAAATGGTTCTTGTCGTCAATGATCTGCTTGTAGGGGCATCCGGCGCCGCTGATGATGTGGTGGACACCGCGGATCTCGTAATGCGCGCCCGTATGCTTGTGTCCGCACAGGAAATAGCTCACGTTATTGTCGGCGAACATGGAGATGAGTTTCATGCACTCCTCGGTGTTGCCAATTGATGAGGGGGTCTGGAACGCGCCGTCGTAGATGGGGTAATGGCTCAGGATGAAGCGGTTGGGCGGGCCGCCGCGGTCGAGGACTTTTTCGAGCCACCCCATCTGGTCGAAGCCGAGGGTGCCGGCGGCGGTATCAATGAAGATGAAGTCGCAAGGGCCGTAGATGAAGCGGAAGGCGGCGGGGCCGATGTATTTCTTATAGGCGTCCCAGCCGTCGCCGTAGAGGTCATGGTTGCCGATGGCGGAGAAGACGGGGCAGGGCAGGTACTCGCCCATGACGCCATTCCACTTCTTGTATTCGTCAACTTGGCCGCCGTCGGCGCAGTCTCCGGAATGGAGGGCGAAGACGGCGCCGCGCTGTTTGGCGTATGATCCGAACTTGTCCATGAGGTCGGAATGGCCGTAGGTGATATGGATGTCGGAGGCCCAGAGAAAGGTGAAGGTGTCGGACGAGGCCGCCGGCAGGGCGAGCTGCCTGGCGTGTCCGGACACGGACTCGTTGAAGCGGTCGTCAACTTTCTCGGTCCCGGAGGACAGGTAATCCATGAAGGTGTCGGGTTTGCAGGCGGAGGCCGCGGCGGCGAGCGTGATCCCGCCGGCCCCGCGCACGATTCCGTCCAGAAATTTTCTCCGGGAAAACCGGGATGGGTCTTGTTTCCTGGTCATGGTCAGCCCTCCTGATGCGTATCTTTTCAGATTAGATCATTCATTAGCCCAAATCAAAAAACAGACCGGTATCAGGAGCAGGAGGGGAGCGGGGCGCCGGGGCGGGAACCAACGCCGCGGGGCGCCGGCTGATGGGCGGCGGACCTAGGCGGGTCGAGGATTTTCAGGTGGTCCACGGTCAGGGTGACGGCGCTAGAGTCCTGCTCGACCAGGCCTTGCAGGAGGCAGGGCCGGTCGCGGTCAATGAGGTGGCAGAAGCGGCGGTAGGCCTCGGGGAAGAAGGTGGTCTCGTAGATGGCGGTGGTGTCCTCGAAGCTGAAGAACTCCATGGGCTCGTCGCGGCTGGTCGAGACGAGCTTGCCGGTGACGTACCAGCCGATGGTGGTGACGCGCTTTCCGACCCAGCGGGCGAGGTCTTTTGCGGGCACGTGGGACAGCGGCTTAAGGAGCGGGAGATAGAGGGCGAGGGGATGGCGGGAGACGAGGAATCCCAGGGTCTCGACCTCGTGGCGGAGCATGGTCTGGGCGTCGTAGCCGCGCGGCTTAGGCAGCTCGGAGGCGGGCGGATCGAAGAGGGGGAGGGAGGATCGCATGCGGGAGCGGCGGCCCGCGTGCTCTTCGAGCTTCCAGAGCAGGGCGGGCCGCGCGTCCTCCCCTTCCAGCGCGTCGAAGCAGCCGGCCTTGACCAGCAGGCGGGCGTCACCGGGCGCCACGTCCGCGCGGCGCAGGAAGTCGGAGCAGGAGGCATAGGGGCCGCGGGAGCCGCGCTCGGCGATGACGGCGTCGAGCCCGGCCTCGCTGAGCCCCTTGAGCTGCATGAGTCCGACGCGCAGGGTCCGGCCGCGGCCCACGTAGTGCCTCTCGCTCGCGTTGACGTCGGGGCGCAGCACCTCGAGTCCCATGCGGCGGGCCTCGGAGACGTAGGCGAAGGCGGAGTAGTAGCCGCCCTGGTTGGAGATGACGGCGGCCATGAACTCGGCCGGGTGATGGCAACGGAGCCAGGCGGACTTGAACGACACGAGCGCGTACGAGGCGGAGTGGGGCTTGCAGAAGGAGTAGCCGGAGAAGGACATGATCATGTTCCAGATGCGGTCAATCACCTCGCGGGCCACGCCGCGCTCGCGCGCTCCCGCGTAAAAGCGCTCGCGATACTCGGCGAGCTTCTTGAACTTGTGCTTTTTGGAGAGGACCTTTCTGAGGCCGTCGCCGTCCACCGCGTCAAAGCCGCCGAGCGCCATGGCGACCTTGCACACGTCCTCCTGGTAACACATGATGCCGAAGGTGTCGGCGAGAATTTCCTCGACCAGCGGGTGGAGCGGCTCATAGGACCCGCCGTGGAGGCGGCGCACGTACTCGCGGATGAACTCGTTGGCCGCGGGCCGGATGATGGAGGAATGCACGACCAGGCGCTCGAATTCGCCGGCGCGGGTCTTTTGCTGGAGCTGGCGCATGGCGGGCGACTCGACGTAGAAGACGCCGATGGTGTCGCCGCGGCCGAGCAGCGCGATGGTGTCGGGGTCGTCAATGGGGTTGAAGCGGCGGTAGCTGAGCTCGATACCCTCGTGGTCCTTCAAGGCGGCGAGCGAGTCGCGGACCACGGCCAGGGAGCGGTTGCCGAGCAGGTCAATTTTGACGAGTCCGCCGTCCTCGGCCTGGTCCTTTTCCCAGTGGATGATGTTGACGCCCTTCTTGGCGCGCTGGAGGGGCACGCGGCGGGTAAGGGCCCCGGGGGCGATGACCACGCCGCCGCAATGGACGGAGAGGTGGCGGGGGATTCCTTCCAAAGCGAGCGAGGTCGTGAGGATTTGCGGCCAGGGCGCTTCGAGCTTCAGGTCCTTGAACATGGGGTGGGTGCGGACGAGGCCGTCGGCGTCGTGCACGTCCCAGATGTGGCGCATGCGGCCGGTGACGCGCTTGATCTCGGGCGCGGGGATGCCGTGGACCTTGGCGATCTCGCGCACCGCGGCGCGCGCCTGCAGGCACACGTGGTTCGCCACCATGGCGGCGTTCGTGTCTCCGTACTTTTTGAAGACGTAGTCGAGCACGTCGTCTCTGGTGTCCCACGGGAAGTCCACGTCAATGTCGGGCGGGTCCACGCGGCCGGGGTTAAGGAAGCGCTCGAAGAAGAGGTTGTGCCGGATCGGGTCCACGTGCGTGATCATGAGGCAATAGGAGACGATGCTGGCGGCGGCGCTGCCGCGGCCGCAGGTGATGGGAAAGCGCCGCACGATGTTCTCCACCACCAGGAAGTAGCTCGCGAAGTTCTTCCGGCTGATTACGCCGAGCTCGTGGTCGAGCCGCGCGCGCACCGCGGCCGTGATCCGGCCGTAGCGCTTTTTGGCGCCGGCCAGGCAGCGGGCGCGGAGCAGGCGGAAGGCCGCGTCCGGCGTGAGGCCCTCGAAGTCGGGGAAGAGGAGGCGGGTCCAGGGCGGTTCGTTCATGACGCACTGCTCGCTAAGCGCCAGGGCGTTGTTCACGGCCTCCGGGCAATGGGGGAAGCGGCGGACCATCTCGGATGGCGGCGCGAGCCAGGCGTCGGGGTGGGCCAACTCGGAGGGAGCGACGCGCGGGAGCGTGGTGTTGAGGTCAATGGCGCGGAGCAGGCGATGGAGCGGGTATTGGTCGGGCCGCGCGAACCAGGCGTCGGCCACGGCCAGTGGCGCGAGTCCGCGGTCATGGGAGAAGCGCAGCAGTGCGCGGGAGTCGTGGCCGGGCGCGAGCGCAACGTAAAGATCGCGGCGGCGCCCGGCCGGGATGAGCGCGTCGAGCAGCGCGGTGTCGGCCGAGATGACGGCGAGGCCTTCGCGATCGGCGGCGAGCGCGGCACAGAGGGAGAATGACGGGTCGAGGTGGCGGGCGGTGATGATCTGGCAGAGGCGCTCGTAGCCCGCGGCGCTTTTCACGACGAGGGCGGCGCGCTCGGAAGCGGTGGCGAGGTCGGCGCCGAGGATGGGGTGGAGCCCGTGCTCGATTGCGGCCTGCCAGAAGAAGACGGCGCCGTAGAGGCCGTTTACGTCGGTGAGCGCGAGCGAGGTCATGCCGTGGGCCTGCGCCGTGGCGCAGAGCTCGTCAAGCGACGACACGCCGCGCATGAAGCTGTAGTAGGAATGGGTGACGAGATGGGCGAAGCTCACAGCGTCCTCCCGCAGCGGAGCGCGGACTCGCCGAACCGGGCGCGGACCTGGTCAAGGGCAACGGCGAGGCTGCGCTCGCGCTCGTTTTCGCGGTCGTGGTCGAAGAGGCCGAGCTGCCGCGGTCCGCGGGCGAGGTCTTTAAGGGTGAGGCCGAGCCAGCGCAGGCGCACGCGGCGGGCCCAGGTTTTTTCCAGGAGCTCGCCGGCCTTGGCGAAGACGGGGCGGTCGAGGTCGGCCGGCTCGCGGAGCGCGGCCTCGCGGGAGGCCGAGACGTGGTCGGCGTAAATGAGCTCGAGCTTCACGGAGCGGGCGCGGCAGCGCATGGCGCGGAGCCGGCGGGTAGCGCGCTCGGTCAGGAGGTAGAGGACGGCCATGACGGTATGGTCGTCGTTGGCGTCCTCCCCGAGGGTCTCCTCCTCCGCCACCAGGGGCGCGCGCTCGGGCGGGCGCACCGGGGAGTCGTCAATGCCGCGGGCATACTGATGGAGCCGCCGTCCCATGGCGCCGAAGGCCATGACCAGGTGGTCGGCGGACACGGCCGCGAGCTCGCCCACCAGCGCGATGTTGAAGTCCGCGAGCCGGGCCGCCGTCTTGTCGCCGATGCCGGGCAGCACGTCCACCTCGAGCGGCGCCAGAAAGGCCGCCTCGCTCCCGGCAAAGACCTCGCACAAGCCGCGCGGACGGATCACCCGCGACGCCACCCGCGACACCAGCTTGTTTTGCGCCACCCCCACCGTGTTGCGCAAACACAGCCGGTCGCGGATCTCGCGGTTGATCTTGGCCGCCGTGTCCACCACCGAGCCGAAGAGGCGGCGGGTGCCGGTCAGGTCCAGGTGCAGATGCCCCGGCCGCCACGGCTCGACCAGCGGCGAATACGGCGCCACCAGGTCGAGCACGGAGAGCGCGGCCCGTCGGTAGAGCTGCTCGTTCGGCGGGATGACGATCAGGCCGCGGCAGAACTTCTTGGCGCTCGCCACCGCCATGCCCTTCCTCACGCCCTCCAGGTACGCCTCGCGCGAGATGGCCAGCGCCACCGCGCGCGGCGAGTTCATGGCCGCAATCACCACCGGCCGCCCGCGCAACGCCGGGTCAATAATCCGCTCGACGCCGACGGGGAAGGCGGTGATGTTGATATGTAACAGCTCGCGGTCCATGGCCTTTTAAAAGTAGTCAGTAGCCCGTAGCCGGTAGCCAGGGCCGGAATCAAGGTCGCAGCGAGTAGAGCGTAGGGCGCAGGGCGCAGGGCGTGATGGCGGCGGACGGATTCAGCTTTGACGCGTGAGCCGCCGGTCGGGCCCGGATCAGGCCGATTCACCGGCCTTGGCCCCTCTAATAGGCCCGTGCTTTAGCGCGGGTACTCCGGCGCCCCCTCTTCACGCCCGACCCCGTTTCAACGGGGTTCTTGAAATAACGGATTCATCCACGCCCCCCGCCGGCGGCTGAAGCCATTATCGGGAAGGACGTTAAAACGCCCTCCTCACCCTCACCCACGCCCCGTAACCCGCCATAAATGGCGGGCCTAACAGCCTCGCGGGCAAGCCCGGTGAACCGGGCTTATATCGGCGCCGCGGCTTTTTGCTTTATGATTCCAATATCCCTGAGTATTTGCTCTTTCCCTTTTTGTTCTTCTATACTTTTTCCAAGCATGAACAGGATTATTCTCCTGCAAGCATCAAAGATCAGCTCTATCTCACATTCTTCAATTTTCAGAGTTTTATCATCGTATGCGAAGCCGTGCATAATATTATTTCTCTCACTGTAGTACTTGCTTTCCATTAATTTTTTTACGTATCTTTTTTCTTGGATTGATCCTGGTAATAGTTTGTGAATGCTGTTAGCTAATTTGCTGACTTTCCCCCGATATCCATCGGGCTTTAAGCATAACAACTCAAGAATCATGCAAGAAAAAGCGATCCTTTGATCTGTATACTCCGCGTCCTGTGCGATCATATACCAGTTTATTGCAAACCTTAGATACCTGAAGGCCGGGTCGTTTATTTTATCAAGGAATAATGTCTTGATCCTTTCCTCTAAACGCATAA
Organism: bacterium; assembly: GCA_035527835.1. GTDB lineage: Bacteria > RBG-13-61-14 > RBG-13-61-14 > RBG-13-61-14 > DATKZS01 > DATKZS01. Next base: position 19,592 of record DATKZS010000085.1, read on the forward strand.
AATCATTTTTATTGCCGTTCTGCCAGTAAAATCTCTTATATTGCCTTTCCTTCCATTCAATCATCTGCATAAATTGCTCTGAAGAGCATGCTTCACCTGTGATATTATCTTCTAGACGTTTCTTGTAATTTTGATGGGCTTGTTTAAGATATTCTGGCACATCCCATTCCGGAATATTTTGTAAGCATGGCAAGTCGGGGTGGGCTAAACATTTTTCCAATGAACCGCTCGCTCCATCCTCTCGATATGTTCTGGTTGTGAAGGCGGGGAATTTATACAGTAGTCTCAGAGCACAACCTACGGACGTGAGGTGCTTATCATGGAGTTCTTTTGAGCTAAAACAAAGAAAATATTTGTTCTTAATAATATTTTCTCTTTCATACCTTGTGGGTATCAAGGTGCCTACGCTTAAAGTATTTTCACCTGAATCTCCCTGCTTCCGTTTAAACCATTCATTTAGCTGTTCTTCCGTCAGTTTGATGAAAGAACAGTAAGGCAGTTTTATTCCGGAGATTGAAAACTCATCTGAAGCATTAAAGCAGCCTAATGGCGTTATTGAATAAAAATCTATTTCATCGTTCATCGTTTTAGCACCTCTTCTCTTCGGTCTCTATCTTGAGCCAAGCGGGCGCCCGCCATGGTAAACCTATTTGTAGATGAGATTGAATAATTTATCGGCAAAGTCTTTATCAAGCTCTTTTAGTATCTTGTACTCTTCAAGTGCCGAGCTCCTATCTCCTGTTGCCAGGCAGGCAATCCCAAGGTTATAGTGCAATTTTGAAAAATCCGGCTTGGTCCTTATGCCCTGCTTAAAAGCCTGTATCGCTTCATCCCTTCGCCCGAGTCTGCCGTAAGCAACCCCAAGGTTACAGTGCGGTTCCGCATCATCCGAGTTTATTATTATGGCCTGTTTATATTCCTCAATTGCTTCCTGCGTTCGCCCGAGTTCGTCGTAAGCAACTCCAAGGTTAGAGTGTGCTTTCGCATCATCCGGGTTTATTATTATGGCCTGTTTATATTCCTCAATTGCTTCCCGTGTTCGCCCGAGTTCGTCGTAGGAGACCGCAAGGTTAAAATGCGCTTTAGCATCACCAGGGTTTATCCTTATAGCCTGCTCATATTCTCCGATTTGTTCTTGCCTTCGACCGAGTTTGCCGTAAGCATTCCCGAGGTTAAAATGCGCTAGTGCATAATCCGGCTTGATCCTGATGGCCTGCTGAAATTCTCCGATTTCTCCTTGCGTTTGCCCGAGTTCGCCGTAAGCATTACCAAGGCCAATGTGCGCTTCCGCATCATCCGGGTTGATCCTGATAGCCTGTTTATATTCACGGATTGCTTCCCGCGTTCGGCCGAGTCGGCTGTAAGAGACTCCAAGGTTAAAGTGCGCTACCATATAGTCCGAGCTAATCCTTATGGCCTGCTTGTAAGCCTCGATCTCTTCATTCACTCTTCCGAGTTTTCCGTATGCGAATCCGAGGCTGCAGTGCGCTTCCGCATCATCCGGGTTGATCCTGATGGTCTGCTTATAAGCCACGACTGCTTCCTGCATTAGCCCGAGGGAAGCGTAAGCAGTTCCAAGGTAATAGTGCGCTTTCTCATTGTCCGGTTTAATTATTATGGCTTGTTTGTAAGCCTCGATCGCTTCATTCTGCCGTCCGAGTTGCGCATATGAACGTCCAATTATGACTTTAAGGTTGCTGTGTGCTTCCGCATGGTCCGGTTTGATCCTGACGGCCTGCGTGTAGGCCTCGGCTGCTTCGTTCCACCGCCCGAGGTTACCGTATGCGTTTCCAAGTTTGCAATGCGCATCCGCATAGTCGGGTTTGATACTAATTGCCTGCTTGAAAGCCTCACTTGCTTCATTCCACCGACCGAGATTGCAATATGTGACTCCAAGAGTGTATTGCTCTTGCTCATCACTTTTGGCGCGATTGAAAGGCTTGATCGCTTTTTCCCACCAGTTCATGGTTCACCCCTTTTTCTAATTCGCACAGATAGACCTTGATTAATTCATTCGAGCGGTCGAGGGGAACATGGATCAGATATAGAAAACAACGACGGCGATCAAGTTTGCGGTCTTGGATTTGGGGGTCATTGTCAGCGCCATGATCTTTCCTCCTTTGCTTTGGGGACCAATATACTAATAAAAAATTGCATGGGCAAGCGGGCGCAAGCTTTGGAGTGCGCGCGGCTTGCCGCCGCTTTCGTTCGGCCAGCTTGCCGGCCGGTATCGGAACAAGTTCTTCAATCCGCCAGGAACATGCTTGACGTACTCCCCAGCTTTGGTTGCACAAGGAGCGTCCGCCGGGAGCAAGCTCCCGGCTCGGGAAAGCGGCGGCAAGCCGCGCGCACTCCAAAGCGCGGGGCGCGCAGTCCAGGGCGGCAAGCCCCAATCATTTGTAACTCCTCATCAGCCCGACCACGACGCCGCGGATGCGGACGCGGGAGGCGGGGAGGGTGAGGGGTGACATGGAGGGGTTGGCGGGGCGGAGCTCGATCTGGTCGCCGCGGCGGTAGAACTTTTTCACGGTGGCGGACTCCTTGTCTACGAGGGCGACGACGGTCTGTCCGTTTTCGGCGGTGGCCTGGGATTTGACGAGGATGACGTCATTGTCGCGGATGCCGTCGTCAATCATGGAGTCGCCGCGGACGCGGAGGGCAAAGCAGTCTCCGCCGCGGAGGAGGCTTTCGGGGACCTCGACGTCCTCCGGGGCTTCCAGGGCCTCGAGAGGGATGCCGGCGGCGACGAGGCCGAGGAGGGGGATGGCGAGGGCTCGTCCGCCGAGCTCGACCAGGGTCAGCGCGCGCTTTTCGCTTCGCCAGGGCGAGTTGAGCCAGCCCTTGCGTTCGAGCTGTTTCAGGTGCTTGGAGACGGTGGAGAGGGAGCGGAGGCCCAGGGTGGCCCTGATCTCCTCGTAGGACGGGGCTGTGCCGTGGCTTTGGAGGTAGGTCCGGAGGAATTCGTAAACCTCTTTTTGTCTATGGGTCAGGTTCTGCATGGTCCCTATAGGAGAAGATTAGGCGAAGATTATGGATTTGTCAAGGGGGGGATGAAAAGTGAGAAGGTGTGAAGGTAAGAAGGTGTGAAGGATCGGTCGGCCCTTCCTCGCGCGAGTTTTGCCGGCATGATGCCGGCGTTACGGGGCGAAGGCGTTTTTGAGGACGCAGTAGATTTCGGTGTTGTCCATGTGCGGCTTGATGGCTGAGGCGTTGGGCCCGATGGCGTAGATGGGGACCTGCTGGGAGCTGTGGCTGGCGTGGAGGCCGAGGAATGCGGTGGTCCATTTGACCTCGATCTTGTCGCCCTTGTTGTATTCGCCGGGAATGACCTTGATGCCGCCGGTCTCGTGGTCGGCGGTGATGACAATGAGGGTGTCGGGATGTTCCTGGGCCCAGGCGAGGACGAGGTCCACGGTCTTGTCGAACTCAGCCATCTCTCCGAGCAGATCGTCCATGTCCATGGAATGCCCGGCGTGGTCAATGTTGGCGCCCTCGATCATGATGAAGAATCCGCGGGGGTCGTTGTCAAGGATATCGAGCGCAACGGCGGCCATGTCGGAGAGGTGGGGCTCGGTGGACTCGGCCGGCCTCTCGGCCTCGTATTCGAGAGATTTGTCGGCGAAGAGGCCGAGGAGCTTATTGGTGTTCGTGAGGTCCACCTTGGCGAGCTCCGGCGCCGTGGCCACCACTTTATATCCTAGATCGGGGGCTTTTGCTATCAGGTCGGGATGGGTGGCGTCGGCCTTGAAGGCGGCTGCTCCTCCTCCGAGCATGACGTCCACGCCGGTCTTTTCGAGCATCTGGGCGGCGATGTCCTTGCTGGATGAGCGCTTGGGGGCGTGGGCGGCGAATACGGCGGGGGTTGCGTCCCAGATCATGGTGGTGGTGACGAGCCCGGTTGCCTTCCTGTCCTTTACGAACTCGAGCACGGACTGATAGGGCTTGTACTCGGGTCCGGGGCTGACCGAGACCTCGCCGATCCTGGTCTTATGGCCGGTGGCAAAGGCGGTGCCGGAGGCGGCGGAATCGGTGATCATGCCGATGGCGCAGGTGGTGACGAGTCCGCGGTGGGGCAGCTCTTCCCAGTCGAGGGGCTGGTCCGGGCCGTTTTGGTAAACGCGGCCGGCGTAGGTCGCGCCGATGCCCATGCCGTCGCCGATGATGAGGATGACGTTCTTGGCCGTGCCCGCGCCGTCCGCGGCAAAGGCCGAGCAGTCGGCGGCGGCCTCTTTCTGGAGAGAGCACCTGTCGGGGACCACGTCCTCAGGGTTGAAGCCGCACAGCGAAATAAAGGCGATTGCCGCGAGCACACTCCACGCACGCGTCCGGAACCGGACCATTCTACACCTCCAGGGAATACCAGCGGATTTGAGGGACCGCGCGGGCGAAAGCCTGCGGACTCGCCGCGCGGTCCGCCACTATCCTAGCATAAAAGGGCGGGGCATCAATATAGTCAGGCTTGAACGGCGGGGATGGCGGGGTTAATATCAAAGGTTATGAGAAAAGCAGAGTCAGGACGTGGTGCGGGCAGGATGGGGAGATTGATGCGGCGGGCGGCAGGTCTCGCGGCGGCGGCGGTATTGCTGTGCGGGCTCCGGGCGGCGGCGGAGCCGGCTGCCCCTTTTGCGTCGAAGCTGAAGTCGTGGCCGGAGATCAAGGCGGAGCTGAAAAAGGGCGTTCCGGCGAAGTGGGAGGATTTGCGGACGAGCGTGGCGCGTCTCAAGATCGTGCGCCGGCCCAAGACGGTGCTCTCGGATTACCCGGAGGATGAGCAGCTCTGGAAGGCGGTCACCGGCTTTTACGATTTCATCCGGGGCCGGGAGCTGGACGTTTCTTATGAGCAGCCCGGCATCCCGGACTTTTTCCCGGACCGCGATACCTATTACGATTTCCTGGACACCATCCTGCCGGCGATGCGCGACCGGAGCTTCGAGCGCAACCGTCTTCTGAGCTACCAGGTCCACTCGATCACGGAGCCGCCGGAGACGCCGGGCGCGGCGGAGGCGGTGATGAGCATCACGTCCGACGACATTCTTCCGTTCAAGAAGGTGATGGTTTTCCGCCAGTCCTGGTCAGTCGGCGCCAAGGGCTGGTATCCGGGGAAGATCAAGGCCGACCCCGCCACCTACTGGGAGAGGATCAGGTAAGCCATGAATGAGGTCGCGTTCAGGTGCGGCTTTGTCTCGCTCCTGGGCCGGCCCAACGTGGGCAAGTCCACGCTCATGAACCGCATCCTGGGCCAGAAGGTGTCCATCACCTCGCCCAAGCCCCAGACCACCCGCAACCAGATCATCGGCATCCATAACCGTTCCGGCGCGCAGGCCGTGTACCTTGACACTCCCGGGATCCACGCGGCGAGGAAGGAGCTGAACCGGCGGATGGTGCGGGAGGCCCGCGACGCGGCAATGCGGAGCGACGTGGCGGTGATGATGATCGAGGCCGTGCGTCCGTGGACGGACGATGACATGGGGACGCTCCAGGTGGTGGAGCCGCTCACGGCGGCCAAGGTCCTGGTCATCAACAAGGTGGACAAGTCGGTCAAGGAGCGGCTGCTGCCGGTGATCGAGCACTCGGCCCGGCTCGCGGTGTTCAACGAGATCGTGCCGCTCTCGGCCAAGACCGGCGAGAACGTGGACCGGTTCATCGAGGTGGTGACGCGGCTCTTGCCGGAGGGCCCGGCGCTGTTCCCGCTGGACATGGTCACGGACCAGGCGGAGCGGTTCTGGGCGGCGGAGATCATCCGCGAGAAGCTCATCAACAAGCTGAGCCAGGAGCTGCCGTACGCGACGGCGGTGGTGGTCGAGAAATTCGAGGAGAGCGCGACACTGATCCGTCTTCACGCGGCCATTCTCACCGAGCGCGAGTCGCAAAAGCCCATCATCATCGGCAGGGGCGGGTCCATGCTCAAAGAGATCGGGACCGCGGCCCGGAAGGAGCTGGAGAGCTTCTGGGGCATCAAGGTCTATCTCGAGTTGTTCGTGAGGGTCGAGAAGAACTGGTGGCGCGAAGCCGAGCGGGAGAGATGAAAGGGCTGCGCCCGGAAAGCATAAAAATTTTTTCAGACAGGATTAACAGGATGAAAAAGCAAGAGGCGTATTCCCGAAATCCTGTAAATCCTGTTAATCCTGTCTTAAAATTCTTTGAGCAGGCTTGAAGTGGGTAAAGAAGCGCAAAGGCGCAAAGAGCGCAAAGCGAGTTGATTATCTCTTTGCGTTCCTTTCAGCCTCTGCGTTGAAAGAGCAGGGCCCGAACCGATCAGGGAGGCCCACGGCCTCCTCAGCTCATCCTCACCTGAACCCGCCGGAGGTCCCGCATCCGCCGGACGACGCGCGCTCATGTCCGCCGCCTCCGGTGCAAAAAGCCGATACCAGCCGCTCCACCTTGGGCTTGCCGCACTGGGGGCAGCGCCGGATGTCTTGGTCCTCCCCGGCCTGGATGAAATCCTCGAACTTATGTCCGCACGCGCCGCATTGATACTCGTAAATCGGCATGGCTCACATCTCCCTTCCGGTAATAATGATGTGGAAGCGGGCGGATGGTTACAGCGGGCGCGACCCTTTTTCGAGGTCGAGGAGGCGCTGTTTGGTTTTAACGCCGCCGGCGGCGGAGTAGCCTCCCAGGGCGCCGGAGGACGCGATGACGCGGTGGCAGGGGATGAGGAGCGGGATGCGGTTCGCCGCGTTCACGGCGCCCACGGCGCGGGAGGCGCCGGGACTGCCGATCCTGGCGGCGAGCTCGCCGTAGGAAATGGTCCGGCCGGCGGGTATTTTGAGCATGGCCCGGTACACCCGGGCCTGGAACGGTGTGGCCCAGGACAGGTCGAGCCGGGCGGAGAATTTCGGGTTCCGGCGCATGAAGTAATCCTTGATCTCCTTGACCGCGTCCGCGACCGGCGCGGGCCGCGCGGGCACGGCCTCCGGGTATTCGGCGAGGATAGCGGCCTTTATTTTTCGTTCGTCCGGCCCGGGCAGGACCACGCCGCACACGCCCCGCTCGGTCCAGGCGATGGCGGCGCTGCCCCAGGCGGTGGAGAAGACGTGGTAATTCACCGGGACCCGCGATGCCGATTTTTTTCTCATTTCTTCTTTAACCTCCTGATGACGGCGTCGGTGACGGCAAAGAGCTCGGGGGCCTTGAAGAGCCAGGAGACCAGGGCGAAGAGCAGGATGCCGGCGCCGACCTCTCCGGAGAGGAGCAGGGCCTTGTAAATGATCCGGCCCGGCGCGAACCAGAGATCAAGGGTATTGAGCGGCAGGATGATGGCGGCCATGGGCAGGCTGGCGATTATCGAGACCAGCAGGGTGCGGCCGAGCGGGCCGAACTCGAAGCGGCCGATCCTTCCCTCCAGCCTCACCCAGAGCACGATCAGGTTAACCATGGCCGCGAGCGAGATGGCGAGAGGCACGCCGGCGCGGCCCATGTGCTTGGAGAGCCACCAGCAGCCGATGATGTTCACGATCATGGCCAGAGCCGCCGACCACAGCGGAGTCACCATGTCCTCCACCGCGTAATACGCCTGCATCACCATGCGCAGCCCGGCGGTGGCCCAGAGGCCAAGACAGAACATGATAAGCATGTACCTGGTATCAGCCGTGTCCAGGGCCGTGAATTCTCCATGTTGGTAGATCAAGTTGATAATGGGCCGGGAAATGAGGGCAAGGCCCACGGAAGCGGGAATGATGATAAAGGTCACCAGGCGCAGGCCGTAGGAGAAAGTGTCCTTGAATCTCTTGCGGCCCTCTTCGCCGGCCTGGTCCGAGAGGGTGGGCAGGACGGCGGTTGCCAGCGCCAGCGAGAAGATGGCGTAGGGGAACTCGGTGAGGCGGTTGGCGTAGTAGAACTGGCTGCGGGCGCCGTCGTAAGCGGTGAGGAAGTAGGAAGCCACCAGGGTGTTGATCTGGACGATGCCGACGGCGAAGGTCGAGGGGACCAGGAGAATGCCGATCCTCTTAAGGGCGGGATGGCGGAAATCGAAGCGGGGCCGGAAGCGCATCCCGAATCGCCATAAGAACGGGATTTGCATGGCAAGCTGGAGCACGCCTCCGGCGAGCACGCCGAGGACGATGGACAGGCCCTGCTGCTGGAAGCGGTAGTGGAGCACGAGGACGGAGGTGATCCAGGCGACGTTCAGGAGCACGGGGCTGAAGGCCGGCGCGAAGAAATGCTTGTGGGAATTCAGAATGCCCATGGACAGCGCGACCAGGCCGATCGCCAGCAGATAGGGGAACATTTCCCGGGTCATGGTAACGGCGAGCTCGAACTTCATGGCGTCGGCGCGGAACGCGGGGTTGGTGAAGACGTAAACGATCTGGCGGCTGAAAATCATGCCCAGGACGGTGAGCGCCGCGAGCACGATGGTCATCAGGGTCCAGAAGGAGTCCACGAACTTCCGGGCGACCTCCTCGCCCTCCTCGTTCTTCAGCTTGGTGAAGACGGAGATGAAGGCGACGGTCAGCGATCCCTCGCCGACCATGCGGCGCATGAGGTTGGGGATCTGAAAGGCCACGTAGAAGGCGTCGGCGATCGGTCCGGCGCCGAAGAAGGTTGACATGACGACGTCGCGGACCAGGCCGAGGATGCGGCTGATCAGAGTGGACAGGCCGACGACCCCGGCGGAGCGGGTCATGGATTTATTTTCGCTCATGGGTGACCTTTAATGCATTTTAGCGCGAAAGCGGCGGAAGATAAACGAGCCGAGTTAAGGCGAGGAAGATAACCGCCAAGGCGCCAAGATCGCCAAGAAAAAATCAGGGGTTACTAATGGGAGCAGTTAATAGTTGACAGTAATGGAGGTGGAGCCCGACACTCTTGTCGGGCGGTGCCGCCGTGGAGGGAAGTCTGCGGGACAGGAGTGTCCCGCCCACCATAGTAATGGTGTCAACTATTAACTGCTCCCGGTAGTAACTATATCGCCTCCGCGCGGGGGTCTCCGCATTTCAATCCAATAAGTAATAAACTAATAATAAATTATTCTTGGCGATCTTGGCGCCTTGGCGGTTATCTTATTCCATCCTCGCCTGGAAGCGGTCCTCGGCCTTGTGGAACTTGACTTGGCGGGAATTACGGATAGAATAATTATTCTGTGATTATCGGGAAAACGGAGGGAAAATAAGTGGCTCATCACAAGGATGCGATCAAGCGGGCCAAGCAGGGCGAGAAGAAGCGGCTTCGCAACAAGAGCATAAAGACGTTCTACCGGAACAAGATTCGGGACGTGCGGACGGCGGTTGAGGCCAGGGACGCGGCGGCGGCGGCGGGCGCGCTTCCCGGAGCGATCAAGGCCATAGACCAGGCGGTGACCAAGAACGTTCTGCACCGGAACACGGCGGCGCGTTACAAGTCGCGGCTGACGCGGGCGGTGGCCGGTCTCAAGGTTTCAGGCGAGTCGGCCCAGGCATAACTTGACGAGCGCCCGCTCGAAAAGGACGTCCTTTTCGGCGCGGGCGCATTTTAATTTGATGTCGAGGTCGGCGAGCGCGCGCATGATCCGGCCGGTGTCCCTGGCCGGAAACTTTTCGAGCTGGGGCTGATACACGCTCTTGATGACCCATTCCCCCTTCGGTCCCAACCCCACCTTTTTCGCAATGGCCGCGATCGGCTCGCCTTGTGCCAGGTAATCCTGGATTTTCCAGATCAGTCGGAAATGGCGCAGGACCATGGCGAGGACCATGAGCGGCTCCTCGCCCTCCTCGATCATGCGGCGGAAGGCGCGGAGGGCGGCCTCCACGTCGCGGCCGCCGATGGCGTCGGTGAACTTGTAGATATTGGCCTCCTTGATGTCGGCCACGGCGGCGAGCACGTCGTCGCGGCCGATCTTTTTCTTGTCGCCCATGAAGAGGGCGACCTTTTCCAGCTCCTGTTCCAGCCCCAACATCTCGTCGCCGACCAGGTCAATCAGCGCCTCGATGGCGTCCTTGTCAATGCTCTTGCCGCGCTCGCGGGCCATTTCCTGGACCACGCCGGGCAGGCGGGCCGCCGTGGGCCGCGGATAATGCACGGCCATGCCGGCCTTGGCCGCGGCCTTCTCCAGCGTCTCGTCCTCCTTCTTGCGGCCGGCGCCGCGCAGGGCCAGCGGCCCGGCGGTCAGGACGAGTAGGGTGGATGACACGGGCGCGGCCAGGTACTGGACCAGCCGCTCGCGGTCCTGGCCCTTGAGTTCCTCCACCCTTTTCACCACCACCAGCCTGTGGTCCGCCATCATGGGCAGGATGCGGACGGCGGCCAGGACCTGGCCCAGGTCGGCCTCCCGGCCGTGGAAGTAATCGGCGTTGAACTCGTTGAGCCCGCCCTGGAGCACGCGGGCCTCGATCGTCGCCAGGTCGCGGTCAATGGCCCTCGCGTCCTCCCCGTGCAGGAGATAGACGGGGACCAAGTCTCCCTTTTCCAGCGAGCGCTTGAAATCTTCCGGCTTAATGCTGTTCATGGCCATGATAAAAGCGAAAGTGCTTTTTCAGAAAACATTTTTTTGCCGCGGATGAACGCAGATAAACGCAGATAAGAAGATAAAAAATTATCTGTGTTCATCTGCGTTCATCTGCGGCAAATTTTCCGAATCCCAACCGATCAGAACGAGTCCATCAGCGCGTTTTGCATGGTTTCGCTGAGGTCCCTGCAAATTTCGTTGATGGCCGCGGCCTTGGCGTCCTCGTTGGCGAGGTAGTTGTCGCCCACCGGGTATTCCTCGGAGCGGGCGGCGGGTCCGGACGACCAGATCAGGCTTTCGGACTCCGGCGCCAGCAGGGCGCATTCGGCCTCGATAGTCACGCTCTCGGCGGCGACCCTGCCCTCGCGGGTGAAGCTCACGGGATGGGTGGAGATGTCGCGCATGACGCAGCGCAGCTCGGCCTGGCCTTGTGCCGGCAAGATGGTGACGCGGCCGTCGGCGGACAGCCTTTTGATGAGCTCCTGGGTGAACACGTCCTCCAGCCCGGCCTCGAGGGTCAGGTTCCTGGCGAGGGGGATGGAGATGCTCGAGACCCCGGACGGGAGCCGGGCGCTCGGCTCGCGGACCAGCTTGTAGCCGCAGGAGATGGATAGGGCGGCGAGCACGGCGGCCCACGCGGCGAGGGCGCGTCTCCGGCCGCGGCGCGTGGACAGATCGCTCAAATGAAATCCGCCTCTTCTTTTTTAGCGATGAAGCGCTGGATGATTTCGTAGAGGGCGTCGTAGCCGAAGGGTTTTACCAGGTAGTCGTCGAAGATTTCGTCCCACTGCCCGCGGTTGGACTGTGAGGTGAAGGCGACGACGGGGATTGATTTGATCTCGGGATTGGCCCTGATTCGTCTTGTGACCTCGATGCCGCTCATCTCGGGCATTACGATGTCCATGATGATGAGGTCGGGCTTGTCGTGTTTCAGGATTTCGAGGGCGTCAATGCCGCTGGCCGCAACTTCAGTGTCATAGCCCAGCGCTTCCAGGTGGTCGGAAAGGGCCTGCAAGATCATTCGATTATCATCAACGATCAGGATTTTGCTCATGGCTTTATACTATTAGTTTAGCGCTTGGCGGCGCGTGATGTCAATTTGCGGGGACCGGGCCCGGGTTTCATGGGCGGGCGGGCCTGGTAACGGCCGCGAGGGCGCTCTGGATCAATGCCACGGCCCGGGCGTCGGGCCTGGGCGGTCCGAAGCGGAGGGCGAGATAGGCTTCGGTGGCCTCGGAGACGGGCCGGGCAAAGGGCCAGGCTCCGGCCTCGATCCTGCGGGCCAGTTCGAGGGCGGTCTCGGAGGCCCGGCGCCGGAGCCCCCTTTTTCCCAGGGCCTTGAGCAGGCGCTCGTATTCCCTCATGGCGCGGACGGCCGGCCGGCCGGGACGTTGCTTGCCCGCGCCAAGCCACGAGGTGTTCCTGGCCCAGAGCAGGTAGACGGCCAGGGCGGCGGGGATGGCCAGGAGCAGGGGATACGATCGCAAAATGGAGCGGATGAGAAACGTGGTCCGGGCGGGCAGCCCGGCGATGCTTCTGGTGGCCATGATGCCGCGCTCGCGGATGGTCAGGGCCATATGGTACTGGTTGTGAAGGTTCAGGTCCACCACGTAGAGGTCCCAGCGGTACTTGATGGCATCGAACACGTCCTTGAGCGCCTGTTGCCATGCGGGGAGGCGGGGTGGAGGCGCGGCGGCGGGAGTGGGGTCGAACATGATCCATCGGCCGGCGGGCAGGAGCATCTCGACCCAGGTATGGGCGTCACTCTCCCTGACGCTCAGGTAATTATCAATCGGGTTCCAGTCAGCTCCGGCCAGATAGCCGTTGGCGATGCGGGCGGGGATTCCGACGCCGCGGAGCATGAGGACCATGGCGGTTGCGAAGTGCTGGCAGTATCCGGTGCGGGAGTTGAAGAGGAAATCGGTGATGGGGTCGGGGGCGGCGTCGGAGGGGGTGTCCAGGTCGTAGGCGTAATTCATGAGCAGGTACTGGCGGATGTTCTCGGCGCGGGCGCACGGCGACGGGTCGTTTCCGGCGACGCGGCGGGCGAGGTCGGCGATCCGTTCCATGCCGGAAGGCATTGAGAGGTAAGCGGGTTCGGGCGCTCCGCCGCTGCCGGCGGCGCCGCGGTCCCGCATCTCCTCGCACGCTCTGGCGCCTTCGGGGAGCGGGGTTGACCACACGGTGTAGGCGACGCGGTCATACACGGGGGTGTCGAGGGGGAGGCTGATATATCCGTTATGATATTCGAGCACGGCGCGGAACTGGAAGGGCACGGCGACGGAGTTGATGCTGGGGATTCCGAAGAGGATGCCGGTCTCGATGGGTTCGAGGATGATCTCCTGCTTGACGCTGTTGGCGAGGGACGAGATCTTGTCGAGGGTCACGGTTTCCTGGTAGCTGAAGCGATGCATGGCTTTGAGTCCCAAGTTGTCGGACCAGGCGCGGCCGTCGAAGAATTCGAGGGCATTGCCGCGGAAGTAATAGAGTCCGGCGCCGGCGGCGTCGTCCATCTGGACCCTCATGACCAGGGCGTTGCTCAGCTTGATCTTGCCCAGCGATCCGAACTCGACGGTGTCGGAGAAGCCGGAGACGCGGGAATGAATGCCTGTTTTCCAGCTGAACAGTCCGCGTCCCACCCGGGGGATGGTGAAGAAGAACACGAAGCCGACGATGAAGACGGCCAGGGCAAAGGCGGCGGAGAAGCCGAAGAAGCGGCCGGGCACGGGCACGGGCGCGGGGCGGGGCGCGGCCGGCGTCTTGAGGCCCAGGGCCGCGCGCTCGATGGCCTGGATCCGCTCGCGCTGGATCGAGACGGCCCGGGACTGCTGCTTCAGAGAGAAGAGCAGGAGCGCGGAGGTGGCGCAGACGGTGAAAAACGCGAGGGAGGCGAAAAACGTCATGGAGATGGTCATGATGGATGCGGCCGAGACCTCGAGCAGACAAAGGAGAAGCACGACCAGCTCGTCGCGGGGAGTGGCCCGCGTCAGATAGCGGATGATGAGGGTGTAAATGAGGAAATAGGAGATGGCGCGGAAATACGATTCAAAAGAGCGGGGCGGGGTCAGCGCGGAGGCGGCGCAGAGGACGAGCAGGATGATGATGAGCGCGTTCCATGTCCATGGCGGGATTCGGCGGAGGCGTTTTACGAAGACGGCCAGGAAGAGGGACGCGGCCATGGCGAGAGCGTGCAGGGGGTGGATTTCACGGGTGAGGAGCAGACAGAGATGGGCGGCGGCGATGGTGAGGAGCAGGGATAGTCCGAAGGCGGTCTCGACGGCGAGGGAGCGGGCCGGCGGCGGGAACCTTCTTGGGGCCATGGGTCAGGCCAGCTGCTGCTGGTGGAGCAGCTCGCCGCAGTTCACGCAGACCCTCGCCTCCGCGGAGTTGCGCAGCCCGCACTTCTTGCACTTTTTATGCTGGCCCTCGTCCTCGTTCTCGGGCTCGACGTTGAACCGGGCCAGGACCCTGCCGCACCGGTCGCAGAATTTTCCCGGCGGCGTTTCGTACTCCATTCCGCAGAACTCGCATTTAATCGGCATGTCCGCGCTCCTTACGAGTGGGATATGGAAATCAGATACGGACGTCCGGGAACGAATATAGCATCCCCGGCGCGGCGGGACAAGCGGTTAAAGTGCGCGGTTAGAAATGCGCGGGTGAGGGCACCCGCGCCCCTCTTAGCATCGGGAGACCCGGCGGCGTCATCCTGGCGCGCGGTCTAGGCGCGTTTTTTTCTTTCCATGCTCCACTTGCGTCGCTTCTGCCAGAGGGTTTTGGTGGTAATTCCGAGGGAGGAGGCGAGCTCTTTTTCGGTGTACTCGGCCTCGAACATGCGGACGAACTCGCGGGAGTAGTCTTCGAGGGACAGTTTGAGGTCGAGGGCCTCTTCGAGGAAGCGGTGCTGCCTCTCGTTTCCCCTTCGCTCGAGGAACATGGGCATGTCCCTCTCCTCGATGATGGCCTTGCGGTTGTGGAGGGCCATGATCTGGAGGATGGTGTGTTCGAGCTCGCGGACGTTTCCGGGCCATTCATAGTTTTTGAGCATACCCATGGCTCCGCGGGTGATGCCTCGGATCTGGTGATCGTACTCGCGCTGGTACTTGCGAAGGAAGTAGTTGACGAAGGTCTCGATGTCCTGGGGGCGGTCGCGGAGGGGCGGCATCTGGACGTGGACGACGTTGAGTCGGTAATAAAGGTCCTGGCGGAATCGTCCGAGCCTGACCTCCCGTTCCAGCTCCTTGTTGGTGGCGGCGATGATTCTGAGGTCGAGCTTGGTGACCTTGTCTGATCCGACCCTCCTGACCTCTCCGTCCTGGAGGACGCGGAGGAGCTTGACCTGGAGGTCGAGGGGGAACTCGCCGACCTCGTCGAAAAACGCGGTGCCGTGGTTGGCTTGTTCGAGGAGTCCGCGCTTGTCGCCGGAAGCTCCGGTGAAAGCGCCGGAGACGTATCCGAAGAGCTCGGACTCGACGAGTCCGGCGGGTATGGTTCCGCAGTCCACGACGACGAAGGGCTGGTCCTTGCGCTTGCTCTTGCGGTGAATGGTCCTGGCGACGATCTCCTTTCCGGTGCCGGACTCTCCGGTGACGAGGATGGTCGAGTTGGTGGGCGCGACCTGGTCGAGGAGGTCGCGGATGGCCTTTACCGGCGGGGCCGTGCCGATGAGCTCGGGAGAGGTGAGCTCGAGCTCGGGCTCGGTGATCTCGATTCTCTCCATCCGGATTTTTTCCATGAGCTGGCTGGCGCTCATGATGAGCTGTTCGGTGGAGAAGGGGCGTTCGAGGAAGTCGAAGGCGCCGGCCTTGATGTGTTCGACGACCTCCTGGGCCTGGACGTGTCCGGAGGTCACGACGACGCGGGTGCTGAGGCGGTGGATCTGGATGCGGTGCAACAGCTCGAGAGCGCTCACGTCACGCGAGGCAAAGGAGAGAATGGCCAGGGTCACGGTCCCGGACACGATGGTGGACCATGCCTCTTCTCCGGTCTGGGCCTGCACGATTTCAATGCCGGCGATGCCCTCGCTCAGGGCGGAGGTGACCTGGGACCGGAACTCGGCGTCGCCATCGAGGACAAGCACCAGGTCGCGAATGGCCTTGTCCCTCATTTCCTTGTTCTCCGTCCTCATTTTTTTACTACGTAACTCCCATATTAATTATTTTCCGGCGCGGCCGCCGCCGATGCCGCCTCCGCGATGACCGGGTTCGGCCCACTCCCGCCCTTCGGCCTCATGGCCCCACGGCGGTGAAGGTGAACGCCGGCAACAGGTCAACGTCATTCATCCATCGGCCTTTTTCTTCGGCGAGCAAGAGCCCGCAATGGGGGATTTGAGCGTTGACGATGATGAGGCCGGGTCCGGTGATGGAGAGGACGATGGTGGCGTGGCCGCCGTCAAGTTTGCCGTTGACGCCGGACACGTCGAAGCGGTTGCCCGCCGGGCCCGCGCTATAGCTGCCGTCGCCGCCGAGCAGCACGGCCGTGCCCGTGGAGGTATCG
>DATKZS010000086.1:0-37191 GCA_035527835.1 bacterium
AAGTATAAGAAAAACGCCAAGACGCCAAGAACGCCAAACGCGATGTTTTTGTTAAATTCTCAAGCCGGCCTCCCGGCAATTTGATCCTTCTTGGCGTTCCCTTCGACGGGTTCGCCAAGCGGGTTGGAGTCAGAGCGATGCAACTTTTTCCGAAGCTTGCCGCCAAGAAACATCCGGTTTTACTTGGCGAACCTTGGCGCTCTTGGTGTCTTGGCGTTTTTCTTGATGTCTATTTTGGACAAGGGTGGTCCTGAATATCCCCGGCATCCTGGTTGCTCATCCGTCGGCGCAGGCGTCGCAGCGGGCGCATTTTCCCGGACGGCAGGGGGGCGATGGCTGCTCCTCCTCCGCTTTCACGGCGTCGTCCCATAAATATTGCTTGCTCACTCCGTGCCCGATGAAGTCCCAGGGCAGAATCTCATCGCGCGCGCGTTCGCGGTGCAGGTACCAGGCGGCGGGCGGGGCGAGCCCGGTCCCGGCCCGGAAATGCCGCGACAGTACGTCATTGCCGGTCACGGCCTCGGCCATCACCCGCCCGGTGCGGCGGTCGCCGCGCGCGATCATGCCCTGAAACAGGGCCTCGCGAACCGGCGTGCCGGAGACGCTCACGCCCCCGATCTTTTTCAGCGCTCGTTGCAGGAGTGCGAGCTTTTCCTTGAGCGCGGCCTTTTCCTGCATGGGCCGCCATTGGAAAGGCGTGCCCGGCTTGGGCACGAACGGATTGATCGAGATCTGCAGTTTACCGGGCCATTTCCTGGTTCCCGCGCCCTTGGCCAAGAACGCGCGCATCATGGCGATGAGGGGCACCATGGCCTCGACGTCCTCCCTGGTTTCCGTGGGCAGGCCGACCTGGAAGTAGAGTTTGACGCGGCCGAGTCCCGACTCGCCGATCATCTCCATGGCCCTTGCGATCATGCGGTCGGTAAAGGGCTTGCCGATGACGCGGCGCAGCCGCTCGGCGCCGGTCTCCGGCGCCAGCGTGATGGTGCGCAGCCCGCAGTCCTTGATGTCGGCCAGGATTTCCGAGGTGATCTGGTCGAGGCGGAGGCTGGCCAGGGAATGGGTGCGGCCCTGGGCGCGCACCCAGGAGCGGATGCGGGCGAACTCCGGATGGTCGGTCACCGACGCCGCGACCAAGCCGGCGCGGGAGCGCAGCTCGAAGCCCTTCTCCAGCGCGGCCTCCACCGCCTGGGCCCCGGTCCAGCGCGGCGGCCGATAGATGTACGCGGCGGCGCAGAAGCGGCAGGCCTGCACGCACCCGCGTCCGAGCTCGACGAGCGCCATGTCGCCGAACTCGGCGGCCTCGCTGAAGACGCGGGTGCAGGCCGGGCCCTGCGACAGGTCCTTTTTAATCGTGCGCCGGATCGTGGCGGGAGCGTCGGGATGGAGCGCGCGGCGGAGGGCGATGGTCCCGTCGCCGTTATAGCTGACGTCGTAGAACGACGGGATGTAAACGCCGGGCGCCCGCGCCAGCGCGGCGAGCAGCTCCGGCCGCGCCCGTTCCCGGGCCGCGCGGTAGGCGGAGAGCAATGGGGGAATGATGGCTTCGCCCTCGCCCACCGCGATGACGTCGGCGAATGGCGCGAGCGGCTCCGGGTTCAGAAACGCCATGACCCCGCCCACGAGCACTAATGGGGAATTTTTTTGGCGGCGCTTTTCCGGGCTGAGCGGCACTCCGGACTGGTGGAGCATCATGGCGAGGTTCATGAGGTCGGCCTCGTAGGAGATGGAGAAGGCGATGATCTCGAATTCGCGGAGCGGGAGCCCGGACTCGATGGTGAGCGGCCGGCCGCGTGAATCGAGCATGGCGCGCTCGCAGGCCACGTCGTCTTCCAGGTTGAACAGGTGATAGGCCTGGTGGAAGCCGAGGTTGCCCATGGCGAGCTCATAGGCGTTGGGATAGCACAGCGCGATCCGGATGCGGCCGTGATGCGGCTTCCGGATGACTCCGATTTCCCCGGCGGCCGGGCCTCCCTGTCCCCGCCCGCCGCGCAACAGCCGCTTGAACCCGCTCCGCCTCTTTTGACCGGCCATTATCTTAAGGGTAGCACGCTTCGGGCGGTTGATGAACAGCGGATGGCGCGGGGTCACTGGGCCGCGAGCCGGGCGAAGATCTCGGCCGCGCGGTCCTGGTTCACAATGCCTAACACGCAGGGCCTGGCGATCTCGATGAAATTTTTCGAGAGCCGAATATGGGGATGGTGGTCGAGCATCTTGAGCCCGAGCTCGGACATGGCCTCGCCCACGCCCTCGTCCGCACCCGGGATGAAGCCGCGACGGCCTCAAGCGAATTGATTTTTCATCCGCTCGATTAAACTCCGCGACTCCGCGGGAATTATTGCCTTTACCGGTCTATTGTACTATATTTAAATAAATGCGGCGACATCAATCGGCCCCGGGGCGGTCCCCGCCCCGGGTGCCGCGGGCGGGCCGAAACCAAACTCATGGAGCGATCTAAGTCTATTTTGACGCGCGATCCGGCGCTCGACATTCTACGGGTCTTGGCCCTTTTTCTCATGGCCGCCATCCATTATTCGAAGGACGTCCCTGCCTCGCACGAAGTCAGCCGGGTCTTGATATTCATCGGCCAATCCGCCCCTGCCTTCTTCTTTTTCGCCTTCGGCATAACCTTTGATCGCTTCCTGGCCAAGAACGCCCGTGAAAAATTCCAGCTCCACGTGCTGTTCTTATACGTGGCCCTCATGCATAACATCTTTACAAAATCGTTGTTCCGCTTCGAATTCCTGGCCGTGCTTTGTTTATGGCGGGTAATCTTGTCCCTGCTCGAGGCGCGGAGCAAGCGCTCGAATCGTTTTTATCTTTTAATTTGTGCCGCCGCGTTCCTGGCGCCGGCGGTAAATCCCCCGGAATTTTATCTTGCTCTGGCCTCCTGGTTGGCCAAGGGTCTTACCTTCAGATTTACGCCGGTGCTGTGGAGCGTATTCGTGCTGATGGGGCTGGTTTACTCCAGGACCGGAAGTTCCAGAGTCCGTTCCGCCTATGCCGCACTGCTGCTCGCCCTTTCCGCGATATTTTATTTTCTCGACCTGGCTGTCGGTTATGATTATTTCAAATTTTCTAAAGAACCTCTGACCACCCCTTACGTGGTCTTCTTCTGCGCGATGAATGTTTTGTTGCTGGAAGGCTTGCGCGTCAGGCTGCCTCGATTTTTGCAAAGGCCCCGGGTGTCGCGCCTGATGGTATTCATTTCCAAAAACCTGTTATTGGGCACGGTCCTCCATTACGTGCCGTTAATTTTCATGGCGAATATCCTGGCCATATTGGTCGAGAAAAAATACCAGTTCCTTCCCTCGATCGAGCGCTATGATTATGGTTATATTGCGGCCGGCTCCTTGCTGATGATATCGGCCACCGTCATCCTCCTGGCCCTGATCCCCCGGATGTGGCGACTGATCACGCCGAGGTTGTTGTCGCTGAAATTCACCCCACAATACCACGCCGGCGCCGTTGCTTTGATCGCCTCCGCCACGGTGCTCATGCGCTTTAGAAAATTGGGGCCTTGGGATACCGCCTTTCAACAATGGGCCCAGTTGCATCTGCCCCATGTCCCCTTCGTCCTGCTCCAAAAAGGGATCACGTTGTACCCGTTATTCATCATGATATATCTGACTCTCGCGATGATGGAGTATCGCTTCGTGGCGAAAAGTCCCGAGCCCGGGCCGAGGGTGCTGGCAGGCGCGCCGGAACTTCCTTCCTGAAATTCCGGCGCCGGCCCCCGCATGAGCGGAGCGGGCCGGAGGGAGCAGGTCAGAGGAATTGATGATCCAAGAGCATCCGCCGGGATCTTCCGTCTTGTCCATCGCGCCCGCGGGCAACATCTTTGTTTTGCTCATCGAGCCGGCATCATCGCCAGCGCCAGATGCGAGGGGTGCTCCGCGTCGTGGCAGATGGTTTGGTGCGCTACCCGGGGATCGCCGGGCACACCGCCCAGGTTCGTATTGCGCTCGCAGCGGGGGAAGTTGGAGGAGCTGACTTCCCCCGCAGGCGGTGGCCCTGCAAAAACACGTTCGAGGTGCACCACGGGTCATTGGTGTATTCGTAGACCTGGCCCGGCTCGATCAGCGCGGGCTTATCGCGTCCATCCCGGAAGCGCGCGCGGATGATGCCGTCGTTGATGAGCACGGCCTGTCCGTCCGGGTACAGGTCCACCAGCTTGGCCGTGAAGTCCGTGTCCTGGGCCGAGCTCGCGGCATAGATCACGGCTGAGAGCGGGCCTGTAACTTCCAGGTCGGCCTTCAACACCTCGGAGGTGTACACCAGCACGTCGGCGCGCTCTTCCCCGTCGTTCTGCGCGATGGACCCGGAAGGCGGGAGCAGCTTGCCGCCGCCGCGGGTGGGGACCGGGGCGTCGGGGTCGTAATCGAATTTATCGGGCGGCTCCGCTCCCGGCTCGTCCCAAGA
This sequence comes from bacterium, assembly GCA_035527835.1. Taxonomy (GTDB): domain Bacteria; phylum RBG-13-61-14; class RBG-13-61-14; order RBG-13-61-14; family DATKZS01; genus DATKZS01. Next base: position 4,423 of record DATKZS010000086.1, read on the forward strand.
CGCCGCGCCGTCGCCGCGCGCCGAATTGACCGCGCCCGCCGAGTGCAGGTATAAATTCGTCAACCGGGTCCGCGCAGCATCCGAACGGGGCGGTTGCGCACGACGACAAGGCCGCGCCCGCCACGCCCTCGGCCGTACCCGGGATGAAGCCGCGACGGCCTATAGCGAATTGATTTTTCATCCGCTCGATTAAACTCTGCGCGAATTTTGCCTTTCCAGGCCTATTTTACTATATTTAGATAAATGCGGCGATAATAATCGGTCCCGGGGCGGTCCCCGCCCCTGGCGCCGCGGGCGGGCCGAAACCAAACTCATGGAGCGATCTAAGTCTATTTTGACGCGCGATCCGGCGCTGGACATTTTGAGGGTCTTGGCCCTTTTCCTCATGATCGCCATCCACTATTCAAGGTCCATTCCCGCCACGCACGAAGTCAGCCGGGTTTTGAAATTTATCGGCGAATCCGCCCCCGCTTTCTTCTTTTTCGCGTTCGGCATGACCTTTGATCGCTTCCTCGCCAAGAGCACCCATGAAAAATTCCGGCTGCACCTGCTGTTTTTATACGTGGCCATCATCCATAACATCTACGTAAAGTGGGTGTTCCGCCTCGATTTCCTGTTCCTGCTTTGGTTATGGCGGGTAGTCTTGTCGCTCCTTGAAGTGCGGAGCCGGCGCTCGAATAGTTTTTATCTTTTGATCTGCACCGTGGTGCTCGTGGCGCCCGCGTTAAATCCCCCGGAATTTTATCTCGACCTGACCTCCTGGTTGGCCAAGGGAATCACCTTCAGATTTACGCCGCTGAAGTGGGGTGTATTCGTGCTGATGGGGCTGGTTTATTCCAGGACCGGAAGCTCCCGGGCCCGCTCCGCCTATGCCGTGGCGCTGCTTGCTCTTTCCGCGACATTTTATTTCCTCAACCGGGCCGGCGGGTATGATGATTTCGAATTTTCCAAAGATTCTACGAGCACCCCCTACGTGGTCTTTTTCTGCGCGGCGAATTTTTTGCTGCTGCAAGGCCTGCGCATCAGAGTGCCTCGATTTTTGCAAAGGCCCCGGGTGTCGCGCCTGACCGTATATACCTCCAAAAACCTGTTATTGGGCACGGTCGTCCATTTTTTGCCGACAACCATCATGGTGAACATCGCGGCCATATTGGTTGAAAAAAAATACCAGTTCCTTCCCGCAATCGAGCGCTATGATTATGTTTATATTGTGGCCGGGTCCTTGCTGGCGATAGTGGTCACGCTCATCCTCCTGGCCCTGACCAACCGGATGTGGCGCCTGATTACGCCGAGGATAGTTTCGCTTAAATTCACTCCCCGATACCACGCCGGCGCCGTGGCCCTGATCGCCTCCGCCCTGGTGCTCATGCTCTTGAGAAAGGCGGGGCCTTGGGATGTTGCGTTTCAGCAATGGGCCCATTTGTATCTGCCCCATGTCGCCTTCGTCCTGCTCCAAAAAGGGATCATCTTGTACCCGATCTTCATCATGATATATCTGACGCTCGCGATGATGGAGTATCGCTTTGCCGCGAAAAAACAAGGGCCCGAGCCCGGGGCGCGAGCAAGCGCGCCGGAACTCCCCACCTGAAATTCCGGCTCCGGCCCCGGCGTGAGCGGAGCAGGCAGGAGCGAACGGATCATATGAATTGATGCTCCATGAGCATCCGCCGGGATCTTCCGTCTTGTCAATCGCGCCCGCGGGCAACGTCTCGGTTTTGCTCATTGAGCCGGTATCACCGGCAGCACCACGTGCGAGGGCCGCGCGGCATCGTGGTAAATGGCCTGATGAGCGATAAGCGGATCGCCGGCGCCTTCATCCGTCGGTGGACGTGAACTGCGGGTAGAGGCAGGTCATGTCCGGCGAGTCCGCCACCATCCACTGCGTCCGGCCCAGGAAGCTCTCGCCCCACGCCCCCATCTTGCCGTTGTACCACGGCTGCTCCTTGATCCAGGCGATCATGTCCCAGCCGTCGTCATGGTCCGAGATCACGGAGATGAAGTTTTTGCCCTCGCTCTCGCCGGAGCCGCGCGTGTCCTGGATCACGAACACGTAGCCGTTGCCCGCCAGGATGTAGCCGACCGCGCCCCACTGCTTCTTCTCGTAGGGCAGGCGGCAGGTGATGGTCGGATGCCTGCCCTCGGGAAGCGGCATGTACACGACGGTGGCGAGCTTGAGCCCGTCGCGCATCGGCACCATGATGTTCTTCGTCACCTTGACCCGGTGACCGCCGGTCCGGATGCCGATGACCTTCGCCGCGACCCGGGTGGCCCGCTCCGCGCTCGGACCCTCGAACTTGCCGAGCAGCGACACCGGATCAATCTGGCCGCAGCCCGCAACCACTATTAGCCCCAGCGCGAGGACCATGACTCTGATCAGTTCCGCCCTCTTCATCCCCCCCTCCTTTGCCGTCCTTCATAACCAGGCTCGCCGCGTACCCCACGATGATCACCGCGAAACAGCCGAGCACGCCGACCATGATCGGGTGCCAGGGAAAGCTGAGGCCGCTGTCCGCCGGCAGGACCTTGGCCCAGGTCAGGCTGCCCCACGCCGTAACGATAAAGCCCGCGCCGATGCCCGCGATCACGCCGCGCGCGTGCGAGCGCTTCACCACGAGCGCCAGGAAGAAGACGCCGGTCACGGCCCCCAGCACGATCGAGACGATGCTGAAATAAAATTGCAGGAACGTGCCCACCTTGATCATGGCGATGGCGATCACGATGCCGAGGCACCCCCAAAACAGCGTGAGCAGGCGCGCCACGGCAAAGGCCCGCGCCTCCGCGACGCCCGGCCGCAGGAACCGCCGGTAAACGTCGGTCACGAACAGCGTGCTCGAGGCGTTCATGCTGGAATCGAGCGTGCTCATGGCCGCGCCGAACAGGCCCGCCAGCAGAAGCCCGGAAACGCCGGGCGGCAGCCGGGCCGCGATGAAGTGGGGGAAGATCTTGTCGGGCTTGCCCTCAAGGATAAAGGCCTGGACCGCGGGATCGGGATGGTGCTGGTAGAACACGTACAAACACGTGCCCACCAGCAAAAACAGCGCCCATGTCGGCACGCTGAGCAGGCTGCCCAGCAGAGCCGCCTTCTTCGCCTCATGATCCGAGGCCGCGCACTGGTAGCGCTGCACCTGGTTCTGGTTGCCGGCAAGGAAGTAGAAGTAGTTGGTGAGCCCGGACAGCGCGAGGACGTAAAAGGTGTCGCGGGAGAGGTCGGGGGTGAAATCGAAGAGCGTGAACTTGTGCGCCGCGGCGGCCTCCGAGATCACCGCAGGTAACCCGCCGGGAACTTGCAGGCCCACCGCGATCACGGTGATGACCCCGCCCGCGAGCAGGACGATGGTCTGGATCAGATCGGTCCAGATCACGCCCCGGATGCCGCCCAAAACCGCGTAAACAACCGTGATGGCGCCGATCACCACAATGACCAGCACGATGTTCAGGCCGGTGATGGTGTGCACCACCAGCGAGAACAGATACATCACCGTGGCCACCCGCGTCACCTCCGAGATGAGAAGCACCGTGAGCGAAAACGTCCGTACCCCCGGGCCGAACCGCTCCTCCAAAAACTCGTTCACCGAAGTCTTCACGCGCCGCCGGTAGAACGTCGCAACATGCAGCCCGCCCGCGAACAGAACCACCGGAAGCATCAGACCCTGCACCAGGTACTCCCAGTCATGGGCAAAAGCAAAGCCCGGATACGCCACGTAGGTCACGCTCGAAACGCACGTCCCCAAAATGGACACGCCCACCAGCCACCCCGGCATCCGCCGGCCGCCCACGAAATAATCATCCGTGTTCCGGTCCCCCCGGCCGGCCCACACCCCGAGCCCCACCACCGCCGCCAAATAAACCGCCAGAACCACAAAATCTATGGCCGTCAAATACATGTCCGTCCGCCTTCACCCCATCCTTTTGGCACCATACAAAAAAGCGCACGGCATGGCAAGCGTTTTGTCGTTGCCACGGGAGTAGCCGCGCTCGACATTCGGAGATGCTTCACGGCCTAAACCGCGGGCCGCCAGCAGCATCCGCCGCGATTTCCCGGAAACCGTCCCAATCTTTTCCATGGGTTTCACGCCGCGCCTTTCATGGAAAAATTTTCTGTTGCCGTCTGGCCGGCGTGAATGCTAAAATCGGGGTGGGCCATTTGCTATTGTTGGAGGTAGACAAGGACAGTGAGCGAGGCAGGGAAGGAAAAGGGGGCCGCGGGGAGTGCCGGCGGGGCGCGGAAAAAAAGCTGGAAGAAGCGGCTTGGCCGCAAGCTCGCGCTTCGGCTGGTCCCGATCGCGGCCGAATACTACATGCGGCTCTACGACTTCGGCGCCCAGGCCGGGAACCGCAAGCGGCTCACCCTGATCAACATTGACGATCTGATCGCCCGGGTGGAGAGCCACACCAACCCCACCATCCTGGCCTTCTGGCACAACACCATCGCTTTCGGTCCCACCGCATACGAGGCCATGCACGGCAAGGGGGCGGTGATCATGATCAGCCGCAGCTTCGACGGTGACATCATCGAGGCCACGATCAAGCGTTTCGGGAACATCATCGCGGTCCGCGGCAGCTCGTCGAGGAAGGAGACGGAGGACAAGGGCGGGCAGGAGGCGCTGGCCGAGATGAAGGAGCTGGCGCGGCAAGGCTACGATTTGTCCATCACGCCGGACGGCCCGCTGGGCCCTCGATATAAAGTCAAGCGCGGGATCATTGAGCTGGCCAGGGACACCGGCCTGCCCATCGTGCCGATCGGGTGCAACTCCAGCCGGTACCTCAAGATCAACTCGTGGGACCACACCCGCCTGCCCCTGCCCTTCTCCCGGGTCGTCTACAAGGCCGGGCCGGCCATGCTGGTGCCGGCGGACGCGGACGAAGAAATCATCGAGGCCAAGCGCGCGGAGCTCGAGCGCATCATGGTCGAGCTGGGCGAGTTCGTCGAAGGGTTCTTCAAGCCCGGATCCGCCCTTTGTGATTTGGGGGTCAGGTCTTGAAAATTTACTATTTATTTCACTCTTGTCCAAAATAGGCCGTAAGAAAACCGCCAAGACGCCAAGAGCGCCAAGGATCGCCAAGTAAATCATGATGTTTTTTTGCGGCCCAAAAAAGAACAGCTCCGGAGCGTTGGCCCCAACCGGCTTGGCGAACCGGCCGACGGGAGCGCCAAGCAAGAAACATTCGCACCCAAGCCCTCTTAAAATCTTGTTAAAAAATAATCCTTGGCGCTCTTGGCGCCTTGGCGGTTCTCCGGTCCGTTTATTTTGGACAGCACTGTTAATAAGTAAATTTTCAAGACCCCGAATCTCAGGCGCCTTTGAGGAAATCCTCGAGCTTGGATTGGGAGTCGGGGGTGACGGCGGTGAAGGTTATGCCCATTCCGGGGAGCTGGTCGCGGTGGAGGGGGTCGGGAGGGACGATGCGGACAACCTCGCCCTTGACCCGGATGCGGGCTTCGGTATCGGGCAATTCGAAGTCGAGGTCGAGGCGGGTGCCGACCTTGAAGGGCTTTCTGGTTTCCAGAAACATTCCGCCCAAGGACAGGTCCTGAGAGTAGTAATACTGGAAGCTGTCCGTCAGGACGTAAGTGACCTTGCTCACGAACGGCACGCGGCGGTGTCTTCTTCTTTCATTCATTGCCATCACACGACTCCCTTTGTGGGGGTCAGGTCTTGAAAATTTACTTTTGGGCGGTCAGCAACATATCTCCATCTCTAATGCAATAGAGTATCAAATAGTAAATTTTCAAGACCTGACCCCAAATCGTTGCCAAATCGTTGTTCGGTTGCCGCCCTTGGAAGATATATAGTATATTTATCGAGGGATGTAAACAGAAAAGTTTGATGACCCGCGATTTACATGACGGCATAATTGTTCGGGGTCGCGGGAGGCGGGACAAGGAGGCGCAGGTGGTCGGGAAAAAGGGCGCGGCCAAGGGGGAGAAGATGCGTCTGTATCTGGTGGACGCGTCGTCGTACGCTTACCGGGCGTATCATGCGACGGAGCGTCAGGGGATGACGACGTCGGCGGGTCTGCCCACGGGCGCGACGCTGGTGTTCACCAACATGCTGCTTAAGCTGATCCGGGAGGAGAAGCCCACGCACCTGGCGGTGGTGTGGGACGCTCGGGGCAAGACGTTCCGGCACGAGCGCTTCCCGGAGTACAAGGCGCAGCGGGCGAAGATGCCGGAGGACCTGGGGGTGCAGCTTGCTTACATGCGCAAGATTTCCGGGGCCTTCAGGTTCGCCAACCTGGAGTTGCAGGGCTATGAAGCCGACGACCTGATCGGGACTATTGCCAGGAAGGCGGAGGCCGCTGACATCGAGACGGTGATCGTGTCCGGCGACAAGGACCTGACTCAGCTCGTGAGCGAGTCCACCACCATGCTCGACACCTTGAAGGACACGCGCATGGACGTGGCGGGGGTGACCGAGCGCTTTGAGGTGGGGCCGGATAAGGTGATCGAGGTGCTGGCGCTGTGGGGCGACAGCTCGGACAACATCCCGGGCGTGCCCAAGGTGGGCGAGAAGACGGCGAAGAAGCTGATCCGGGAGTACGGGTCGGTGGAGAACGTGCTCAAGCACGCGGGCGAGGTGAAGGGGGTGGTGGGCGAGAACCTGAAGACGTACGCGGACCAGGCCAGGCTGTCGCGGGAGCTGGTGACGATCGTCACGGACGTGCCGGTCCAGATTGATTGGGCCGATTTCGACATCCAGGAGCCGGACCGGGAGAAGCTGACGGAGGTGTTCAAGGAGCTGCAGTTCACGCGGCTGTTGCACGAGTTCGGGGAGGAGAAGCCGGCGATCAGCTACGAGGGGTATCGCGCGGTGACCGACGCGGCGGAGCTCAAGGCGTTCGTGAAGGAGGCCGAGAGGGCGGGGCTGGTGTCGGTGGACACGGAGACGACCTCGATTGACCCGGTGCGGGCGGACCTGGTCGGCGTGAGCCTGGCGGTGAAGCCGCACGAGTCCATCTACGTGCCGGTGGCCCATGCCGGGCTCGGCTCGCACGTGCAGATGAAAAAGGAGGAGGCGCTCGAGATTCTCGCGCCGCTGCTCACGGACCCGAAGGTCAAGAAGATCGGGCAGAACATGAAGTACGACTTCAGCGTGCTCACCCGCGCGGGCATCGAGATGAAGGGCCTGTACTTCGACACCATGGTTGCGAGCTACCTCATCAACTCGAAGCGGCGCACCCATAACCTCACCGAGCTCGCGTCCGAGTACCTGGACCACAAGATGATCACGTACGAGGACGTGACGGGCAAGGGCAAGGCGCAGCTCCCGTTCGCTGAGGTCTCAATCGAGGACGCGGCGCGGTATTCGGGGGAGGACGCGGACGTGGCGCTGCTCCTCATGCAGAAGCTCGGGCCGCTGCTCGAAGACATGGGGCTCACGAAGCTGTTCTCGGAGATCGAGATGCCGCTGATTCCGGTGCTGGCGCGCATGGAGATGACGGGGGTGTTCGTGGACGTGCCCCGCCTCGAAGGGTTCTCGAAAAAGTTCGAGGCCGAGATCGGGGAGCTCCAGGCCAAGATTCACAAGCTCGCGGGCCAGGAGTTCAATATAGATTCGCCCAAGCAGCTCGGCGACGTGCTGTTCGTGAAGCTTCAGTTGCCGAGCGCGAAGAAGACGAAGACGGGGTTCTCGACGAACCAGGAGGTCCTGGACAAGCTGGCGGAGGACCACGAGCTGCCGCGGCTGGTGCTGGAGTACCGCTCGCTCTCAAAGCTCAAGGGCACGTATACGGACGCGCTGGCCAAGCTGGTGAACCCGGAGACCGGCCGCATCCATACGAGTTACAACCAGACGGTGACGAGCACGGGGCGCTTGAGCTCTTCGGACCCGAACCTTCAGAACATCCCGGTGCGCACGGGCGAGGGCAAGATGATCCGGGAGGCGTTCGTGGGGGAGGGCAAGAACCTGATCCTGTCGGTGGACTACTCGCAGATCGAGCTCCGGATCATGGCGCACATCGCGGAGGAGCCGGCGCTGCTCGACGCGTTCAGGAAGGGGGAGGACATCCACGCGCGGACGGCCTCCGAGGTCTTCGAGGTGCCGCTCGACCGGGTGACGCCGGACCAGCGCCGGCACGCCAAGGTCATCAATTTTGGTATTCTCTACGGCATGAGCGCGCACGGTCTCACCCGGCAGTTGCACGTCGAGCACAAGCAGGCGCAGGCGTTCATTGACGCCTATTTTAAGCGCTACCCGAGGGTGAAGCTCTACATGGAGAATACGGTGGCCGAGGGGCGGGCCCGGGGCTACGTGAGCACGATCATGGGCCGGCGCCTGCCGCTCCCGGAGATCTACTCCAGCAACTTCATCGTGCGCCAGGCATCGGAGCGCGAGGCCATCAACGCGCCGCTGCAGGGCAGCGCCGCGGACATCATCAAGATCGCCATGGTCCGGGTGGACGAGGCCATGCGCGAGAAAAAATTCGCGTCCAAGCTGATCATGCAGGTCCACGACGAGCTGGTGCTGGAGGCCGTGCCCGGCGAGCTCGACGACCTGTGCCGTCTGGTGGTGAAAGAGATGGAAGGCGCGGCGCATCTCAAGGTCCGGCTCAAGGCCGACGCCAGCTCCGGCAAATCGTGGGCGGAGGCGCATTGAAGAAGGTAATTCCGTGGAGCTAACCACGATAAAGGCCGCCGGCCCTTTCCTGGCCGAGCGCTGCACCCGTTGCGGCGAGTGTTTTGTCCGCTGCCCGTATCTGGAGCTCGGCCGGGAGGAGGCGGTGGAGGAGATCGGGCGGCTGATCGCGGGTGAGCCCACCCGGGCCGTGATGCAGAAGTGCGTAAGCTGCGCGGCCTGCGACGCCTTCTGCCCGGAGGGGGTGAGGCCTTACTCCCTGATCCTCGGCCGCTGGGACCTGCGCTACCGCGAGCGCGGGCTGCCGGCGCGCGCGGCCTACATGCTGCCTTACACCACGCACAACTACCGCCAGGACATGGTCGCACAGATGGACCCGCGCGAGCGCGAGCTGCTGGAGCGCTGGCGGGAAGAGCCGGACGCGGAGGAGATGCTTTATCCCGGCTGCAACATCCTCACGATGCCGCGTCTCTTCGACCTGCCGGCGCTCGCCTCGCTGCCCGTGGCCGGGGATTGGTCGCTGTGCTGCGGCGAGCCTTACTACCGCCTGGGCGCGTTCGAGGTCATGGAAAAAATCGCCCGCGCGCTGACCGATTACTTCGCGGGCCGGAAGATCAGGAAGATGGTCTTTGTCTGTCCCGCCTGCCTCAACATGTTCCGGACCATATTGCCCGAGCGCTTCGGCGCGCGCTTCGACTTCGAGTGTGAATACCTCGTGCCCTGGCTTTTGCGCAGGCTGGACTCGGGGGAGCTCAGGGTCACGCGGCCGCTCGGGCGGACGGTCACGATCCACGATTCCTGCCACGGCCGGACGCTGGGCGACGAGATCATGGAGCCGACCCGCGAGCTGCTAAAGCGCCTCGGCCTCTTCATCGTCAACCCCCCGCGCCACCACCAGGACGGCATCTGCTGCGGCATCGCCGCAGGCTGCAACCGCCAGATGCCGCAGGACATGGTGCGGGTCGGAAAGCGGGCGCTCAAGGAAGGCCTCTCCACCGGCCTTTCCGAGATAGCGATCTACTGCACCGGATGTTACCTCCACCTGGGAATGGTGCAGCACCTCGGCCGCGCGCCGATCAAGCTCGTGCACCTGCTCGAATATCTTGGCGAGGCCACGGCCGCGCCCGTGCCGCGCGTTCTGGAGAGCCGCACGCGGAGCATGTTGTACAACGTGATCACAAAGCCGCTCACGCTGATGCTTTCGCGGAGACGTTACAAGGTGGGAGACATCAAAGCGGGGAGCGGGGGATGAAATACCGCGGCCCGGCCCGGCTCGATTTATGAGCGCGCAATGGAGTATACTTGCCGCGGAGGGCACGGCTAAGGAGGCGAATTGAGCGGGGATAAAAATTGGGTGGCGGCGCTGGACATCGGCGCGACCAGCGTATCCGCGGGGCTGGTAAGCGCGGCGGGCGAGATCCGGGAGCGGCGCTCCATTTTGACGCACGATCCGGCGGACCAGCGGCCGCTGCGGCTGCGGCTCATTGAGCTGGCCGCGGGGCTGATCGAGCGGGCGGCGGCGGACGGGACCGGTCTGGCGGGGATCGGGGTGGGCGCTCCGGGGATCGTGGACTCGGGAAAGGGCGTTTTGGTGGTGGCGGGCAATTTGCCGGAGCTCATGGGCCTGCCGCTGGGGCAGGAGCTTCACGAGGAGTTCGGGCTGCCGGTGTATATCGAGAACGACGTGAACGCGCAGGCGCTGGGCGAGATGGCGTTCGGGGTGGCGCGCGGCAAAAAGAATTTCGTGATGTTCTCCATCGGCACGGACCTGGGCGGCGGGATCGTGATTGACGGGAAGCTGCACGCGGGCGCGCACTTCATCGCGGCGGAGTTCGGGCACATGACCCTGGACCTCGCGGGCAAGCCGTGCGTGTGCGGGGGCGTGGGCTGCGCGCGCGAGTACGTGTCGGGCGCGGGGCTGGCCGACCGGGCGCGCGACCTGCTCTCGGACTCGTCGGCGGTGGTGAAGGAAGCGGGCGAGCGGAAGGCCATCACGGCGAAGCTGTTGTTCCAGGCGGCGCGCAACCTGGACCCCGAGGCCCAGAAGCTGGCGAGCGAGTTCACGCGGCGCTTCGGCGCGGTGATCGCGAACGTGATGAAGGTGCTGGACCCGGAGATGGTGGTGCTGGCCGGCGAGCTCATCCGCAAGGAGCCGCAGCTCATCAACGACGTCATGCACTGGACGCGGCATTACTACTTCCCCATTCCGCAGCTCCCGGACTTCCGCGTGTCGGAACTCAGCAAGGAGACCGCGGTGCTGGGCCCGGCCGCGGCCTTCTTCGCCGCGCACGGCATCCCGGCGGGTCCGGAACACGGCCGCCATCACCAGAAAGGCTGAACATGCCCCTGATCTTCATCAGCGGCGGCGACCTGGTGCTCCCGGACCGGGTCCTGGAAAAGTCCTCGCTCACCATCGGGGACGGTCGGATTGCGGCGGTGGGGGCGCCGCCGCCCCCCGGCGCCGATGTCATTAATGCGTCGGGCAAGTACGTTCTGCCCGGGCTGATTGACGTGCACGCGCACGGCCGCATGATCTCTCTCGACCCGCTGAGCATCCGCGACAACCTGGTGCAGGATTGCATGGACTTTGCCGCGACCGGCGTCACGCGGTTCCTGCCGGCGCTGGCCTCCGCGCCGGTGGCGGCGTGGCTCGCCTCCATGCCGGCGCTCACGGACGCCATCAATCATCCGCTGGTGGGCGCGGTGCCGATGGGCGTGCATTACGAGGGCATCTTCCTGAATCCCGAGGCCGGCGGCGCGCACCCGGGTCCGCTGATCAAGGCGTTTGACGCGGACGACGCGGACCATCGCGCGCTGTTCGAGCGATGGCCGGGCGTGGTCAAGATGATCACGTTCGCGCCGGAGGTCGGCGGGAACGAGAAGCTGATCGAGATCTGCCGCGCAAAAGGGATCGTGATGTCGCTGGGGCACTCGGCGGCTGGTCCGGAAGAGGTGGCGCGGTTCGCGGCCCAGGGCGTGCTCCACATGACGCACCTGTTCAACGGGATGAAGGGGCTTAACCACCGCGACCCGGGGCCGCCGCTTGCTGGACTTCTGGACGACCGGATCAGCGTGGACTTCATCTGCGACGGTTATCACCTCCATCCGGAGGTCGTGCGTCTGATCCACCGGATGAAGCCGCGCGACCAGCGCATCCTCATCACCGACTCGGTGGTGATCCAGATGCCGGGCGCGGAGGCGGGCAAGGTGGACGAGCCCAACCGCCTGCCCGGCGGCGTCTTCGCCGGCTCGCGGCTCCGCCTGCACAGCGCGGTCCGCAACTACATGCGCTTCACCGGCTGCCCGCTCCCCGAAGCCGTCTCCATGGCCAGCCTCAACCCCGCCACGCTCCTCGGCATGCAAAAAACCCTGGGCAGCCTGGAGCCGGGTAAGATCGCGGACCTGTGGATCGCGGACCGGGACCTGGAGCCGGAAGCGGTGTTCGTGGGCGGGGAGCGTATCAAGTAAGCGAGCAGTATGGGTGGACAGGACTAATATTCCAGCAAGCGAAAAAATATGCCTTTATCCTCAGTCCTTGCCCGGCCTGAATCCGATCTCTTTCTTTGGTTTTGGCGGGGGTTCCATCAGTTGGCGGATGGCGGCCACCAGCGCGCGGATGTCGTGGTCGTGGGAGTCGAGACGTTTTTCGAGTTCCTTTAGCTTTCCTGCCATTTCCTTGTGAGACGCGAGCATCTCGCGGAGCTTGACGAAGGCGCGGACTACATACACGCTGGCCTCGATGGCACGCTCCGAGTTAAGCACATTGGCGGCCATAATGGCGCCGTGCTCGGTGAAAGCGTACGGCAGCTTTCTTCGCCCACCATGTCCACTTGATATCGCAATTTGCGACATCAAGTTTCTAACTTCTCGATTATTAAGCTTAAACATAAAATCCTTCGGGAAGCGGTCCCGGTTGCGTTTGACGGCTTGATTTAAGACTTTAGTGGTTACTCCATAAAGCTCTGCCAAGTCCGCGTCAAGCACAATACGCTGCCCGCGGATTACCAAAATCATGCTCTCAACTTGTTTCACGAGAACCAACGTGTTTTTTTTCGTCATCTCGGCGACCCGTCTCAAATCTCCATGTGGCCGCAATTTGCGACCACATGAGATTACAAGCCTTATACCATCTTGAGGTCACAATTTGTGACTTCAAGTTTATAACTTGCTGATTTATAAACCCTAAATCACCCTCGCATCCCTTGCTTCAACTCTCCAGCGCGGCCACTCCCGGCAATGTCTTCCCTTCCATGAATTCGAGGGACGCTCCGCCGCCGGTGGAGATGTGGGTGATCTTGTCGGCGAGGTTGGCTTTGTGGATGGCGGCCACGGAGTCTCCGCCGCCGATCACGGTGACGGCCCCGGAATCGGCCACGGCGCGGGCGATGGCCATGGTGCCCTTGTCAAATGGGGGTGTCTCGAAGGCACCGGCGGGTCCGTTCCAGAAGATGGTCTTGGCGGTCTTGATGATGCCGCAGAATTTCTCGATGGTCTCGGGCCCGATGTCGAGGGCCATCTGGTCGGCGGGTATTTTATTCTGCTTGACCACGCTCACGGCGACGTCTTGCTTGAGCTCGGCGGCGACCACGTGGTCGAGCGGGAGCTCGACCGGGACCTTGAAGGTCTTGGCGCGCTTGAGGAGGCGCTCGGCGGTCTTGATCTTGTCGTCTTCCACCAGGCTCTTGCCGGTGGGCATCTTTTTGGCGCGGAGGAAGGTATAGGCCATGGCGCCGCAGATGAGCAGGGCGTTGACCTGCTTCCCGAGGTTCTCGATGACGCCGATCTTGTCGGAGACCTTGGCGCCGCCCAAGATGGCGATGAAGGGGCGCTCGGGATTTTTGAGAAGCCGGCCCAGGAAGTCGAGCTCCTTTTCCATGAGGAAGCCGGCGCCTTTTACGGTGACGTGATGGGCCATGCCCTCGGTGGAGGCATGGGCGCGGTGGGCGGTTCCGAAGGCGTCGTTGATGTAAACGTCGCACAGGGATGCGAGCTTTTCGGCGAAGGCGGGGTCGTTCTTTTCCTCTTCGGGGTGGAAGCGGAGGTTTTCGAGGAGGATGACGCCGCCGTCTCCGAGGTCCATGACGTTCTTTCTGACGCCGTCGCCGATGCAGTCGTCGGGGAAGACGACGTCCTGGCCCAGGATGTCGCGCAGCCGCTCGGCCACGGGCAGGAGCGAGTACTCGGGCGCTCTTTTGCCGTCGGGGCGGCCGAGATGCGAGGCCAGGATGACCTTGGCCTTCTGTTCGAGGGCGTAGCGGATGGTGGGGAGCGCGGCGGTGATGCGGGTATCGTCGCGGACTTTCCTGGTCTTCTTGTCCAGCGGCACGTTGAAGTCCACGCGGATGAAGACTCGCTTGCCGGAGAGCGGCAGCTCATTAATGATCTTTACGGCCATGACTTTTCCCTCCATGCAGGGGTCGAATATCGAGAGAGGAGAAGAGAGCCGCAGATGAACGCGGATGAACGCAGATTATTTTTTTAGGTCGTATGTGGCACGTGGCATGTCGCCTCGGTGCGAGGCAGCCTCATCCGACATACGACATCCTCTTCATTTATCTGCGTTCATCCGCGTTCATCTGCGGCTATTCTTTAATCCACTGCCTCCTCCAAACAGGCTCAGGCCATCTTGCGGACCAAGTCCACCATGCGGTTGGAGAATCCCCACTCGTTGTCGTACCAGGCCAGGACCTTGACCATGGTCTTGTCCACGACAAAGGTGTTCTTGGCGTCCACGGTGGAGGACACGGCGGTCTGCATGAAGTCGGATGACACCAGCTCCTCCTCGGTGTAGGCGAGGATGCCCTTGAGCTCGCCCTCGGCGGCCTTCTTCAGCGCCGCGTTCACTTCCTCGACGGTGGTCCCCTTCTCGACCTCGGTCACCAGGTCCACCAGCGACACGTTGGGCGTGGGCACGCGGATGGACAGGCCGCTGAGCTTTCCATTCAGCTCGGGGAGCACGAGCCCGATGGCCTTGGCCGCTCCGGTGGATGACGGGATCATGGACAGCGCGGCGGCGCGGGCGCGGCGCAGGTCCTTGTGGGGGAGGTCGAGGATGCGCTGGTCGTTGGTATAGGAGTGGATGGTGGTCATGAGGCCGTGCTTGATCTTGAAGTTATCGTTGAGGACCTTGGCCACGGGGGCGAGGCAGTTGGTGGTGCAGGAGCCGTTGGAGACGATATGGTGCTTGGCCTTGTCAATGAGCTTGTCGTTGATGCCGATGACCACGGTGAGGTCGGGGGGGTCCTTGGAGTCTCCGGGGGCGGAGATGATCACCTTCTTGGCGCCGGCCTTGAGGTGCAGCTCGGCCTTCGAGCGAGTGCGGAAGAGGCCGGTGCTCTCGATGGCCACGTCCACGCCGAGGTCCTTCCAGGGCAGCTTGTCCGGCTCCTTGATCGCGGTGACCTTGATCTTCTTGCCGGCGATCACGATGGCGTCGCCCTCGGCCTTGACGTCCTGGTCCCAGGTGCGGTGGACCGAGTCGTACTTGAGGAGGTGGGCCAGGGTCTTGGCGTCCACGATGTCATTGATCCCCACGACCTCCACGTCGGACCCGAAAGCGATGCGCACAAAGCAGCGGCCGATCCTTCCGAAACCGTTGATGCCAACCTTGACTCCCATTTAACTATCCTCCCTTTGCTTGGTTTAATCTTTTTCCGGGGCCGCGGCCGCAGGGGCGCACGGCAGAGCCGATACGCTGACGTTCAATAATGATGATGTAATCACCGGAAAGCGGACCCGTTATATTATTTGCATCTTTGCGCGGCAATTTCAAGTGCGGGAGCCGGCCCCTGGCCATGCAATAAACAGCGCCGGAAACCTTTTCAGGCCCCGGAGCGCGCGTTGACTCTTTTCCAGGGTTATGGTAGCTTCCAGCCATGGCCGGTGAAGAAAACATCGCCCCACGATGTAGGCTGACCGCCTAGCCCCGCCCCGGATCCTGAACCATGGCCCGGCCGGGGCCGGAGGGTTCGGGACCATGATCCACAATGTCATATCCTGTATAACGGCCCGCGCGGTTATTGGCGCTGGAGCGCCGGGTCCCGGCGCGCGCCCGGTCCTTGTGATCCGGCGGTGATCCTCGGGGAGTGGAACATGCAGAAAGGGTTTAACGTCGCTGATTGCAAGGTGGTGAGCGCGGGCGATGGTCCGTGCGAAGTGCAGGTTTTCATCAACCCGGACGCGGAGGAGAAGAAGTACCTTATCAACGAGCTCAAGGTTGACGAGCACACTCTGAACTCGGCGCTGGACCCGGACGAGATCTCGCGTCTGGAGTTCGAGCCGTCTCACGCGGCGCTGATCTTCAAGATCCCCAAGAATTACTCGGGGGCGGAGCAACTGCTGTTCCGGGTGGGCTCGGCCGGAGCGTTCCTGTTCAAGGACCGGCTGGTTATCATCTTGTCGGAGGACGTGCCCTTGTTCGAGGGCAAGCAGTTCGGCCGGGTCCGGTCGCTGCCGGACCTCTTGCTCAAGATCATCAACCGGTCCACCTTCCACTTCCTGTCCCACCTCAAGATCATCAACATGCTCTCGGACGAGCTGGAGCAGAAGATCAACGCCTCGATGGAGAACCGCTACCTCATCAACCTGTTCACGCTGGAGAAGAGCCTGGTGTATTACCTGAACGCCATCAGCTCCAACGGCGTGGCCATGGACAAGCTGAAGCACAACGCGGCCAAGCTCGGGTTCACCACCGAGGAAGCGGAGCTCTTGGACGACATCATGGTCGAGAACAACCAGTGTCTGCGTCAGGCCGAGATTTACTCGAACATCCTGGCCTCCCTGATGGACGCGCGCGTGTCCATCGTCAGCAACAACCTGAACATCCTGATCAAGTTCCTCAACATCATCACCATCGGCATCATGGTGCCGACCTTCGTGGTCAGCGCCTTTTCCATGAACGTGGGACTGCCGCTCCAGCACCATCCCTCGGCGTTCTGGATCGTGATCGGCCTGTCCTCGATCTCCGTGCTCGGATTCATGCTATTCTGGAAATACAAGAAATGGTAGGGGCCGGCCCCTGTTGCCGCGTGGCGGCGTGCTGAAATGATGAGGATTTTTTATGGACAGGATTTACAGGATAAGAAAAAGAAAAATCAGGACATGCTTTTTATGAATCCTGTAAATCCTGTTAATCCTGTCTCCAAAATTTTCCGCAAAGGAGAGATGAAACATGAGAATCATCGCATTGGCGGGGAGCCCGCGCAAGCGGGGGAACACGGACATTCTGGTGGACGCTTTTCTCGAGGGCGCCGAGGAGGCGGGAGCGAAGACGTCGAAGGTCCGGCTTAACGATCTGGACATCAACCCGTGCCAGGCCTGCTACGCGTGCAAGAAGACGGGCAAGTGCAAGCAGAAGGACGACATGAGGCGGCTGTACAAGAAGCTCGTCAAGGCCGACGCGTGGGTGTTCGCGACGCCGGTTTACTGGTGGGGGCCGTCGGCGCAGCTTAAAGCTGCGCTCGACCGCATGTTCGCGCTGTGCTGGGGCGACAACCCGAAAAAGATCGAGGGCAAGAAGGCGGTCCTGATCACGGCGTCGGAAGATGAAACGGAAAAGGCCACGCCCCACGTCGCGGGCATGATGCGCGAGTCGTTCGCCTACATGAAGCTTACGCCCGCGGGCGAGCTTTTCATCCGGGCCTACAAGAAGGGCGAGGTCGCCAAGGACAAGGAGGCCGTGAAAAAGGCCCGGGAGCTCGGGAAGAAGGTCGCCAAGGCCGGGTAATGGCGTGACGGCCTCCCCGCTCAGAGAATATACAGACAGGATTAACAGGATTTACAGGATGTTCAGAATGCGCGTTTTGTTTTTCATCCTGTAAATCCTGTTAATCCTGTCTGAAAAAATCTTCACGATTTAAGGGCGCCGTCTCGCGGCATGAGGCGCTGTTTATTGTGATCCGCCTCGCAAATGCTACCATAACAGGCCATGAGGAAGGACGACCTCAAATTCCTCGCCATGTTCGCGGCCACGGTCTGGCTTAGCGGGTTCGTGGTCTATAGCTCGTATCTTCGGGACCTGCGCACGGCGGCGGGGCCGACGGTGGACATGAAGAGGATCGAGCGGCTGGTGGGCGAGGGCAGGCTCACGCTCCATCCCGCGGATTACTGGGAGCCGGACGGGGAGGGCGGCAAGTGAAGGGCGGGGTGAAATGCACGCTCTGCCCGCGCGAGTGCGTGCTGGGTCCGGCGCAGCGGGGCGACTGCCGGGTGCGCGTCAACGTTGGCGGCAAGCTGGTGACGCTGGTTTACGGCAAGCCGGTGTCGGCCAACCCCTACGACCCGATCGAGAAAAAGCCGCTGTTCCACTTCCTGCCCGGCACGCGCTGCTTCTCCATCGCCACGGCCGGGTGCAACCTGCACTGCAAGTTCTGCCAGAACTACGAGATCAGCCAGTTGAACCCGGACGACGCGGACCGCGTTTATGACCTGCCGCCGGACAAGCTGGTGCAGGCCGCGCTGCGAAACGGGTGCAGGTCCATAGCCTATACCTACTCCGAGCCGATCATCTTTTTCG
This sequence comes from bacterium, assembly GCA_035527835.1. Classification (GTDB taxonomy): domain Bacteria; phylum RBG-13-61-14; class RBG-13-61-14; order RBG-13-61-14; family DATKZS01; genus DATKZS01. Next base: position 22,513 of record DATKZS010000086.1, read on the forward strand.
AGTACGTGCGCGATACGCAGGTCCTGGCGCGGGAGCGCGGCATCCGGAACGTGCTGGTCACCGCGGGTTACATCAACGAGGCGCCGCTCCAGGAGCTGAACCGGCACGCGGACGCGGCCAATATTGACCTCAAAGCGTACTCCGACGATTATTACCGGACCGTGTGCGCGGGCACGCTCGCGCCGGTGCTGCGCAACCTGGAGATCTCGGTCAAGGACGGGGTATGGGTGGAGATGACCAATTTGATCGTGCCCACGCTGAACGATGACATGGACATGATTAAAAGGATGTGCGAGTGGGTGACCGAGCGCCTGGGCCCGGACGTGCCGCTGCACTTCTCGCGCTTCATGCCGCTGTACAAGCTGACGCACCTGCCGCCGACGCCGGCGGATACGCTGGTCAAGGCCCGGGAGGTGGCCATGGCCCAGGGGCTGCACTTCGTGTACGTGGGCAACGTGGACGTGCCGGGAGGAGGAGACACCATCTGCCCGGGATGCAAGAACCTGCTGATCGGCAGACGCGGCTACGCCATCCTGGCCTTGAACATCAAGGACGGAAAGTGCGCGGCCTGCGGCCGGGCGGTCCCGGGGGTGTGGAAGTGAGAACAAGAGTAGCCAGTAGCAAGTAGCCGGTAGCCAGGGGAAAGAAGATGAAGAAAAGAAATGATAAGAGTGAGCGGGCGCTCACGAGGCGCGGGTTCGCCGTCGCGGGACTCGCCGGGATGGGAATGATCATGGCGCGGGCGGCCGGAACAAGGCGCGTCGCCGCCAATGTCTCGATGAAGGAGGCCGCGCATTACGTGGCGCTCGATAACGGAGAGAGGAAAAATGAGACGTAGCGCGGAGAAAAAAATGAGAAGCAACGCGGAGAGGAAACAAAAGAGACGCGGGACCAAGGGACCAGGCAAGGCCGGCCGCGCGATGGCGGATGTCGCATCAACGCCCCTTCTCACCCTTCTTACCCTTCTCACCCTTCTCACCCTTCCCTTCTCCGCCTGCCACCGCGCCACGCCCGAGCCGGGTAAAGGCGATGCCGCGCCCGTGCAGCAAGCAGCCCAGGCCCCCGGCCAGGCGCAGGCCCAGGCCCCTAACACCGGCACGGCTGCCGCTCTGGTCCAGGAGCCGGTGGTGGCGGGCCAGTTTTACGAGGCCGACCCGGCGCGGCTCAAGAGCATGGTTGACGGGTTCCTGGCCCAGGCCCAGCCGCCGAAGCTCCCCGGCCGGCCCCTGGGAATAATGGTCCCGCACGCGGGCCATCGTTTTTCCGGGCCCGTGGCCGCGTACGCGTACCGGGAGATCAAGGACACCGGCGTCAAGCGCTTCGTGATCATGGGCCCGTCGCACCACGTGCCCTTCCAGGGCGCCTATGTCGTGGACAAGGACCTGTACCGCACCCCGCTGGGAACGGTCAGGATTGACCGCGCCTCGGTCCAGCGCCTGGCCTCGGCCCGGCCGTGGATCTCCACGGACCCCAGGCTCTACGACAGCGAGCACTCGGTGGAGGTCCAGATCCCGTTCCTGCAGGAAACCGTGGGCCCGGACCTCACCATCGTGCCCATGGTCATCGGTTATATCACCGACCTGCAGGCCGCGGACCTGGCCCGCGTGTTGAACGAGACCTTTCCCGCCGATGACGTGATCTTCATCGCCAGCACCGACATGTCGCACGGCAACTACCCGCCGTACAAAAGCTCGGACGTGATCCGGCCGGTGGACCTCCATACCCTGGACCTGATCAAGATGATGAACGTGGGCGCTATCGCCGGCGGCGTGCGCGACGAGTCCACCCCGCTGTGCGGCGGATTGCCCGTGCTTACTTTGATGGACCTGTTCAAGCTCCGCGGCGGGACCGACGTCGAGATCCTGAAATACGCGGACAGCGGCGACGCCACCGGCGACCATTCCAAGGTCGTGGGCTACGGCGCCGTGGCGTTCATCGCGCCCGCGGGCAACGGCGGTCCGGCCGCGGCCGCGCCGGAGTCGGGCCAAGCGGAGGGCAACAGCATGTTTACACTCTCGAAGGATGAAAAGATCGAGCTCCTCAAAATGGCGCGGGCCAGCGCGGAGGCCGCGGTGAAAAAGGAGCCGCAGCCCAGGCTCGAGACCGGCGACGCCAACCTGAGAGGCATCGGCGCCGCCTTCGTGACGCTCAAGAACCGCGGCGAGCTGCGCGGCTGCATCGGCACCATCATCCCCAACGAGCCGCTCTATTTGTGCGTGCAGCGCCGCGCGGCGGACGCCGCCATCCACGACTCGCGCTTCTTCTTCCATCCCATCACCCCCGCCGAGCTCAGCGCCCTCGAAATCGAAATCTCCGTGCTCACCCCCCTCGTACCCGTGAAGTCCCTGGACGACGTCCAGGTCGGACGAGACGGCGTGCTCCTCACCCTGGGCGGGAACCGCGGCGTGTTCCTGCCCCAGGTCCCCGTCGAGCAGGGATGGGACCGCGAGACTTACCTCTCCCAGCTCTGCCACAAGGCCGGCATCGCCGACGGGAACTGCTTCCGCGACCCGGCCGCCAAGCTCGAAAAATTCCAGGCCATCGTCTTCTCCGAGCACGAAATGGGGCCGTGACCAGGCGCAATCAAGCGCTGCTGGACCTGAATTTCCAAACCCTGTATAGTGAAACTGTCAGTGACGGACGCGCCGGCGATCATTCGGCGCGACAATCCCCCATGGAAGATCAAGGGTGAGAGTCATGAGCAAGAAGATCATTATTCCCATGGCCGTGGCCATTGCCGCGGTCCTGGCCTTGGCCTGTCCGCTCGCGGCCGCTGACGGTCCGAACAACCTGGGCCCGCGGGTCAACTCCGCGGACTCGGACTTCGGGCCCATTGTCACGGCCGACGGCAACGCGCTGTATTTCACCTCGGACCGCGACGGCGGGTTCGGGGGCCAGGACATCTGGCTGTCGCGCCGGGTAAACGGGGAATGGACCCAGGCGGTGAACCTGGGCGACGGGATCAACACCAAGTACAGCGAAGGCCCGGACAGCTTCGCGGTGGACGAGCGGACCATGTACTTCACCCGCTGCGACCGGCTGGACCAGGCCGGCATCTGCGACGTCTTCACCGCGAGCTGGGACCCCGCCAAAAAACAGTGGTCCAACGCGGCCAGGCTCGGGACCGAGATCAACTCCGAGTACAACGACGCCAACGCCTCCATCTCCTTCGACGGCAAGACCCTCTACTTCGTCTCCGACCGGCCGGCCCCGGGAAAAACCGAGCGCAACTGGGACATCTTCGTGGCCCGGAAAAAAGGCGATAAATGGCAAAAGGCCCGGCGCCTGGGACCGCCCGTGAACACGCCGCTAAACGAGATCCACGTGGTGGTCCAAAAGGACGACAAGACGCTGTACTTCAGCTCCGACGGCCACGGCGGGCAGGGCGGCACCGACATCTTTTACTCCCGGATCGAGGACGGCAAGTTCAGCGAGCCGGTCAACATGGGCGACAGCATCAACACGCCGGACAACGACATCTACTTCACCATTCCTTCTTCCGGCGACATGGCGTACCTGGCCAGCAACCGGCCGGGCGGACTGGGCATGGAGGACATCTATTCCGTGCCGCTCGACCGGATCGAATTGATGCCGTCGTCAAAAGGCTTGGTCCTGGTGCGGGGAATGGTTGCGGACAAGAGCACCTGCCAAAAGCCGGCGGGCGCGGACAAGATTGACGTGAAGACGTGCAAGCCGCTCGCCGCCACGGTCCGAATCAACCAGATGGGCAGCATGAAGCCGGTGCTGGAAAAACCCACCGGCGCCACGGGAGCGTTCCAGGCCACGCTGCCCCTGCAAAAGGGCTACACCATCACCGCCTCCGCCGACGGCTTCAAGCCGGTATCCGAGGAATTGCGGGTGGAGGAAGGCAAGCCGTATCAAGTGGTCGAGATTAATCTGCTGCTGGAACCGAACTGAACCAAGCCCAGGTCTGTTGACAAAGATTTAACGCCAAGACGCCAAGGCCGCCAAGAAATATTAATTGTTCTTGGCGGCCTTGGCGTCTTGGGGTTATCTTCCGTGCCTCCTTACTGGTCGGCGCGCTTGCCGTACGGCTCCAGGCTTTTAGGGTCGTCGGCCTGGAGGGCGTCGAGGCCGCGGCGCTCGAATTTTTCGAGGTTGTCGGCGCCGATGATGGGCATGGTGATGATGCGGAGCCCGATTTGGTGCGCGCGCTCGATCACGCGCCTGGAGGCCAGGCCCTTCAATGTTCCCACCGCGTCGGCGCCGGAGCGCTTGGCCTGCTTCAGCGTGAGCGCCGGCCAGGGCCAGGAGGCGCAGGTGCTGATCTCCGGTTTTCTCCGCTCGACCATGCGGCAGGTAGCGTTGTGCCAGCAGCCCACGATCACCTCGTCGGTCATGCCCGCGTCCTCGATCAGCTTGATCAGCAGCGCGGCGCCGTCGGGCGGCGGCTCCTTCATGTCCAGGTACACGCCCATGCCGTGGCCCTTCGCGAACGCCAGCGCCTCTTGCAGGATGGGGACCTGTTGGCCCGACGGCGTGCGCAGTTCCTTGATCTGGTCGAGCGTCATGTCCGCGACCTTGCCGTGGCCGTTGGTGGTCCGGTCAACCGTGGGGTCGTGCATGATCACGTAAACGCCGTCAAGCGTGAGACGAGGATCAAGCTCGAACACGTCCACGCCGTGCTCGTAAGCCGCCTCGAAGGCGGCCAGCGTGTTCTCGTCCGCCAGCACCGTCGTGCCCCGGTGGCCCACCGTGATCGGACGGTCGTCCCGCCACGGAGAGGCCTGCGCCGGGCCCGCCCAGCCGCAAAGGACCACGGCAAAAACGCCCGCTAAAAAAACTCCTATACTTCCATGATGAACCGATGTTTTCATGGCAGCCCTCCTTCCCGAAAATATAAACACTATTTTTTTCTTGGCGAACCCTTGGCGGTCTTGGCGGCTTGGCGGTTAAATTCTTTCTCTCCCTTTCGCGGCGCCCTCTTTTTCACCCACTCCCACGGCGGCCGGACCGGCGGCACGTAGAGCGTGGCCAGGCTCCTGACATATTCCTTGACCGCGGGCAGGCCCTTGAGCGGGACGGTGTGGGTGCGGACCTCGTAATCCGGCATGCCGGAGGACCACACCAGCGTCACCGGATGATCGGCCGGGAATTTATTAAGGAGCGCGCGGGTGATGGCTGCGGCGTTGCTGTCGCCGGCCGACGGATTTTTCCCGGTCGGAAACCCGACCTGGCCGATCAGGAGCCCCAGCTTCTCCGTGAACGGGTAGTCGCCGTAATAGCCGAAATTGAAACCGTTTAGGATCTGCACGCCCGCTTCCGGGTCTATCTCCAGCGCCTGGTAAGCCAGCTCCAGGAAGCTGAGGCCCGCCACGATCCGCACCGCGACGCCCTGGCCACCGGCCTCCTCTTTGAGCCACGCCGGGGTCTTCTCGAACACCACCGGGTTGCCGGGGAGCGCGTAAACCACGCGCGATTTCCTTGCCGCCTTGATCAGCGCCGAGATAATGGTCCGGTAAACCTTGTCGTAGGTCACGCCGGGCACGGCGTACAGCGGGTCAAAGCTCACGCAGTCCTTGCCCCGGCGCCGAAGCCACTGATACACCGGATGGTCGCTCGCCCGGAAATAAATCTCCTTGGCCCCGAGCAGCACGTCCCTGGCTTCCTGAGTCAAATACTTGACCGGGCCCGGACCCATCCCCACAATGACAATCTCTCTCTTCATGCGATGTCTCCTCGAACATGAAAACAAAGACTACCGCCAAGACGCCAAGAACGCCAAGAAAATCATTTTTCTTTTATTAAGATACAAAAATCTGCTTGGCGGTCTTGGCGTCTTGGCGGTAGTCTTCGCCGATTAGGTTCGCCGCCCCGCCTCACCGGAAATAAATCTTGACCCAGGACACGGCCAGCCGCTCTTCGCCGGACCCGGCATCCTCGAACCGGACACGCAGTTCCCCGTCCTTCCATGGCGATGAATCCGCGACGTCAATGGCATGGACCTCCGGTTCGCCTGCCTGGCCGCCATCATCCAGCACCACCTTTCCTCCCGCCAGCGCCCGGCACGCGCCCGATTCCTCGAACGCCAGGTTGACGCCGGTGACGCCGGCCGGCACCTGGAACACGTACTCGATGGCCTGGCCCGCCCCGGCGCGCAGCGCCTGGTACAGGCCCCGCGCGACCGCCCGGGACCCGGGCGCGCTCGCGAGGTAATCATCGTTGTCGCCGCTGTCCGCGAACAGGAACCCCGGCGAGAAGCGGCGCGCCTCTTTCCAGGCGAGCGGCGCCAGGTAAACGCCGTCAAAGAACCATCCCGCGTGCGAGAGGTAATACTTGTCGCCGTCCCTCACGACCTCGGCGCAATGGGCCACCAGGGTGGCGACCTCGTTTTTTTCCTCGAAGTGGAGCGGGTCGTCGGACACGTAAACCACGGTGACCCGGTAGCCCAGGTCGGGCGTGCATACGAACAGGTAGTAGAGGCCGTTATATGGAACCACGAACGGCGACTCGGTCTGGCCGGAGTTGGGGACCCGGATGGGCAGGGTCTTGAGCACGATGGCGAATTGCGGATCTCCCCAGTGGATGAGGTCCGGGCTCAGACGGTAGGCCACGGCGCTGTACCATTCGGTGGCTGAGTAGGTCTTGGTGTAGTACATGACCCACTGGTCGGCGAGGCGCAGGACCATGGGGTCGCGCGCGTCGTAAAAGCCGCGGAAGAGCGGATCGGCCGGGTGGCGGGTCCAGCTCATGAGGTCGGGTGAGGTGGCGAGGTTGATCATCGAGGTCCAGTGTCCGCCGCCGCCCGCGTAGAAGCAGTAATACAGGCCGTCGTTAAAAACGATGTGCGGCGCCCAGACGTGGGTCTCCAGGAGTCTTAAATCAACCTTGAGCACGTGCGGCAGCGCGGTCCAGGGGCCGAACAGGTTCGGCGCGGACGCGTGCGCGAACTCGTCTTCCTGGTTGGGCACCGGCAGCTTTCCGTCCAGGACCTTGTCGTGCGTGATCCCGATCATGTGCCAGGTCCCGTCCTGGGCCTGCACCATGGTGTGGTCGTTGATGTAGGCCGGGTTGGAGTCGAACACCAGCTTGGACTCGCCCATCGCCGGAACGGGTATTTGCGCGGGCAGCTCGGCGCGGGCCACGGGACAGGCAGCGATCAACATTGCGGCCATGAACCAGCCGGCCGCGTGGGCCTGTAGCGAAAAAGCCCTCATCCCATTTCCCCCTTTTCCCGCTGGGCCAGGAACGCATTCACCTGGTCGCGCCGCGGCAGTGACGACATGGCGCCGAGCGACGTGGTCACCAGCGCGCCCGCCGCGTTGGCAAAGCGGGTGGCGCGCGACAAGAGCGCGGCCGGCGGCGGCCACTCGCCCGCCTCGGCCAGCGCCATGAGCAGCCCGGCCGCAAAGCCGTCGCCCGCGCCGGTCGTGTCCACCACGCCCACCTTGAATCCCGGCGGCCGACCTTCGCCTTCCCCGCAAAGATAATACGCGCCTTCCGGGCCCAGCGTCACCACCACCGCCTCCACGCCCATCTCCCGGAGCCGGCGCGCGCCCGCTTCCGGCCGCTCAGCACCCGTCATGAACCGGAGCTCCTCCGCGTTCAGCTTGCATAGCCCCGACATGGCCGCGGCCTTCAGCGCCGTGTCCCGGAGCAGTCCGTGGTCCTTCCATAAATGCAGGCGAAGGTTGGGATCGAAGCTGATGTGGACGCCTTGCTCCCGCGCCAGCCGCATCAGCTTGAACGACGCGGCCCGCGATTCCTCCCTCACCATCGAGACCGTGCCCAAATGCAGAAAGGCAGCGTCTTGCAGCGCACCCTCGCCCACCTCGTCCTCCCGAAGCATCATGTCCGCGCTCGGGTAGCCGTAAAAAATATAGCTCGGCACCCGCTCCCGGTCCAGCGCCACGAACACGATCCCGGTCGCGTATTGATCGGTCGTGATGAAGTCCCTGGTGTCCACTCCCTCGGCGGAAAGCGTCTCGCGCATGAACCGGCCGAACGGGTCAGCGCCCACCTTGCCCACGAACCGCGCGCGCGCCCCGAGCCGCGCCAGCCCCGCCGCCGTGTTGGCCATGGCCCCGCCCGGCGCCTTGATAAAAGTCCTGGCGCGGCCCATGTCCGCGGCCGTCTCCATGGCGATGAAATCCACCAGCGCCTCCCCCAGGCAGACGATGACGGGCCCGGAGCCGGAATTCTCACTCACTCCGCGCCTCCCCGATCTCGGCCTCGAAGATGGCATAAGGCACGATCCGGATCACGCCGAGGATGCCGGACGGCCGAGGCCGCGCGAAGAAGTTGGCCGCGGTGTTCACCACTCTAATCTCCAACTCGTTCTTTCCCGCCCGCGCGAGCGGAGTGACCGGGAAGGTGAACGGCGGATAAATGCGCACGCCCGCCGACTCGCCGTTCACCCGGACCTCGGCGCATTCCCGGACCTCGCCCAGCTCGAGTTCGAGGTGGAAGTCCAGGTACTCCTGGGGCAGGTCGAACGACGCTCGGTAGATCATGGCCCCGGAGTAAAGCGGATACCCGCGGGCGCTCCAGTCGCCGCCCGGCCGGCCGCCGGCTTCGGGCGCGGCCAGTTTCCGGCCGCGCACGGCGAAGCTCCCGGCCAGCGCCACCGGCTCGATGCTGTGGGTATTGGGCGAGCAGGCGAGGTAATCCATCTGCGTGCTTTTCATTCTGAGCCTGTTCTTGCCGCGCTTCACGACGTTGGAAACCGCGAAGGCGCGGCAGCACGGGTCCCAGGCCCCGGCCGCCGGCGTATCCCCCGCGAGCTTTTTGCCGTTCAGCTCGAAGCTTACCGGCACGCCCAGGTCCTCGTAAATCAGCGTGAGGTCATCCGGCACGTGCTCGGCGTTGAACACGGCCCGCGCCTCGTAAGCCGCGCCCGCCGGCGGGAACGAGCGCATGATCGTGTTGATGCCCACGTAGTCGGCGAGCCGCTCCATGGCGCCGGTGGTCTCGTAAAGTCCCCACCTGGCGAGGTCAATGCCCGTGATCCTGGACACCGGCCGCTGCAGGCGCTCGGCCGCGCTGAAATCAAAGTAGCGCTCGGTGCGGTAGCGCTTCTCGGGCGGCCACGCGAGCGACACCGCCCTTGCCAGCACGCGGCCGGCCCGGATCAGGCGCCGGGTCCGTGCGGTATAATATTTTTCGCCGGCCAGGCCGCTCAGCGGCAGCGGCTTTTTCCTCTCGGTCTTCACGTTCCACGGCTCGACCAGCATGACGTTCGCGGCCTCAGACGCGATCTCCCACTCCGGCCATAGCGTGATGGGCAGCGGCGGCGCCGGCCCGTCCTTTATGATCGGCCCGCGCGTCGTCCGGATCTCGACCCGCGGGGACGCGCTGATGCCCCTGATTTTCTCGGGGCTGAACTCCAGGACCCGCAGGTCCGCGCCGGTGATGCGCTCCGCGATTTTTTCCGCGCCGTGCCAGGCCAGAATGAGCGATTCGCCGGCGTGGAAGCCAAGCTCAGCCTTGGCCCGTCCCTGACCGTCTTCGGCCCAGGGCCAGCCGATGCAGGCGCCGCTGACCGGGTCCAGGCGGGCGAGGCCGGGCCGCGGATCGCGGAAGGTGATGGCGGCGTCCGCATCCTCGTCGCCCAGGTTGGCGATGAAATAGAGATCAATGCCGCCCAGGCGGACATGGCGATAGATCATGTCCTCCTGGGCGCTGGACTCGATGCTGAGGTCGGGCGGGTACAGTCGGTCCAGCGCCGCGCGCAGTCCCTCGCGGGTGAAGCCCACGCTGGAAGATAACTGCACGGCGCGGCCCTGGTTCATGGCCCGGCGGAAGCAGGGCAGAATTTTTTCCGTGATCTCGCGGCCCCTGGTGTCCCAGCGCGGCAATTGCTCGAACAGCACGATCCTGCCGCCGCTCTCGATGAAGCTCACCAGGAGATCCGGCACGGCCTCGTGCACGACCAATGACGGGGTCATCACCAGCACCGGGAACTCGGCGCCGGCCACGTGGACCTTGCCGCCTTCGGCGCGGGCCTTGCCCTCGGCCACGGCCTCCTCGAAGAGCAGCTCGAAGTCGCACTGGTTGCGGACCAGGAACTCCATGATCGAGTGGAAGGGAATCAGGAAGCGCTGCGCCTCGTCGGACAGGCTTATGCCGCGCCCGCGCTGGGACGCCCGCAGCGAGGCCATGGGGAAATAGAGCAGCACTTCGCGCACCGGCGTCCCCTCCGTCATCACCATGCTCATGCGCTGGATGTATTCGGAATGCACCCGGTAGTGGTCCCACCACGGCTCCTGCTTGAAATGCGACACCGGGAAGTCCCGCTTCCTGAGCCCCTTGACCGAGAAGAGGCTCTGGTGCGGGTTGATGAACGTGACCCCGCTCGCGAACAGCCAGTCGAGCTGGAGCTTGAGCATGAACGGCGTGGCCTCCCAGCCGCTGCCGCCCCCGGCCTCGCACAGCACCTTGCCGTCGGCGTTCACCCGCGAGATTGCCGCCGCGGCGCGGGGCGAGAAGTGCGGCGACTCCATGTTGACCAGCCCGCCCGCCACCGGGTTGCCGTGGCCGAGCGCGTCAATGCCGGGCATGGCGAGGCACTGCAGCGGCTTGTAAATACCGCCGTGGTTCACGGCCAGCTCCCGCAGCCGCTCCTCCATCCCGAGGTGGCCGGTGAAGATCAGGCCCTGCTCGTCGCACCACTTGCGGACCTTCGCATAAAAACTCTCCGCGTACAGGTCCTCCACCGCCGCGTAAAAGTCGCACCGGAGCTTGCGGAAATCCCCGCAGTCCAGGACCAGCATGTACAACCGCTCGAACAGGTCATAACCGTACGCCTCGCGGAACCGCTCCCGGAGCGCGTGGGTCCAGGGAAAGCCCCGGTAGAACTGCGGCTCGTCCGTGAACAGGCCCGGGATGGTATGGCCCAGGTGCTCCTTGAAGCGGCGGGCGTACTCGCGGTGGGTGAGGTCCATGAAATGCTCGACCGCCGCCGGGTTCATCAGATCGAGATACCCGGTCACGCCCGAGCACCACGGCGCGTTCTGCGTGGCGAACGTGTTGTCCGTGACCGCGTCCTCGTAAAACAGGAGCAGGTCGCCCTCGAATTCCTCGGGCGCGTTGAACCGGCCGTCCTGGATGTGCTCGGAGAGGTCGGTGATCTTGTGGTCCACGGAAAACGCGGCCACGGCCTTGCCGGCGTGGACCAGCTCCTCCCCGCCCCGCACCGTGAGGCGCGTGTACTCCAGGCAGGGCATGAGGAACTCGGGATGATTGTCCAGCGCCCGGCCGCCGGCCACGCCGGAGGGCCAGTTGTACTCGTCGTAAATCCAGGCCGTGAGCCCAAGCCGCTTGCACTCCTCCACGATCACCCCGATGCTTTCCCAGAAAGGCTCGGAAAGATACGGGACCGTAAGCCCGGTGCGCGGGTGCATGAACACGCCGGCGCAGCCCTTGTCGCCGAACTCCCGGAGCGCGGCCCGCAGCCGGTCCGGGTCGAGCGCGTCGTTCAGCGCGAGGAACGTGGTCGGGCCGTATTCCCGGCCGGGGGAAAGAAATTTTTGTCGAAGCTCATTCAGGTCCATGCTCGCCTCCCGAATGCAATGGATTTTATCAGAGGGCGGAGCAATAACCAATTCCGCGCGGGAGATCATGAGGGACGCCGCTGCCGTCCGGGAAGAATGGTGGAGATGAGGCGGGCCGCCGGCGCTGCGCGAGTTGAATTCGGGGCGGCTTTGTGCTTTCATAAACACCTGCCCGGATGTAGTCCCCGCGTTCCCGCCGATGACGCGGGGCCGAGTTTTCAGGGCCTATGGGGGATTAGCTCAGTTGGGAGAGCGATGCGTTCGCAACGCATAGGTCGAGGGTTCGAGTCCCTTATCCTCCATTTTTCAAAGCCTACGAACTCTCTTCTGTATCTGCTTGTTATTAAACGCCTTCCTTCTGCCGTGGTTAATCCGGTTGACTCAACCATTTGGCGGATACGAACCATCGCCCCTTATAATGCAAATTTCCAGGGATTGAATGGACGCCCCCGTTCCAAGTTGCCTTCATCAACCTGGGTGAAGCGCGACCTGACCGCGCCAGAATAGTGGATCAGGGATTGATATTTCCCAATACTTTCTCCAATGATTCCCGGCCATTAAGAACGCTGTTGAGCCGTACTATACAAAAACTTAAACAAAATAATAGGTTGGGCCTTGACAAGCTTCGAATGGCGCGTATCATTTATGACATTTAAGTATCGGAAATTTTAATCTTTAGCCAAGGAGGGAACATGCTGGAAGTCAGTGAAATCGCCATTGACGAATTGAAGCCATGGGAGAGCAACCCAAGAATCAACGACCATGCCGTTGAAGCTGTTTCGAAGAGTATCAAGTCCTACGGGTTCAACGTTCCGATTCTCTACGATCAGGATCACACCATCATTGCCGGGCATACTCGCTGGAAAGCGGCAAAGACGTTGGGAATGACCCCTGTGCCTGCAATTCGAATTCAGATGGCTGAGAATCAGCGTAAGGCTTTTTCAATCGCTGACAACAAAACCGCCGAGATCGCGGATTGGGATTTTCCCAAACTGAGTGAAATCCTGGAAGAACTCAAGCTGGAAGATTTTGACATCCATGATCTGGGTTTCAGCGACATTGATATCAGGAAGCTGATCAATGACCTAAGCGCTGAGCTTGGTCTTTACGAAGACGAGCTTCCTGAGGTGAATGAGGACCCTGAAACTGAGCCAGGTGATTTGATCCTTCTTGGCGGTCACAGACTGCTTTGTGGCGATTCAATAAACGCGGAATCCATTGCTCTCTTGGTACAAGGCCATGAGGTGGACCACATTTTCGGAGGCCCGCCCTATTTCAATCAGCGCTTATATGCCCAATGGCCGACCTATCATGAATATCTCGGAGACATGAGTAAGATCATCGGAAACTGCAAGGCAATATTGAAGGACGGCGGGGTCATGGTTTGGAACATTGCCAATGACTGCTCTGAACGGCTTGATCTAACCAGCCACCATTCAAAGCTTCTTGAAGAAGCCGGTCTTAAATACCCCGACTATATCGTCTGGTATAAAACCAGCGCCAACTATTCGATACCCGGGAATTTTCATATCACTCGAAACCGGTTTTATTATCCAGCCTTCCAGTGGGAGGCTCTCCTGGTGTATCAGAAGCCGGGCGAGATGCCTAGAATGACCTTGGAAGGAATGAAGTATATGAAAGCTCATCATCCCAATGTCTGGATGATAGCTTCGATCACTAACCAGGCGGAAAAATACGGGCATCCGGCCGTATGTCCGGTAGAAATTCCCTACCGATCAATGCTGGCATATACGGGAGATGGCGCAAGGGTTTTCGAGCCCTTTGGAGGATCGGGCACCACCTTAATAGCGGCGGAGAAGTCCAAGAGAATCGCCTTGCTGATGGAACGGAATCCGATGTATTGTGATATGATTATCAAGCGCCGGGAAAGCGTGACCGGCAAGAAGGCGGAGAGGGTTAAGCCATCGGGATTGACCGAGGTTCCAACTGCAGAGATAGTAAGCTCGGGAGAAAGGAAACTGAATCTATTCCCCTCCAATTCAGAGTCTGTTCAACTTCCGGTTGACTATGGCCCGAGAAGGCCCGGGCGCTTCCGGGTTGAAAGGATTATTCTCGCCAAGGGGAGCGACTCATCCGATGAGAGGCGCCGGTTCATCGCTGGTATCCGCAAGCTCTATCCCGATGCTGAAACAATTGAATGTCTCGATTTCCCCCATAATCGGATAGACCTGCGGGAAAAAGACCCGGCCAAGAGAGCCGGCAAGGGCAAGGCCACCCTGGTTTTCGGCGAGCACAAGAGCGCGGTCCGCGTAAGCCAGGAGGAGGGCAACGCCTGCCCCAACTACTGGCATTTCTCGCCCTGGGGCTTCTGCTTTTACGGGTGCAAATATTGCTACCTGGCGGGAACAAGGACTGTATGGCATTCGCCGACCGTCAAGGTCTTCCTCAACCTGGAAGAAATATTGAACGAGATTGACCGGGCCGCTCATCGGGCAGGAAAGCCCATGGCCTTTTACCTGGGCAAGCTCCAGGACGGGCTGGCCCTCGATCCTCTGACCGGGTACTCAAGAGTTTTGGTCCCTTTTTTCGCCCGCCATGAGTTCGCGAGGATGACGCTCCTCACCAAGACTGACGACGTTGACCGGCTCCTCGATCTGGAGCATCGCGGTCGCACCATCCTCTCCTGGAGCTTGAATCCTCCCGAGATCGCCTCCCGTTTCGAGGAGAACGTGCCTCCGATAAAAGATCGGATCAAGGCCATGCGGCACTGCGCTGGAAAAGGCTATCCGGTCCGCGCGGTGATGATGCCCCTTATCCCGGTCTCGGGCTGGCGGGATTATTACGCGGAATTCACTCGGGATCTCCTTCAACAGGTTACCATCGGAAGGCTTACTCTAGGCGGAATCTGCATTTACAGGAATGCCAGGAAGCTGATGGAGGCTAAACTTGGAAAGGGAAATGCCATAACCAAAGAGATTGATGAAAATGAAAGCCTGCTCGATGACCAGCACGGACTTGAAGCGGCCCTGGAACAGGTGCCCGCCGCGGCGGTGGCGGCGGTTGCAGCGCTGGGTGTAAACGGAGTTGATCCATTGCAGGGCGCGGGAGATATTGGCCTCCGGGGTGCGCAGGAAGAGGTGGAAGTGGTTGGTCATGAGGCAGAAGGCGAAGATTTCCAGGTTGAAGCGCTTGACGGCCTCGGCGA
>DATKZS010000087.1:0-20396 GCA_035527835.1 bacterium
GGTTTGGGGCTCGAAGAACGGGAAAATGAAAACCCCGAATTTCCATCGCCCCGGGGCCAACCTCGCTTTTTGTAGAGCGCCGCTATCCAAAACCGTCCCCCTCCTCTCTTCTCTTCAACCACAAACCCCAAACCTCAAACCACAAACCTGAAAGCTCCCCCCATATATTGTAAAAACGTCGCACCCCAACAGGTAATTTTTACCGGTTTTATCCACCGGCTTATATCCTGGGAGGCGTCCGGCTGGGCTAGGGGCGGGGCGGAGGGCGTAAATAAAAAGATACTTGATGCGATATATTTTGCTTGACAAGGGGCCCTGGACTCTGCTAGGATGCGGACTCAGGCGAGACGGGAACATGCACATGCCCCCAGCAGCGGCCGCGGACCCAATGATGCTGACCAGGCCGATCTCGTTGCCAAGCTCCCGCCCATCCCTCCGCCGGAACCTTGATCGCAGCCGGAAACGCCCACTGCCCGTTAGTTAGTGCCTGGGGCAAAAGGGCGCCGCCTCGGCGCTTTGGAGTGCGCGCGGCTTGCCGCCGCTCTCGTTCCGGGAGCTTGCTCCCGGGGAGTGACGGTTCTTTATCCGCATTGGTTGGAATGTTATAAATCTCATCGGATTGAAGATCTTTTTCGAGAGCTCCGGCAAGCAAGCTTGCCGATCCAAAGCGGCGGCAAGCCGCGCGCACTCCAAAGCGGCAAGCCGCTCGTACTCCACAGCGCGGCGGCGCAATTCGACTGATCGCTGATGACGGCATTGAAGGGGCAAGGTTGCGGGGCAAGGGAGAAAGGGAATGCAAAAGAACGAGAGAAAGCCGGGCATGAAGAAAGGCAAGAGCGTGGCCACGCCGTTTAAGGATAAAGTAATTGCGGGTATTAGGGAGGCGTTTTTCCTTAAAGGACATACAGATACCATTAATCGGATCGCATGGTCATGGAAAGGGGACAGGCTGGCCTCTGCTTCGTTCGATCAAACGGTCAGGATTTGGGATATGAACTATCCTAATCGGCCGCCAATGATTTTAAAAGGCCATACAGAAGAAGTTTTCGGCGTGAAATGGTCGCCTGACGATAGATTCCTCGCTAGTTGTTCAAACGACAACCGAGTCATTATCTGGGACATAATGAATGGAACGCCAGAGACCATTCTGGAGGGCCATAAGAAATGGGTGTACTGCGTGGCCTGGAGTGTTAGGGGCAAATCATTAATCTCGGGAGATGGAGACGGCAATATTATAATTTGGGATCCCCGAGGCGGGATTGATGAAAATATTAGCAGGGCGCATTCAAGGGACATCAACGATCTGTCTTGGCATCCTGATGGAAAAATGTTGTTGGCTTCCTGTTCGGAAGATGGGCTGGTGAAAATCTGGGACGCTGTGAATTGGAAAGATATGGTGGTGTTGGATCATCATAAGGACGCGGTTTACAGCGTTTGCTGGTCCCGGGACGGCAGGCTCCTGGCTACCGGTTCGGAGGATGGCACAGCGCAGATATACGATACGAGAACATGGAGCAGAGTCGCCATCTTGCCGGATCATCATTCCGCGGTCTCCTGCGTTTCTTTTTCGGCGGATGGAAGCCTGCTTGCCACCAAGGAAGACGAAAGCGTTAATTTATGGGATTGCAACAACAAATGGGGAATTGTTGCCAAAATACCCGCTCCGGTCTCGGAATATTGGACTCCCGGTATCGCCTTCCATCCGCGCGAGCCTATCCTGGCGACCCTTCGTCCCGGGAACAAGACGATCCAGATCTGGAATTTGCACCTGGATATTTTATTGGGGAAAGCCCGGCCGCGAGTGGAAGTGGAGGGAAAGGAACCCAGCCCCATCAGTCTCGACTCCAGCGCCTCAATGGAGGGAGAATTATCCCCGCCGCCGGCTGAGACCTCACAGAAATTAGTATCTCCCCCTCCTCAGCGTTCAGAACCAGTTCCAGAAGCCATGTCCAGGCCTGAGCCTCCCGAACCATCAGATGAACCCGTTGCCCCCGGCCGGGCGGTGGTTACGGCGGACCAGGTGAGGTCGGACGAGGGGCGGAAGCTTTGGGAGGAGGACAGCCTGGATTTTAGGGACCAGGTTGATTGCTTCGCGAAACTTTTGGCGGCGCGGGACGTGAAGCCTCCACTTTCGATCGGGTTGTTCGGGGATTGGGGGATGGGGAAGAGTTATTTTATCGGGATGATGCAGGAGCGGATCAAAGAGCTGACACAAGCGGCGCGGGAGGAGGAGGAACGGGCGGAGAAGGAAGCGGGGGACGGGAAGGCGGGAGAGGTTAAAAAGCCGGTTTACGTGACGCGGGCGGCGCAGATCGGGTTCAACGCCTGGCATTACATGGACACGAGCCTGTGGGCGTGCCTGGCGAAGAAGATTTTCGACGGTCTGGCGGAGGAGATCAAGGACACGCTCCCGGGGGAAAAGGGAAAAGAGGGAGAGAAGGCGGACAATCTGGAGGAGGCGCGGCGGATGATCCGGAGCGAGATCCAGTCGAGCCAGGCGGCCATTTCCGGGGCGAAGCTGGACCAAGCCAATGCGGTTGATGCCAGGAAGGAGGCCGCGCGACAGTTGGAAGAAAGCCGGCGGGAGCGGGAGTCCAAGGAGCAGTCCGCGGCGGCGATGAAGCTGGCGCGCTCGTGGGCGGCGGTAATGAAGGCCAATGGCTCCGCCCTCGAGGAGGCGGGCAAGACGGCGGAGAGGCTGGGGTTCAAGGATGCGGTCAAAGGCGGGGAGGAGGTTGCCAGGGCGTACGCTGATCTGCGCAGGCTCGATGGCAGCGTGCAAGGCCTTCTTACGGCGTTAGGTGCGCGGTTCAGCGGCGCCGGGAACATCGCGCTGACTTTGGCGGTAATTATCGGGGTGCTGGTCTTGGCGCTCTTGCCGAGTCTGCAGCCGGACTGGTTTAAATGGGCCGGGGACGCGGCGGGCAAAATGGTGCTGCTGATCGCGCAGGTGGCGGTGGCCCTCGGGCCTCCGCTGACGTGGGCGGGCCGGCAGCTTCGAGCGATCCGGAGCGCGGCGTCGGTCTTTGAGGAGGCAACGGCTGCGGTGGCGCGGGAGGAAGCCGGGGGCGGCGAGCCGGTCGGGGAGGAGAAGAAGCTGCTTGACGAGGTCCGGGAGCTTGATTCCAAGATTCAGAAGAACTCGGAACAGGTGAAGGAGGCGGAGAAACGGATCGCGGAGTCGGAGGCGGAGATTCAGCGTCTCGCTTCGGGCGGCCTGGTTTACGATTTCGTGAGCGGACAGGGCCAGGACCCGCGGTATGTCAAGCGGATGGGCCTGATCAGCTTGATCCGGCGGGATTTCGAGGAATTGGAGAAGCTCCTGGATGATTGGGGCCAGGGCGGGGAGGGCCCGATCGAGCGGATCATCCTTTATATTGACGACCTGGACCGGTGCCCGGCGGAGCGGGTGGTGGACGTGCTGCAGGCGGTTTATCTGCTTCTGGCCATGGATCTGTTCAACGTGGTGGTGGCGGTGGACGCGCGGTGGCTGGTGCTTTCGCTGGACGAGAAACACGCGTCCAAGGAAAAAGGACGGGGCGGATTCTCGGCGCATGATTACCTGGAGAAGATTTTCCAGGTGCCGTTTTCGCTGCCGGAGATGTCGGAAAAGGGGTTCAGCGAATTGATAGACCGGCTGATCGAGACGAGGGAGGAGAGGGAGAAGAGCGAGGGAGTTGAAGCGACGCAGACGCCGGCGTCATCTCGGGTCCCGGAGGCGGAAGCCGGGGAACAGGCGGTTCAACCGCTGGGTTACCCCGATTTCGGCGGAGAAGTTGGGGTATTTTCGCCGGCTACAATGGTGACTTCGGCTGAAGCAGGGGGCCTGGATGATTCGCCCCTGACCGGGAAGGAGAGCGAGCCGGTGATGACGGAGATAGCGGAGGAGAGTTTTGCCCTGGAGCAGCGGGAGCAGGAGTTCATGCAGAAGCTGCACGGGTTCGTGCGGACGCCGCGTCAGGCCAAGCGCCTGGTGAACCTGTATGCTCTGCTCCGGGTATTGGCGGCGAAAAAGAATTTCAAGGAGTTCGTGAACGAGGAGAGGGGCGAGTACCGCGCGGCGCAGTTGCTTTTGGTCATCAGTATCGGGACAGGGGAGGCGGGGGCGAAGTTCTTGCGCGAGTTGATTGCCTACGAGGGCGAGGCCGCGGATTTCAATACCTTCCTGGCCAAGCTGGTGAACCACCAAGTCAAGCCGCCCCAGACCTTCACGGCCGAGGAAATGAGGACATTCGGAATGATTTTATTTTTATGCTCAAAGCTGGGCTCGGACGGGGGCGGTCTGCCGGCGGAACTTAAGATATATCAGAGGTGGGCCCGGGAGGTTATCCGGTACTCGTTCCGGTGTTTATTGTGACAGCGGCGCCTCACGGACTGCGGGAACAGGCGGCGCCGGATGGAGTTAAAGAAAACGTCAGCCCAGCCAAAAGGAGGATCGGAGATGAGGTTCATTCATTTGAGCGACCTGCATTTGCACCGGGGGGCGGGGGACAACGCGGAGGCGAAGAAGGTGCTGGACTTCGTGCACGCCAAGTACCCGGACGACCATGTGATCGTGACGGGCGACGTCACGGACGACGGCTCGGCGGAGCAGTATGAGAACGCGATGGAACTGCTGGCGCGGTTCAACCGCGGGCCGCGGCGGATTTTCATCTGCCCGGGCAACCACGATTTCGGGGCGGTGGGCAACTTTTACAGCGAGGAGCGGGCCGAGCGGTTCGACGAGCTGCTGGCGGGCCCGCTTCAGCAGGGCGGCACGTTCAAGGGTTATAACCTGCCGGTGGTGAACGTGGTGAAGGATGGGGATGACAGCGCGATGATCATCGCTTTGGACAGCAACCTGGAGACGGACCACCCGTTTGATTTCGCGTGCGGGGAGGTGGGCGAGGGCCAGCTCAAGGGGCTGGACCGGATCCTGAGCACGCCCACGGTCCCGGAGATGAAGAAGATCCTGATCCTGCACCATCACCCGTTCATCGTCAACAACCCGTTCATGGAGCTGTTTGACGCGCGGGCGCTGATGCGGGTGATCTTCGATCGTATTGACGTACTGATGTTCGGGCACAAGCACGAGTCGAAGATGTGGACGGAGAAGGAAATGAAGGGGATCAAGTTCACGCTGGCCGCGGACAACGCCCCGGGCAAGGATTGGGCGCGGCGGGTGACGATCGAGAACGGCGCGGTCAAGGTGAAAGACGTCGCCATCAGCCAGGCCGCGATGAAGAAAAAATAGCGGGCTCGGGAGCACCCGGCGGCGAATCCGTCCCTATCGCATAGCCGGGCCGGCTCTCCGGCTTGATGGATTTTCATGGATTCACGGGAAATCTCGGCCGTCCCGCCGGGACTTGATTGGTTACCGTCGTCCATGGTCCCAGGAATGAATTCCCGGGCTACTATCCGCCGTCCCTCCGGGACAAAGATGGACGGGGAGTTGGTCGTGGATGGGGGGCACCGGCTACAAACCGGCGGTTCCGGGGGATGAGAAGGTCACACGTCCGAGCCGGCCTCCCACATTGCCTCAAGCCCCACGCCTCAGGCCCCACGCCCCAAGCCCCACGCCTCAAGCCCCAAAAGCCTCACGCCCCACGCCTCAAGCCCCAAGCCTCAAGCCCCACGCCTCAAGCCCCAAGCCTCAAGCCCCAAGCCTTGCCCGGTCTCAGACCTGCGCCGCCGCCTTTTCCTCCGCCTCCTTGCGGAACTCTTCCATGTCCACGACTACGTTTTGGGTGCGGGCTTTTTCGGATGCGAAGCCGACGAGGTGGGCGTCGAGGCAGGTGTCGGCGGCGATGAGGAGCTGATCGCTTTGATGGCTGACGGCGTCGGCGAATGCGAGGAGGACGGTCTTGTCGCCTCCGCCGTGGAGGATTCCGTGATAGGGGATGCGCTGTTTGCGGACGGCGGCGGGGTGGTAGGTCCGGGTTTCGAGGCGGCCGGAGAAGTCGGCGGTGCGGAGCTCGCCCTTGCTGCCGTGGAAGTTGAGGGTCCGCTCCCAGACCAGGGAGAAGCCGGAGAGGGAATAGGATGCGGTGACGCCGTTGTCGAATTCGAGGCTCACACTCTGGTGGTCCACCACGTTGTTGGGCGCGTGGAAGACGCAGCGGCCGTAATCGGTCTCGGCCAGGGATTTTTTGATGCCGTCTTCGGAGAGGTCGTGCTGGGTGATGATCGAGGCCATGGTGCGGAAGCGGGGGTATCGGATGAGGTCAACGACGGCTTCGAGGGATTGGCCGGTGTAGAGGCGGGCGGGGATGTCGGGGCGGCCGGGCTTTAAGTACTGCTTGATGGCGCTGAAGACGCATGATGATTCCACCGGGCATCCGTCCATGCATCGCTCGGGGGCGCCGGGGGGCGCGTTGTCGGGGGTGAAGAACTTGAGGCTCCCGAAGCCGGCGACGCGCTTGACGCGGGCGCCGACCAGCCAGCAGATGAGGTCAATGTCGTGGATGCCCTTGGCCATCATGAAGGAGTGGGACATGGAGGAATGATGGTGGATGCCGCGGACGTAGCTGAGGACGAAGTGCCAATAGCCGATGTTCTCGGCGCAGTCCACGTTCACGAGCATTCCCACCGCGCCGTTGTCCAGCAGCTTTTTGGCGCGCTGATAGATGGGGTTGAAGCGGTTCTGGACCGAGACGCCGAGCAGCGTTGCTTTGGCCTTGGCGCGGCTTACCAGGTCCACGCACTGCCAGGGCTCGAGGGACATGGGCTTTTCCAGGAGCATGTGATAGCCGGCCTCGATCGCGGCGCGGGCGGAGTCGTAATGGAGGCGGCAGGGCAGGGTGTTGATGACGGCGTCGGCCACGCGCGGCCGGCCGGTGAGCTCGCGCCAGTCGTTAAAGGCCAGGGCGGGGTCGAGGCCATAGTCGCGGACAAAGCGCTCGCGCCGGCCCTGGTGCGGCTCGGCCACGGCCACGAAGCGGATGCGGTCCGGATAGCGCCGGGCCAGGGTGGCCAGGTTCAACTCGCCGCGCGAGCCCGCGCCCAGAAGGGCGATCCTTACCGGCTGTGACATTGACATCTTGACCTCCTCGCCGGCGGCGGATTCGCGGCCGGCATCAAGGATCCAGCAGGCGAGACGCCCGCGTCACAATAATATCATAACCTGCACGGAAAAAAGGATCGAGGAGCGAGAAGCGAGGGGGTCCGGAAAACATCCTCGATTCTCGCTTCTCGCTTCTCGCTCCTTTTCATGATGTCAGGGCGCGGCCTCGCGGCATGAGGAGCTGCCATTCCTTTTCAGCGCCAGCAGCGAAAGGCCGAGGGCTTGTTCGCTGTTTGTGTTTGACAGGACTGGTGGCATATAATAGGTTTTATATCGAGGCTTAACGGGTGTCGGGGGACCGTGTTCCCCGGCGAAGAGGGTGAATTATTTTCATGGGCCATGATTACACGCAGTCGTGCGCGCGGTGCGGCCGGGTTTTCAAGGAGGGCCAGACGCGGTACCTGGTTACGATCAACGTGGTTGCGGACTTTGACGGTACGATCGCGCCGGCGCCGACGGCGGGCGAGCTGGAGCGGCTGTGGAGCGAGGTCGAGCAGAAGAGCGAGCAGGAGCTTCTGGACGAGGTGTATCAGAAGATGACTTATATCATTTGCAAGCCGTGCCGTGATTCCTGGGTGTCCTCGCCGCTGGGCGAGGCCCTTCTGGAGACGGCGGCGGCGGGACACCTGCACTGAGGTAGGGCCAAAATGACGCCGGTAGTAGCACAGGCCAGGAAACAGGTTGAGATGTGGATCGGCATCCTGACGGTGGGCGGGATCGTGGTGTTGAGCTTTTACTCGGCGGTGCTGATCCCGACGATCACGCTGGGGCTGGTCGTGACCGCGGTGGGCTGGGCCATGCCGCCGACGCTCTCGATGATCGCGGTGCACCGGGTGCTGATGAACCGGCGTTGGCGGAAGGCGGAGGCTTTCCTTTCCGGGGAGGGCGGGGAGCCGGTGAGCGCGGAGGACGCGCTTGAGGCCATGCTGGATTTTCCGTCGCTGATGCCGCTGTTCGGTCTGCTGGCCTGGGTGGCGGGCGGCCTGGGCGCGGTGTTCGGGTCGTATTGGGGGACGGCCTGGAAGCTCAAGGCTTCCGACGCGGTGACGCTTTACATCGGGATCGTTTCCGGGGCGTTCCTGATCACGATTTTCCAGTTTTACATGTGGCGCCACATCATTGATCCGGTAGTGGGCCTGATCATCCACCGGGCGCCGGAGGTCCTGGACAAGAAGCTCGCGGCGCGGCGGACCCCTCTCAACAAGTCGCTCTTGCTGACCCTGATCCCGCTGATCTGCCTGGCGCTTTTCATGGCGGAGATGGCGGGCTACAAGCAGGCGGCGAACGTGCTGCAGAACTGGGTGGGCGAGAGCAACATGGACCATGTGGAGGATTATTCGGACAGCATCCTGTGGACCAGCATCTCCGACCCGGGCTATCGCGGCGACCTGTTGGCGCGTCTTCGCGAGTACGAGAAGCAGTCGAAGAACAATGTTTACCTGATCGAGCTCAGGAAGGACGGCTATTTTGAGTACGTACGGGATGAAAAGTTTCTCGACCTCTTTCCCAAAGTGGTGATGTCGGAAATAGAAAATCGGCTGGAAGCTGCCCGGGACAAAAAGAACATTTCGTATCAGTTCAACCCGTTCGGCCCGGAGATTAACGTGGTGAAAAAGATCAACGTGGGCGCGGGGGAGAGTGCGGCGACCTATTTCCTGGTGTTCGGCTATCCATGGGAGCACTTCCGTCCCAAGCTCAACTATTTCATATTCATCTCGATGGCGCTGATGGGGATAGTGGTTCTGATCAGCGTGGGGGTGGTGTGGGTGATCTCTCGCGACATCTCGGAGCCGGTGGCTCGGCTGGTCGAGTTCACGGAGCAGGTGGGTGAGGGCAAGATCCACCGGGACGTTTTCTTCCACGCCAACGACGAGGTCGGGGACCTGGCGCTGTCGCTGCGGGGGATGAGCGGGCGGCTGGGGGAGGTCTTGAACCGGATCCAGGCGGCGGCTTCGAGCCTTGACCTGGCGACGAGCTCGATCCGCCAGGCGGTGGACTCGGTGAAGGACAGCTCGCGGCTGCAGGAGCAGTCGGTGGAGGACGTTTCGGGCGCGATGTCGGACATGGACACGAACATCCAGAGCATCGCGGACAACGTTGAGGTATTGTCGGCGTCGGCCGAGGAGAGCAGCTCTTCGATTTTCGAGATGGGCGCGGCGATCAAGAAGATCAACGAGAGCGTTGACATCCTGAACCAGTCCATTTCCAATGTTTCGAGCTCGATCAACGAGATGACGGCGGCGCTGGACCAGGTGGCGGAGAACGTGGGGAACCTGTCGGCGCTGTCGGAGGAGACGGCGTCGAGCATGGGCGAGATGGACGCCTCGATCCGGGAGATCGAGCAGAACGCGAAGGACACGGCGAACTGGAGCGAGTCGGTGATCAAGGACGCGGAGGAAGGGGTTGACGCGGTCTCGCGCGTGAACACCGGGATGCAGTCCATTTCCGAGGTGGTGCACGCGGCGCAGACGGTGATCGAGCGGCTGGGGCAGAGGGTGCTGGAGATCGGCAAGATCGTACAGGTGATTGACGACGTGGCCAACCAGACGAACCTCCTGGCGCTGAACGCGGCGATCATCGCGGCGCAGGCGGGCGAGCACGGGCGCGGGTTCGCGGTGGTGGCGGACGAGATCAAGCAGCTCGCGGAGCGGACGTCGGGGAGCACGCGCGAGATCCACCAGTTGATCCGCGGGGTCCAGGAGGAGTCGCGGGAGGCGGTGGGCGCGGTGGAGCAGGGCGCGCGGGCGGTGGAGGACGGGGTGCGGGTCGTGGAGCAGGCCTCGGGGTCGCTGGCCAAGATCCGGGAGAGCACGCGTCTGGCTACGGAGCGGGTGCAGGAGATCGCGCAGACCACGGTGCAGCAGGCGGAGTCGAGCCGGCAGGTGTCCAAGGCCATTGACCAGGTGGCGGACATGATCAACCAGATTTCGGTGGCCACCCAGCAGCAAAGCAAGGGCGGGTCGTTGATCCTGAAGTCCACGGAGGAGATGAAGTCGGCGTCGTTGCAGGTGAAGCGCAACGCGGAGGAGCAGTTGCAGGGATCGCGGCTGATCACCAAGTCCATCGAAAACATCACCGACATGCTCTACTCGATCAACCAGGCCCAGCAGGAGCAGAAGAAGGGCAGCTCGCAGGTGGTGCAGCTCATGGACCGGATCAAGGTGGCCAGCCAGCAGGGCGGCGAGAGCGGCCGCCGCCTGGCCGACGTGGTCAACGCGCTCACCCAGGAGGCGGACACGCTCAAGGAAGAGATCAAGCGCTTCCAGCTCCTGTCCCCCGAGAACAATGGACCAGACCAAAATAGTTGACGAGCTCATCGCCGCGGCCGAGAGCGCCGGCATCACCATCCGGGAGGCCGCGCTCAACAGCGGCGACGTGAAAGTCCGCAGCGGGCTCTGCACCCTGCGCGGCGAGCCCATCCTCTTCCTCGACCCCGGACTCACCTTGCTCGAACGGGCCATGCTTATCTCGTCCGCCCTGCGCGGCCGGGACCTCGACAACGTCTACCTCTCGCCCGCGGCCCGCGCCCTGATCGAAGGCCGCGAGCCCGCGGAAATAATCCCTGAATGATCGGCGGTCCCATGAAGAAAAAATCCCATGGTCCGGCGTGGCTCGGCGCGCTGGACGGATTCAAAAAGGCCCGGGTGCTGGTGGTCGGCGACATCATGCACGACGTTTTCATCTGGGGCAAGGTGCGGCGGATCTCGCCGGAGGCCCCGGTGCCGGTGGTGGAGGCCTCGCGCGAGACCACGCTTCTGGGCGGGTCGGCGAACGTGGTGAACAACATCGTGGCGCTGGGCGCCAAGGCCGCGCTGGCGGGGGTGATCGGCACGGACCACGCCGGCGACGCGGTGGAGAAGGCGCTCGACTTGATCCGGGTTGACCGGAGCTGCGTGCGGCGGGGCACGCGGCGGCCGACGGCGGTGAAGACCCGGATCATCGCGCACAACCAGCAGGTGGTGCGGGTGGACCGGGAAGACAAGAGGCCATTGAAGCCCGAGACCACCGAGGCCATGTGGCTCGGGATCGAGCGCGTCATGCGAAGGATGGACGCGGTGATCGTGTCGGACTACGCCAAGGGCGTGGTCAGCGCCGAGCTCATGGACCGGCTCCGCGCGCTGTGCATAAAAAAGGGCAAGGTCCTGGCCATTGACCCCAAGCCCGAGCACAAGGACTGGTACCACGGCGCCGACGTGATCACGCCCAACAACAAGGAAGCATCCGAAATGGCCGGCTTCGAGATCGAGACCGACGCCGACCTCGACCGCGCCGGACAACTGCTCTTAGCCGAGCTCGAATGCCGGGCGCTCCTCATCACCCGCGGCGAAAAGGGCATGAGCCTGTTCCGGCCGGCAAAACGACCCGTCCACGTGCCCGCCCGCGCCCGCGAGGTCTACGACGTCACCGGCGCCGGCGACACCGTCGTCGCCACCCTCGCCGTCGCCCTCGCCGCCGGCCTCTCCATCACCGACGCCGTCGAGGCCGCCAACCTCGCGGCCTCCATCGTCGTCGCCAAGCTCGGGACCTCGGTGGCAACGGTGGAAGAGATCAGGGGCCTGGCCAACAACCGCAGGCACAAATAGGCGGGCCAAAAAAGCGAAGACAATGAACAGGGAAGACGCATTGCAGTTCTGCTCGCGCTGGCTGGGGGCGTGGACCGGGAACCGGCCGGAGGAGCTGATCGGGTTTTACGCGGAGGACGCGTTTTACCTTGACCCGGCGCGGCCGGAGGGGATAAAGGGCCGGGAGCGGATGCTGGCGTATTTCAAGAAACTGCTGGCGGCGAACCCGGAGTGGCGCTGGCGCGCGCTCGAGGTCTTTCCCGCCGACAAGGGCTTCACGCTCAAATGGGAGGCCCAGGTGCCGGTCAAGGGCCGTGAGCTCGCCCTCCGCGGCCTCGACATCGTGGAGATCAAGGACGGCAAGATCACGCGCAACGAGGTGTATTTCGATAGGTCGGAGTGGATCAAGCTGCTGAAGGACTGACCCACGACCCAGCCTCGCGGCGGATGGAATCATGTCGAATCAATTCTGGCAATCACTCAAGCAATGGATCGTTGACCAGGCCCCGGTGCAGATCGCCGCGGGTGAGGTGCGGGAGATCAGGGGCGAGTTTGAGCTGGCCAAGGAGATGGACCTGGCGGGGATTGATTACGCGATCAGCCTGGCGTGTCCGCTGCCGAGAGCGGCTCTCACCGGGATCGCGGACGGGCCGACGCTGCTTTACAAGCACGTTTACACGCAGGTGAATTATTTGCTGGACCGGACGGCGATGGGGATCGCGCTGCGGCTCATGGAGGCGGGGCATCGGGCGGTGCCGGTGGCGGCGAGCCAGTTGATTGACTGGCGGATGCTCAAGGCGCACGTGTC
This sequence comes from bacterium, assembly GCA_035527835.1. Lineage (GTDB taxonomy): Bacteria > RBG-13-61-14 > RBG-13-61-14 > RBG-13-61-14 > DATKZS01 > DATKZS01. Next base: position 12,413 of record DATKZS010000087.1, read on the forward strand.
GCACCGTCACGTTGCGGTGCACCTGGGCCAGGGCTGGTTCGGGCGGAACAATCTCTTGGTGACCTCGTGGCGGGGCGCGCAGGTGAGGCTGGTGACGGTGCTCACGGACGCGGCGATTATCGAGCCGGGCCCGTGGGCTGGACGGCGGGGCGAGTCGGGGTGCGGGGAGTGCCGGCGGTGCGTTGCGGTCTGCCCGGCGGGCGCGATCCACGAGGACCATCGCGGGTTCGAGCTTAATAAATGCGCGGAGAAGACGCGCGAGTTCGAGAAGCTCCGCGGCATCGGCCAGCGCATCTGCGGCGTTTGCGTCAAGGCGTGCATCGGCCCCGGCAAGGCGCCGCGATGAGCAAGCCGCGCGAGCCGGAGCCGGCCAAGCTCTTTCTCTCCGCGATCTACCGGGATGCCGCGGCCGCGAACCGGCTGCTGGACCTCTTGGCCGAGCGGCTCGGGCCCATCGAGTACTCCACCCGCGAGCTGCCATTCGAGGCCACCGGCTACTACGGCGCGGAGATGGGCGGGCCGCTCTTCCGCCGCTTCTTCGTCTTCCGCGAGCTGGTGAATCAGGACCGGCTCGCGGAGATCAAGCTGTTCACCAACGCGCTGGAGCAGGGCGCGGCGGTTGAGGACAAGCGGGTGGTGAACCTCGACCCCGGGCTGCTCGCGATGAACAACCTGGTGCTGGCCACGGGCAAGGCCGTGGCGCACCGGCCGTACCTGGGGTCCGGGATTTACGCGGACCTCACGCTCATCTTCGAGTCGGGGTCGTTCCGCGGGCTGCCCTGGTCCTACGGCGACTACGCCTCGCCGGAGATGATCGCGTTTTTAAATCGCATCCGGGAGGGGTATAAGCAGGACCTCCGGGAATGGCGTCAGGCCCGGGAAAGAGTATAATGATGCCGGCGCCACGGACTTGGCGCGCCGGTCCGGGAGACGGGCCGGGGCCGGAAATCGGATGTGAGGAGAAGAGGGATTGACCAGGATTTACAGCATGACCGGCTTTGCCCGGGCGGAGGGCGAGGCGGGAGGGGCGCGGGTGACGGTGGAGGCGAAGTCCATCAACCACCGTTATTTGGAGCTGAAGATTTATTTGCCGCGGGAGTTGTCGGCGTGGGAGCAGAAGGTGACGGAGCTTTGCCGGTCGTTGTTCCAGCGGGGCCGGGTGGAGGTTCGGGCGAACGTGGAGGCGGGTCAGCGTCCGGTGGAGGTGAAGTGGAACCGTCCGCTGGCGGAGGGGATGGCGCGGGCGTTCGAGGAGATGAAGGACGCGCTGGACCTGAAGGGCCGTCCGGATCTTTCGTTGCTGGCTTTGCAGCGTGATGTTATATTGATCGGCGATTCGGGTCCGTGGGCGGACGAGGCGTGGCCGGAGCTCAAGCGGGTGTTCGAGGAGTGCTTTGAGCGTCTGCTCGCGATGCGGGCCCAGGAGGGCTCGGCGCTGGCGGACGACATCCTGGGCCGGATCAAGGCCATCGAGGAGCGGCTGGACACGCTGGCGGACAAGGCGCCGGCGTTGGTGTCGGGTTACCGCGACAAGCTGGAGAAGCGGCTCAAGGAGCTTCTTTCCGGGCAGACGCCGGTGAACGAGGAGCGGTTGGCTCAGGAGCTCGCGCTGTTCGCGGACCGGTCGGACATCACGGAGGAGCTGGTTCGGGCCAAAAGCCATCTCGCTCAGTTCCGGACGGTGCTGGGCGATGACGCGGCCAAGGGCCGCAAGCTGGATTTCCTGATCCAGGAGATTTTCCGCGAGATCAACACCACGTCGAACAAGGTGCAGGACGCGGGGCTGTCCGGCCTGGCGGTGGAGATCAAGACGGAGCTGGAGAAGATCCGGGAGCAGGTTCAGAACCTGGAGTGATGAGGGGCTTGGGGCGTGAGGCTTGGGGAAGGCCACTCTCAAGCCTCAAGCCCCAAGCCTCAAGCCCAAGCGTTGAGAATCGAAGCAGGATGTTGACTTGATGAAGACCCAACCGGGACTCTTATTCGTGGTGGCCGCTCCTTCGGGGGCGGGCAAGACGTCCTTGTGCAAGGCGCTGCTGGAGCGGATGAGGAAGGACGGAGAGAGGGAGCTGCACTGGTCGGTGTCGTACACCACGCGGCAGCGGCGGCGCGGCGAGCGGCATGGCCGGGATTACTTTTTCGTGGACGATGCCGCGTTCGACCGGATGATCGCGGCGGACGAGTTCGCGGAATGGGCGCATGTCCACGGCCGGCGCTACGGGACCTCGAAGGCGTACCTGGAGAAGTCGGCGGCCGCGGGCCGGGACCTCCTGGTGGAGATAGACACGCAGGGGGCGCGGCAGCTCAAGAGGAAGTATAAGAACGCGTGTTTTATTTTCGTCCTGCCGCCCTCGTGGCCGGTGCTGGAGCGGCGTCTCACGGGTCGGGGGACGGAAGGGGCGGAGGAGATCAAGCTGCGTCTTAAGCGGGCGCACCAGGAGATACTTGAATGGCGGCGATTTAATTATATAATACTAAATGACGATTTTAACAAAGCGGTGGATCGCCTGGCCGCGGTGGTGGCCGCCAAACGGCTGGAACAGGCCGCGATGGAGCCGGTCGCGACAAAGGTGATGCGTGGCTCCAAGCATCCGGGGTAAGCATGGAACCGATGAACACAGCGCGGCCTTTGGCCGCAACCAATCAATAGAATGAAAAAGATAACCACAGATGAACACGGATGAACACAGATTTTTTTACAACATCATCTATTAATCCGTGTTGATCCGTGTTCATCTGTGGTTATTGAAAAATGGCATAAGATTTTTACCGGAGCGTAAGGAAAACTTAGCAGCTCGAATTTTAATGTAAGGTGAAGAGGTGAGAGCATGGCGCGGATAACGGTGGAGGATTGCTTGAAGAACGTGGATAACCGTTTTGGCCTGGTGATGCTGGGGGTGAAGCGGGCGAAGCAGCTTCTCGCGGGCGCGGACCGGATGGTGAAGTGCGACAACAAGGACATCATCTGCGGCCTTCGTGAGATCGCGGGAGGCGCGGTGAAGCCGGTGGTTCCGAAGAACGCGGTGGAGCCGGGCAAGCCGGCCAAGCTGGTTCCGATTACGCTGAAGGACCCGGACGACATCTGATCCAGCCGCGGAAGCTTACATTCATCACGCCCGCCGGGCCGTGCCCGCGCCAGCCGACCGGCGGGCCATTTTTATGCGCGCGGGGAAACGTACGGCCCTTTAATTCCCTTCCGGACTTTTCGGCCTTTTCTTGGGAGGATGCCCGGTGCCGGTTATCCGGATAAACGAGATCATTGACCGCTTGCTCGACTACCATCCCCAGGCTGACGTGGCCATCGTCCAGAAAGCGTACGTCTGGAGCGCCAAGCTGCACGCGGGGAGCCTGCGCAAGTCCGGCCTGCCCTACCTGTCCCATCCCTTGGAGGTCGCCGGGATCCTTACCGAGCTCAAGCTTCATGAGTCGGCCATAGCGGCGGGCCTGCTGCACGACGTATTGGAGGACTCGAGCCTGACGCTTGAAGGGCTGGAGGCGGAGTTCGGCCGTGAGATCGCGCGGCTGGTTGACGGGGTGACCAAGATCGGCAAGATCACGGCGGACACGACTCGGATCGAGGTGCAGGCGGAGAACCTGCGCAAGATGGTGCTGGCGATGGCGGAGGACGTGCGGGTGATCCTGATCAAGCTGGCGGACCGGCTGCACAACATGCGGACGCTGGAGTACCTGGAGGAGGACCGGCGGCGGCTGATCGCGCAGGAGACCATGGAGATTTACGCTCCGGTGGCGGGCCGGCTGGGGATCCACTGGATCCGGGCGCAGCTCGAGGACCTGTCGCTGGAGCACCTGAAGCCGGACATTTTTTTCCGGCTGGCGGCGCAGGTGGCGAAGACGCGGGAGGCCCGCCAGCAGTACGTTGAGGAAACCCAGCAGACGCTCCAGAAGCTTCTCTCGGAGGCCGGGGTCGAGGCGGCGGTCACGGGCCGGTTCAAGCACATCTTCAGCGTGCTCCACAAGATGGAGAAGCAGAACCTGGCGTTCGAGGAGGTGCACGACCTGATCGCGTTCCGCATCCTGGTCAATACCATCAACGATTGTTACGACGCTCTCCGGGTGATCCATTCGTCCTGGACTCCGGTGCCGGGGCGGATCAAGGACTACATCGCGCTTCCCAAGCCCAACATGTATCGGTCGCTGCACACCACGGTGATCGGGCCGGACGGGGAGCGGGTCGAGATCCAGATCCGGACCCACGAGATGCACGCCATCGCGGAGTACGGGATCGCCGCGCACTGGCGGTACAAGGAGATCGGAGCGGCGGCGCCGGGCAAGAAGGCGGAGGCCAAGGCGCTGGAATTCGTGCAGCACCTGGTGGAGTACCACGAGGAGCTCAAGGACCCGTACCGGTTCCTGGAGTCGGTGAAGTCGGAGGTGGCGCCGGAGGAGATCATCGTGTTCACGCCCAAGGGCGACATGATCGAGCTGCCGCAGGGCGCCACCGCCATTGACCTCGCCTTCGCCATCCACAGCCACATCGGCAACCACTGCGCGGGCGCCAAGGTGAACGGACGGATCGTGCCCTTGAACCACCCGTTGAAAAGCGGCGACACCATCGAGATCATCACGCTGAAATCGGTGGAGCCGTCGCGCGCGTGGCTCGACCTGGTCAAGACCCCGCGGGCCAAGGCCAAGATCACCCACTGGATCACCATGAAGGAGGCGGACCGGGTCAAGGAGACCGGCCGCCGGATCCTGGAGACCGAGCTCTTCCGCTACGACCGGCGACTGGGCGAGCTCATCGAGAACGGGACCATGGACCGGATCGCGCAGCGCTTCAACTTCAACGGCCACGCCCGCCTGTTCGAGGCGGTCGGGTTCGGCAAGTTCCCGGCGCGCAAGGTCGTGCTCCAACTGGTGCCCGCCGATGAGGTCCGCGACAAGGGCCGGGCCAAGGGCAAGGCCGGCCCCCCCAAAAAGGCCGGGAAAAAGATCGGGAAAAAGGCCGGCCGGAAAAAGCCGGCCGCCAGGGGAAAAGCCGCCCCCGCGGCCGCGGATGGCGAGTCGTCCGCGGACGAGGTCGAGAAGCCGGTCATGCTGATCACGAGCTTTGGCGACCCGTCTTTGAGCTTTGCCTCGTGCTGCCATCCGCTGGCGGAGGACGAGGCGGTGGCGCTCCGCAGGGAGGACCAGATTATCGAGGTGCACCGCGCCAATTGTCCCCGGGTCACCGGGGCGCATCCCGAGCGCATCCTGCCCGCCAAATGGGCGGACCACGTGGAGGGGGAGTCGGAGGGAGCCATTGACGTGGTGGCCCAGGACCAGAAAGGCATGCTGGTCAAAATCTCGTCGGTCATCTCCGACGCCAACCTCGACATCATCCGCGCCCTGGTCCACACCACGGAGGACAAGAAGGCCAAGCTCTCCTTCCACCTCTGCATCAAGTCCCTGTCCCAGCTCCAGCGCCTCATCAAGGCCATCGAAAAAATTGACGCCGTCATCTCCGTGCACCGGATGTGAGAGACAGCGATCCTTGTATAACCCGGCCCCGACCCGGCGTGCGAGCGCCCTTCCGGGCGCGATTCTTAACGGCTCCGCTGAACCGGGTCAGACCTTTAATTGGGGGGCGGGACACTCCTGTCCCCCACCACTTCGTCAAACCATTAAAATCTCCAAAGCAGCGTTGGCACTTCCCCGATTACAACCACCGTCATTAAACAATTAAACAAGGGTCTGACCCCCTCCCCCGCGGCGGCAAACAAACAACCAAATAAAGCCACTATTTTTAAGAGCCCATTAGACATGTCGTTTCCCATCCTTGATTGGTTATGGTTGGCTAGGTTTCAACATGGCCTCCAGGGCCGCGGCTTTGAATACTTTCTTTATCGGGTCGCCGTTTTCGTCGAGACCGTAATAGATCGAGAGGTTTCCGGAGTCCATCATCATTCTGGGTTGATAGACGTTTCCTGCGAGTTGGTCCAGTGGCAGCGGAGCGCTTTTGACCTTGCCGCCCGCATCGACGCGCGTCAGCGAAATGGAGGATACGGTCTTGGTCTTTGGATCCCGTTCGAGCCCGAGGATGTATGTTTCGGGGCCCACTGCGATCACGTCGATCTGGTTGGCCTGGGTGGTGGTCAGGGCGCGTCGGGGGGACCACTGTCCCTCTTTTAATTCACGGATCACCAAAAGGTCTGGTCCTTCCGGCGGAGGGACCTTTTTCTCCCATTGGTATTCCGCAACGATTTCTTTCCATCGTTCATTATAGTATTCCTGAGCGTTTTCGTACCGTTTGGCGTTGGTGTTCTCGACGTAAACCAGGACCGGACCACCGGGGCCCATGACCAGTTGGGCGGCGTTGGAATTTCCCAGCAGGCTCAAATCGGAAACGGCGCCGTTGCTGAGATTGTGTTGGCAGTAGTAAACGCCCGCGGGTTGATAGAGGCTCATTTCGTAACCTCTGTTTACCAAGGCCAGGTGGACGAGGTCTTGTGCCGGATCGTAAAGCGCGGAGACTGAATTGAATTCCAACCCCTTATCAGGGACCTCTTTGAGTATGATCTTTTCCTGGACCACGTAGGGATCGTCGCCCTCTCCCCATTCCAGGCTTCTGGCCGAGACGGTGACGTTCCCTATCCCTGCGGACACCTGGGCGTTGTAAAAGATGATGGAGGACGGACCGGTGCTCACTGCTTCTCCACCGATGGTGTGCGGCATTACGAAAAAGCGCCTGGAAGCTTGTCTTGGGTCGAAGATTTGGTAACACGATTTTTGCCATTCGTAGCCGAACAGTAGCCTTGAGCTATCGGGATTTGCTTCAATACGGCCGTCCGGGTAGGAAAATATAGCTCTGGTATTGTCCAGATATTCTGCGTCATATTTTGATCCCTTGCAAGGGCCCGCCGACCACAGCACAAACCTGTCCTGTCCTGCCACGCGGTCGATCCTGCCGTCCCATTCCCCTCGCGCGGCGTGGGGCCGCATGGATAAGGTCAAGCCGAGCAACAATGCCAACCCGGTGGCGCCCCGGTATATACCCTTCGACGAAATTGCCTGGATAAATCCCGTTTCCATCATTTTCCCCTCCATTGCCGTACCGGCCGCCCTAGCCGGAAACCTTAAAAATCAGTCTGGTCGTGCCCAAATTATTTGCGGGGATGGGGGTCCGGGGATGGGGGTCAGACCCTTGTTTAATTGTTTAAGGATTGGATTTTGGCTTTGAGCCATGGTTTTTCCTCCATTAATTGCCTTAGCTTGATCAGTCCGGTCGAGACGGAAACGGGGCTTACTGAAAGGGCGGCGGCGGTGGAGGCGACTGATAGGCCGCGGTTGTAAGTGAGGTGGTAATATGCGGCGAGGCGGGCGGGGAAGTTGCGGCGTTTTCGGAACAGCTCGTCCTTGTTCACGGCGAATGCCGCGGCGACCTGCTCCAGCGCCTCGTCGTGGTCCACGGGGGGGCGGGCGGAGGCGGCGAGGCGGGGATTCGGCTTGCCTTTAATGTAGAGGGGTTCCTTAATTGATGGTCCGCCCTCGCCCGCGGCGCATGAAGGGGCGGCGGCAAAAAGATCGGCGGCGAATTTTTTCCAGGACTCACGGCCCGTGCCGGCGAGGGAGAGCGACTTGGCGCGGTATCTTTTACGGCGGGCGGCGCGGTCGGGTCCGTAGGCCAGGAGGACCGGTTCGGGGCTGAGCCAGGGGAATTCGGCGTTCGCGCCGACGTAGTCCGCGTAGCTTGACCAGGGGTGTTCGGACGGGTCGGCGGCCAGGCCGGCGCGCACCGGGTTGAGGTGGATGTAGTGCGACAGATGGATCCAGTGGGCCTGTTCGATGACCAGGACGGATTTGAAGCGGCCCTGGAAAAGGTGTCCGAGGCGGCGGTGGCGGCGGTTGTAGCGCTGGGTGTAAACGGAGTTGATCCATTGCAGGGCGCGGGAGATATTGGCCTCCGGGGTGCGCAGGAAGAGGTGGAAGTGGTTGGTCATGAGGCAGAAGGCGAAGATTTCCAGGTTGAAGCGCTTGACGGCCTCGGCGA
>DATKZS010000088.1:0-33986 GCA_035527835.1 bacterium
TCACGTTACGGTCCGGGTGCGCAACTCCAACCTCATCAACGTGCTGTACCAGGGCGGCTTCTCCGTGGTCTTCTCCATTGACGATACCTCCGCCGGCACGGCCGTGCTGCTCGGCGGCGACGGCAGTTACAGCGGAGGCCCGGCGGGCAACCGCTTCGACGTGTCCGGCGTCAACGGCAAACTTGACGGCGGCCACGCCACCATCGTCCTCTCCATCACCGGCCACGGCGCCATCATCGTGAACGCTCAAATCCCCCAGTGCGGGCTCTTGCTCGCCGAAGAAAAAGGCCGATGGATGGATGACGTTGACCTGTTGCCGGCCTTCACCCTGAACGCGGTTAACCCGCCATGACCGCGGCCCGGCTTCAGGACTCCGGGCTTGCGGCGTGAGGCCGACTCCTTCCGGGCTCAAGCCTCAGGCCCCACGCCTTTAGCCTCTCTTTGCCTTCCCAGGTTTGACATCCCGCCCCTTTTGAGCTATCCTTTTTTGTCTAACTCAAGGCGATAAAGAGAGTAAAGTAATGAAGACGTATAGCGCGAAGACGGGCGAGGTGGCCCGGGAGTGGTACGTGGTTGACGCGGAGGGCCTGGTGCTGGGGCGGCTGGCCACGCGGGTGGCGGACGTGCTCAGGGGCAAGCACAAGGCGCGGTTCACGCCGCACGTTGACGCGGGCGATTTCGTGATCGTGGTGAACGCGAAGAAGATCAAGCTCACGGGCAATAAGCTCTTGGACAAGAAGTATTACCACCACAGCCAGTATCCGGGCGGGATGCGGTCGTGGACCGCGGGCGAGCTCCTGGCGAAGAAGCCGGAGATGGTGGTCCTGGAGGCGGTGAAGGGCATGCTGCCGAAGAACCGGCTGAACCGCAAGATTTTGACCAAGCTCAAGGTTTACGGAGGGCCCGAGCATCCGCACACGGCGCAGCAGCCGAAGCCGCTGCAACTGAATTCGAGGTGAGACGATGGCGATTCATGAAGAAGTGTTCTGGGCGACCGGCCGGCGCAAGCAGTGTACGGCCCGGGTGAGACTCAAACCGGGCTCGGGGACCATTACCATCAACGACAAGGCCATGGAGGATTATTTCGGACGCAAGACCTCCCAGGTCATCGTCAAGCAGCCCCTGGTGCTGACCAACACCCAGGAGCGGTTCGACGTGATCGTCAACGTCAAGGGCGGCGGCCTCTCCGGGCAGGCCGGGGCCGTGAGGCACGGCATCACCCGCGCCCTCATGGAGTTCGACCCCGAGCTCCGGCCCACCCTGAAAAAGGCCGGCTACGTCACCCGCGATCCCCGGGCCAAGGAGCGTAAAAAATACGGCCTCAAAAGCGCCCGCGCCAGGTATCAGTACTCCAAGCGCTGATCCGGCGGCCATTACGCGCGCAAAAGCCCTCCCCGTGGAGGGCTTTTTTTATATGGCCGGGCCTTTCCCCGCTTTCACCTGCCCGCGCGATGCGCTAGAGTGGAGGGTGAAAAATTATTAATGGAGGCCGGACATGGGACTGCGGGAAGAGGTGATCGAGATCGCTCGGGGCCAGGGGGTTGACCTGGTGGGGGTGGCGCGGGTCAGCGAGATCGTGCTGGCGCACCCTCCGCGTCCGGCGGAGGATTTGCTGCGCGGGGCGAAGAGCGCGGTGGTGTTCGCGTCGGCCTTGTTGTGGGGAGCGCTCAATTGCCCGCGAGGCACCAAGGGCGCGATCAAGGACGCGCAGCTCGCTTACGACCGCAACGAGAAGGCGGGCGCGGCGGTGGGTCGGTTTTTAGAGTCTCAAGGGTACGCCTCTTACCTGCCTCCGGCGAGCATGCCGGTGGACGTGATCAAGCACCGGGGCACTGGCTACTACGCGGCGGAGTGGTCGCACCGGCAGGCCGCCATCGCCGCCGGGCTCGGGGTCAAGGGCCTCAACAACCTGCTGGTCACGCCGGAGTACGGGCCGTACGTGCGGCTGGGCTCCATGCTTACCACCGCCCTGATCGAGCCGACCCGCCGCGAGCTGCCCGATGACCTGTGCAACCAGTGCATGAAGTGCGCGCGGGCCTGCCCGGTCTCCGCGCTTGACCCGGACCCCCAAGCCCAGCCGCGGCTCAACCAGCCCCGGTGCAAGGGCTACTACATCCGGCCGTACCTGTATTCCTCGCCGTGGCGGACCCTCAAAAGCTATCTTACCACCTTCGGCATCGGGACCACCGGCGTCCAGGCGGTGATGGAGGGCTACCACTTCTCCTGCGCCGAGTGCCAGCGCGTGTGCCCGAGGGGGAAGCTGCCAGGCGCTGGTGATGAAGGGGGTAGCGAGTAGCGGGTAGGTAGTATGTAGTAGATAGTAGATAGCGAAGATCCGCTATCCCTATATCCTATCTACTAGCTACTATCTACTCGCTGCTCAACTGGGACCGGCATGAATAACATTTCAGGAGGTGTGAAGATGATCGGATTCGAGTTGAACGATGAACAGCGGATGTTCCGGAAGACGGCGCACGATTTCGCGGAGCGGGAGCTCCGGCCGCTCGCGCTGAAGTGCGACCGGGAGCACAGCTTTCCCCAAGAGCTGATCAAGAAGGGGCACGCGGCCGGGCTGATCGCGTATCATTACCCCGAGGAGTACGGCGGGGGCGGGGTCACGGACCATATCTCGATCTCGTTGATCCGGGAGGAGCTGGCGTGGGGTTGTCCGGGACTTACCATTGCCATGCTCGCGTCCAACCTGGCCGCCACTCCCATCCTGCACATGGGCACGCCCGAGCAGAAGAAAAAATACATCACGCGGCTGTGCGACCCGGATAAGATCGCGGTCGCGGCCATGGGCATGACCGAGCCGGACGCCGGCTCCGACGTGGCCGGCATCCGGACCACCGCGGAGAAGAAAGGCGGCCGCTACGTGCTGAACGGCCGCAAGACCTTCATCACCAACGGCGGCATCGCGGACGTGACCGTGGTTTACGCGCGGCTCATGGGTACCAAGGGCATGGAGGGCATGACCGCGTTCATCATTGACGGCAAGCCCAAGGGTTTCTCGATGGGCAAGGTCGAGGACAAGATGGGCATCCTGGCGAGCCACACCTCGGAGCTGATCATGGAGGACGTGGAGGCGCCGGAGGACGACCGGCTGGGTCCGGAGGGGCAGGCGTTCAAAATGTCCATGCACATGTTCGAGGAGAGCCGGATCAACGTGGCCTCGATGGCCGTCGGGATCGCGCGGGCGGCGCTGGAGATCGCGCTGGACTATGCCAAGGAGAGGAAACAGTTCGGGCAGAGCATCATCAAGTTCGAGGGCATATCGTTCAAGCTCGCGGACATGGCCATGCAGATTGACGCGGCGCGGCTGCTCACCTGGCGCGCGGCGTGGCTCGCGAACCAGGGCAAGAAGTTCAACCGCGAGAGCGCCATGGCCAAGTGCTATGCCAGCGAGGCCGCCTCCATGGTCACCGACGCCGCCATCCAGATCCTCGGCGGCTACGGCTACATGCGCGAGTACATGGTCGAGAAGCTCCACCGCGACGCCCGCGTCTTCCGCATCTTCGAGGGGACCTCCGAGATCATGCGCCTGATCGTGGCGCGGGAGCTGGGGAGGGAGTGAGCAGCGCCGGGGCGAAGTTAAGATAAAGAGGAACGCCGAGACGCCAAGGCCGCCAAGACCGGGAAAAGATTTTTATTTTTTTTCATCCGGTCTTGGCGGTCTTGGCGTTTTTCTTTTTCTGGAACGACGTGGTGCGCTCTTGGGCCTTTTCCTTTCCCGATGCGGCGGCCCATGATCTCGATGCGCCGCCTGAGCAATTCCTGCGACGCATCGTCGGAGACGTCAATCGAGGCCTTGGCCGGATAGATATCGTAGAGTGCGCGATAGGGCGGGGGCGTGAGGTTGGGCATGACCACGTTGGCGCCGCATGAGAGGCCGTGCTCGCGGCCGGAGCCGCGGTTGATGGTGGCGAGCGCGGTGGTGCTGGGGATGTTGGCCTCCGGGCAGACGATGCGGGCGAGCGCGATGGTTTTGAGGACCATGGTTTCCGAGTTCGGGACCTGGTCCTCGGGCGCCACTTCCCTCCGCCACCGGCCGGCGCCGAGCGGCGTGTCCGGGTGCGTGATGCAGGGGCCGATCCCGATCATGTCGAGGCCGAGCTCGCTAAAGAGCGCGATGTCGTTGGCCAGCCCGGCAAAGGTCTGTCCGGGAATTCCGACCAGGCCGCCGCGATCAGCACGCGGTCGCCGGGCCGTAAGCCCTCCACCGCCAATGCGCCCGTCACCATCCCGGTGAGGTTGCCCTTGAAGCGCGCGAAGAGGATGGAGCAGGGCGCCGGCACGACGGCGCTTTCATTGGCCTGGCGATGCCATCAGCTTGGCTTATTGCCGCGGAAACGCGGGGAGCGATTAAATATGAGAATTAAATTTCTCAGCGCTCTCTGCGTCTCTGCGCTGATAAATAGCTTTCCCCGGATTCCAGCCCCAATGAAAGCGGCATCATGCCGCCGCACTCCCAATTAGAAATACAGGTCCCGATCTCCTTTCTCGATTTTGGCGAGGCGCCCGATGGTTTCCTCGCGTCTTTACTCGGTCGGGATGTCCTGAAGATTTTCAACGATGGCGGCCAGGCCCGCGGTCCTGGTTTGCGGCGAGGCGTAGTCCTCGAGGTATTCCTTGAAGGTCAGGATGGCGTTGGGCAGACAGAAGTTGCGGATCAGCCCGGGCTTGGCCAGGTCCATGAAGTCCTCGCCGGTGCGGCCCGGCCGGTGGCATCCGATGCAGAACGACGGGATGTAGCCCGGCCGCACCACGTCGGCGATGACCTCGTCCACGGCGCGGTGTTGACATTGACGCGGCGGATCTCTCCCTTGCCCTCGCGCACGGAGTAGATGGTCGCGATGGACTTGTAGATGTACTTGACGCCCTCCTCGGGATAGGCTTCGCCGGCGAGCATGAGGATGCGCTTGTGGCCCATGCTCTCGAGCAGCCGCACCTCGTTGGCGATTTCTTCCCGGGTGAGCGAGCGCCTCTTTGCTTTTTTATTGTCGGCCCGGAAGGCGCAGTAGAGGCAGCAATTCTTACAGAGGTTGGAGATGTAGAGCGGCGCGAACCGCACGAGCCTCTTGCCCTAGATCGCCTCGTTGGCCTCCCGCGCGGCGTGGAACATCTCTTCGGTCACCTCCGGGTCCGTGCACTGGAGCAGCGAGGCCACGTCGGCGAAGTCGAGCCCTTTCAGTTTTTCGGCCTGGGCGATGGCCTCGCGGGCGCGGGCGGGCCCGGAGTTGAACGCGGCCGCGAGCTCGCGCTCGATGGCGGCCTCGTCAATAAAACTTTCCTCGTGGCCGTGAGTTTTAACAGCGGTATTCATGCCTTTGCCTCCTTGGCGGGACCGCACGGGATGTAAACGCAGAAGATCGTGCCCAGGCCTTCTTCTGACTCGCACACGATGCGTCCGCCGTGCTGGTCCACGATCTCCTTGACAATGGCCAAGCCCAGTCCCGTGCCCGTCTCCTCGACGGCCTTGGCATTGTCGGAGCGGAAAAATTCCGTGAACAGCCGCGGCACGTCGGGCTTGGGAATGCCGATGCCGTTGTCGCTCACTTCGATGCACACGCAGTTGTCCTTGCTCTGGGTAAAAGCCACGCCGACCTTTCCGCCCTCGGGCGTGTACTTGACGGCGTTGGACACGAGGTTCTCCATCATCTGCTCGATGAGCTCGGGGTCGCCCATCATGTCGGGAAGGCCGGGGGCGACGCTCACGGTGAAGCTGATTCTTTTTTCGCCGGCCTTGTCCTGGAAGGTCCGCTGGATGCGGCCGGCGATGAATTCGGGCGCGACCGGCCCGCGGAGCAGCCCGCGCTTCTCGCTTTTGCTCTCGGCCAGGCTCATCAGCTCGCGGATCATGTCGAGCATGGTGCGGGCGCGGCGGTCAATCCTCCTCAAATACTCGTCCTGCTCGGGGTTGAGCGCTCCGTAGTATCCCTCCCGGACCACGTCGAGGATGCTCAGGACCGCGGCCAGCGGCGCGCGCAGGTTGTGGGCCGCCTTCATCATGAACCACGCCCTGTCCTTGGCCAGGTTCTCGATGGCCTCGTAGGAACCGGCGTTGTCCACGGCGATGGCCACCACGCCGGCGGCGAGGCGGAAGAAATCCACGTCCTCCCTCTTGAACCGGTCCGGCTTGGTGCAATAGGCCCCGAGGATGCCGATCACGCGGTCTTCCACGAACAGCGGCACGAACAGCACCGACTGGATGCGGGCCTGGTCCAGGTCCTCCCCGAACTGGAACATCTCGCGCTGCGTGATATGCCCGGTCGCGAACGGCTCGCCCTCGATGATGCGGCGGTTGATCGGGCTCTTCTCGACCTCCACCACCTTCTCTTTATGGAACTGCTCGGGCAGGCCATAGACCGCGGCGTAGCGGAGCTGGCGGCGGTCAATGCTGAGCAACTTGACCGAGATGCCCTTGACGTCCATGACCCGGGCCAGCTCGGCGGTGACGATGTCCAGGACCTGGCCGAGGTTCCGGATCGAGCCCACCGCCTGGGTCATGGCGTAGAGGGAATTGAGCTTGTTGTTGAGGCCGGTCACGGCCTCCGACAGCTCGGCCAGGTCCACGATCCTTTTCCGGAGCATGCGCATGATGGAGGTGGTCGAGAAGGCGGTGATGAACACGGAGGCGGTGAAGAAGCCGAGCTCGACCGCCATGTGCACGGGCAGCTCAGCCAGGTCAATGGCCTGGCCGTTGTAAAACAGGGCGTGGTGCGGGATGATTTTCAGGTATTCCGTAGCCGCGATCACGGCCATGCCCGCCGCGGCCAGGGCCGCGAACCCGTAGGCCGAGGCCGGGGGCAGCAGGATGGAGGCAAAGATGATGTGGAAGATGAAAAAGAAGATGAGCGGGCTCGCGGCGCCGCCGGTGTAATGGATGAGCAGAAACATGGCGGCGTAATCGAGCGCGACCTGCCAGTGGGTGTAGCGCTGGATGTTGAGGTCATCCGGCCCGTCCTCCCGCTGCAAAGCGCGCCCGGCCATGAACAGAAAAACGTTGTAGAGCAGGATGAAGAGCGCCACGCCGTAGATCGGCGCGGAGCTGAACTCGACGCCGAAGAGGCGCGCGAAAAAGGTCCCGGCCGCGACGCTGGGCGGGACCCACCAGCGGAGCGTGACGAACCAGAGGCTGCGCTCCTTGAGCTCGCCCAGGATGATGCGCTTGTGCTTGCTGATCAGCTCGGACACGTTGGGCAGGGTGGCCCGTTTTGGTGCTTCACTCATTTTGTCGCTCCCTGCCGCATGACGCCCGCGGCTCAGCCCCCCTGGATCTTGTTGATCAGTTTTTTGGCGTCCACCGGCTTCTGGAACAGCCACTTGGCGGGCCATTCCTGGCCCATGACGTGCTGGAACTGCTCCGGCCCTTCCTCGCGCACCTTGTCCATGAGCCTTCTGGCGTTACCGAGTCCGCCACCGCGACCTTCACCTCGCCCAGCGGCCCCGCCTCCACCGCGGCCTCCTTGACGCCGATCACAGGGACCTCGGGAGACAGTCTCCTGATGACTGCGCAGGCAAACTCGTTCCGGCCGAAATTCCTCTCTTTCGACCCGAGCCTCAATATTGGGAGAATTCGCTCCATAAGAAATTGACCCTATCAAACGGGAAAGAATTCCACTCTGGTCCAAAATAGGCGCTAAGAAAAACGCCAAGGCGCCAAGAGCGCCAAGGTTCGCCAAGTAAAACCGAATGTTTATTGGCGGCAAGTCTCAGAAAAAGCCGCATCGCCTTGACTCCAACCTGCTTGGCGAACCTGCTAACGGGAACACCAAGAAAGATTAAACTGCCGGGAGGCCGGCTTGAGAATTTAATAAAAACATCGCCCTTGGCGTTCTTGGCGCCTTGGCGGTTTTCCGGTCCGTTTATTTTGGACAGCACTGAAAGAATTCACGAAATGGCTACATACGGCAAATTCCGCTGACAGCCTTGTTTTTCCGCGATGAGGTCCAGATAGAGGTTTGCTATTGCTTCCAGGAGCGGGATCCATTCCGCGTCCATGCCCAGTTGGCGCGTGTCAGTTGAATTCAGATAGCGCCGGCACGACCCGCAGGTCTCAATCCAGCGGGGCGCGTCGTTTTCCCTGATTATCTCCAGGGCGCCCTCCTTGGCGCAGAATGGGCACTTCAACCGCGGGAATTCCCGGTCCATTCCGCAGACCGAGCATACCAGGAACCGCTGCCCGGTTTCTCCCCGAAGCAGGGACAGTCCCGGCGCGGCCCCGCAATAAGGGCAGGAGCTGATTTCGTCATGGCTTTCGGACCGAGTCCCGGGTCCGGCCCATACCATTCTGCTGGCATAAGGCGCGGCTCCGGCCCGTCCGAAGAATAAAAGCGCATCCGGTTCAACTCCGGTCTCCGATGAGAGTCTCGCCAGGGCCTTGAGATCGCCGAACCGCGCGGCCTCAACCACCTCCGGCAATCTCTCGAAATTGCCCGCAAGCTTTTGCAGCTGCTCCCGCACCGGCAAGTTTTCCCCGAGCGATTCCGACGCTTTTTGATAAAGCCTTGCCAGGACCGCGGCGTCCGGCGCCAAGGACCCGGGTTTTAGAGGCGGTTTTATTGGGGCGGGGCCCGGCGGGATCGCGTCATAGGCCTCGATTTGGGCGCGGTAGAGCGCGAGCCGGAAAGAAAGATATTCCGCGGGAACATAGGGTACCCGCTGGAGCGATTCGAAGCCCTTCAGTATGCGCTCGCGCCGGCCGGGGGAATCTTTCATGTCCGTTCAGCGCGATTCTTCCGCCTTCGGCAGAATCGGCAGGAGCTTGACCCCGAGACCAAAGAAAAAGAAGAGCGCGGCGATCAGCGAGATGACAATCGCCCACTCGATCATGCTGGGGTAATAGGTGCTGACCGAGCCGCCGGGCAGGGTTCCGGGCAGGTTCATCCCGAGCAACACCACATTGAGCCGGTTGAAAATCACGCCTCCGAGGGCGAGAACCGCGCTGAGCGCCAGCAGGCTCTTGTTGCCCCTGAGTTTTTGAGTGGAAAGCAGGACGAGCGGGATTATGCCCCCCGCGATGATCTCGATCAGAAATTGGGCGCCGTCTCTTCCGGAAAACGCCAGGCCGATCTCGCCGCGGATGATGACATCCGCGATCCGGAGCGTATAGTAAACCCCCAGCGCGCCTGCAAGGACTTGGCCCATTTTGCCGAGCATGGCCCAATGGAAGGGGCGGTCGAAGAAATAGGAAACCATCAGGTCCATCAGCATCACCAGGGCGATTCCCGAGACCACGGCGGAGAGGAAAAACAGGAGTGACATGATCGGCGACCACCAGAGATGGCTGAGCTTGTCGGGCATCAGCAGGAAGAGCGAGCCGAGTGAAGACTGATGCATGGTTGAAAAGGTTACGGCGGCGACGATCAGAATCACCGGGACTCCAATGCGTTTGAAGGAATCGCGGGTCAGAAAAGCGACCACGGCGAAAACCACCAACGCCAGGCCCGCCATCCAGATCTGGTGCGACATCAGAAAGACGAAAAACGCGAGCGCGAGCACGGTGTAGATGGGAGACAAGTCCCTCCAGAGGTCCCGAAGTTTATCCCAGCCGAAGCGTTCAAAAACGGTGGGCGCGAATTCCAGCCCCAGGACCGTCACGTAGAGCGCGATGCACCAGGAAACCTCGTACATCGCCGAGTGCTCCGGCCGTTGCACTCCCAGTTGCCAGAAGTGCCAGGGGAGTCCGAGGTCCGCCAGCAGGGTCACCATCACGAACGAGTAGCTTAAAAGCCCCATCCAGACCGCGGGACGCGCCAGGGGATGAAAGTCCTCGGCCATGAATACATAAACGATGCCCGCGGTGACGAACGCCCCGCCGGCCAGCGCGATCCAGACCAGGTCAAAGACAATCCAGAGTCCCCAGGGGTAATTGTCGCTGAGGTTGGTCGTGGCGCCCAGCCCGAACGCGAACCGGGCGAGGAACGCGAACGCGCCGATCGCCATCAGCGCCATCAGGGTTGCGACCTTTCTGGTAAACAGATCCTTTTTCACTATTTCATAGTGCATCGCTTACTCCTTGTTACCCTGTTCTTCGCTGGCGGAGACCTTATCTTTGCGCTGTTTGAGCAGGTACACCGCGGTCAGCAACCCTCCCAGTCCCATCACCGCGGGCGAGACCGCCTCCAGGGCGATCTTGGAATAATACGGATAGGAGCGCTCGCCGAGGTCCATGCGGAACCCGAGTTTTTCAAACGGGACGGAAGCGAGGTACAGATGAGCTGTCCCGCCGGCTTCCTTCTCGCCGTAAATATGGGAGACATATTTGCCGGGCGAGGCTTTGATTCTCTCCCGCGCTTGGGCGAGCAACTGGTCCCGCTCGCCGAATTTAAGGGCGCCGGAAGGGCAGGCCTTGACGCATGCCGGCAGATGCTGGCTCTCCGTGAATGAATTCTGCTCTTCCTTGGTCTGGAGCTTGCCGTTTAATTCCTGGGGCGTAACCGTCGCGGTGATCCGCTCGTGGCAAAGGGTGCATTTATGAATCTTGGGGGCCAGAGAATCCCAATCCGCCGTGGGAACGCCGAAGGGGCAGGCCCATACGCAGTAGCGGCAGCCCATGCATTTTTTGGAATCGTAGGTCACCGGGCCTTCCGGGGTCTTGTGCAGCGCCGTTACCGGGCAGGCGGAGACGCAGGCCGGCTCATTGCAGTGCATGCATTGGCGTTTGGCGAATATCCATTTGACTTCGCCATCATTGGCCTCGAGCTCATTAAAAGTGACCACGCAAAGGTTCTTGGCCGACAACGCCGGCGGATTCTGATACCCGCCTTCCTTGGCGAAAAAGCCGGTTTTTTCCGCCGGCAGATCGTGGGCGGCCTTGCATGCCACCTGGCAGGCGCGGCAGCCGATGCAACGAGTGGTATCTATCAGCGTGGCGAGACTCATGAGGCAACTCCTTTCTCCGCTTTGACCAGGTCGCAGAGGAAAGCCTTGTATTCCGGGATCATGGTGTTGGGGCCTCCCACATGGGGGGTCAGCTCATTGGCGCTGGGCCCTGGAGCCAGGCCGGCATAGCCGAAGTGCCAGATGATCCCCACCTGGTGGACCTTTTTGCCGTTGATCTGGAAGGGCTTGAAGCGGCGCGTGACCACTGCATACAGGGTGATCGCTCCGCGCTTGGTGGAGACGGTCACCTGATCGCCGTTCTTGACGCCTTTTTCCGCGGCCAGTTCCCGGCTGATCTCGACGAACGCGTTGGGCTGGAGTTCCACCAGCCAGGGCAGATTGCGGGTCATGGCCCCGGCCTGCCAGTGCTCGGCCACCCGGTAGGTGGTGGCCACAATGGGGAACTGCTCCGGCGACCCGACCTCCTCCGGATGCAAGACCTTGGCCACGGGACTGAACTGTTGACTGGAGAAGGTGTTTCTGGTCGGGCTCTCCAGCGGCTCGTAATGCTCGGGCAGGGGTCCGTCCAGCAGGGTGTTGGCAAAGAAGCAGGCGTGCCCTTCTTGGGTCATAATGAACGAGTAGCGGCCCTCGGGGTTCTCGCTGCCGTCCGGATTTTGCAGAGGCGGCCACGGCCCGTCCGGCACGTCTCCCACCCATTTGCCGGCGGCCCAGTCATAGGAGACCACGGCCTTATGCGGCGCGTAGGGCTGTCCCTTGGCGTTGCAGGAGGCGCGGTTATAGAGGATCCGGCGATTCACCGGCCAGGCGAAGGCCCAGCCCGGCTGCAGGCCGAGGGGGTCCTTGTCGGGAGCGGAGCGCACGCGCTTGGCCATGATGTTGCCGTCCTCGGTGAAGCTCCCGCCGTGGAGCCAGTTTCCGCAGGAAGTGCTGCCGTCCGCGGCCAGGGCCGCGAAGCTCGGCACCTGCTGGCCGGCTTTGAACTGCTTCCCCTTGAACACGGTGTCGGCCAGGAATTTGCCGTTCATTTCCTTGGCCACCAGGGCCGGCTCCGGCTCCTCGCCGTGCCCGTAGTTCCAGTCCAGGTTGACGACCGGGTCCGCGAGCGCCCCGCCCTTGGCGGCGTACAGCTTTTTCACGGCCTGGCAAAGCCGGTCAATGATCCAGAGGTCGGGCTTGGAATCGCCGAGGGGCTTGATGGCGGCATAGCGCCACTGCATCCAGCGGCCGGAGTTGGAGATACTGCCTTCCTTTTCCATCGAGGAGCAGGCCGGAAGCACGAAGACCTCGGTCTGAATCTCCGAGGAATTCACGCCCGGCCGCTTCCAGAAGTCCATGGTCTCGGTTTCCCAGAGGTCCACTCCCACCATCCATTTCAGGTTGTGCAGGGCCTTGCGCTCGCGGCGGCAGTCCGGACCGCCCACGGCCGGATTCTGCCCCATCAGGATCAGCCCCTCGATCTTGCCCTTCTGCATGGCCTCGAACAGCATGATGTGGGAATAGTTGCCCGAGCGCTTGGGAAGATAATGGTAAGCGAAATCGTTGTCCGCGGCGGCGGCGTCGCCATAGAAGGCCTTGAGTATGCTCACCAGGTATTTGGGATAATTCTGCCACCAGTTGGCGCTCCGGGGGTCCCGAGAGGGAGGACCATACTTTTCGAGGTAGGTCTTCAGGTCAACATCGTCCGCGGTGGGCGAGGCCAGGTATCCGGGCAACAGATGGAAGAGCAGGGCTTGGTCGGTCGAGCCTTGCACGTTGGACTCGCCGCGCATGGCGTCAATCCCGCCGCCGGCCACGCCGATGTTGCCCATGAGGAGCTGGAGAATGGCGTAACTCCGAATGTTTTGCGTGGAGTGCGAGGACTGAGTGGCGCCCATGGCATAGAGGATAACCGCGGATTTTTCCGGGCGGGCGGTCTGGCAAAAGAGCTCCGCGAACTTGACGATCTTTTCCTCCGGGGCCCCGGTGCTCCGGGAAGCGCGCTCGACAGTGTAGCGGGAGAAATGGCGCTTCATGACCTGATGGACGCAGTTCGGGTCCTGCAAGGTCGGGTCCTTCTTGATGAGGCCTTCATCATCCGTCTGGAACCCCCACTTCTCCTTGTCGTATTTGCCTTCCGTGAGCTCCCCGAACAGCCCATCGTTAAACGTGAATTCAGGGGACACCAGGAAGCTGGCATTGGTGTGGGTGACAAGGTAGTCATGGTTGACGAGGTCGCGGGTCAGCGCGTAATTGATGAGCGCGTTGATCAGGGCGATGTCCGTGCCCGAGCGGAGCGGCACGTAGAGGTCGGCAAGCGCCGAGGTCCGGGTCACCCGCGGGTCCACGGAAACGATCTTGGCCCCCTTGTCCCGCGCGCGCAACGCCCATTTGAACGCCATGGAATGGTTTTCAGCGGGGTTAGCCCCGATGATCACAATCAGGTCCGAGTTGATGAGATCAATCCAGTGATTGGTCATCGCCCCACGTCCGAAAGATGCGGCCAAACTGGCCACGGTGGGCGCGTGTCACAATCGGGCTTGATGCTCTAAATACACCACCCCCAGGCTCCGCGCCCACTTGCTGTAGGCGTAACACTCTTCGTTGTCAAGGGCCGCGCCGCCCAGGCAGGCCAACCCCTCGGTCCGATTCACCACCCGGCCTTGATCGTCCGCGGTCACGAAGCTCTGGTCCCGGGTGGCCTTGATGTTCTCGGCGATCTTCGCAATCGCCCATTCCCAGTCCTTTTCCTCCCAGGACTTGCTCCCGGGAGCGCGATACTTCACCTTGGTCAGACGCCGATCGTTGTTGGCGATCTGGTACATGGCCGAGCCTTTGCTGCACAAGGAGCCCTCATTGATCGGATGGTCCGGGTCACCCTCCACGTTGACGATCTTGCCGTCCGCCGCCGTGACCAGCGCCCCGCAGCCGACTCCACAGTAAGGGCAGATCGTGCTGGTCAGCCTGCCCTTCTTGAACGCGCCTTCTTTCTTCTCGGCGTAAGCGATGGTGGGTTGGAGGTCGAGACCCAAAAACCCCAGCAAGCCTCCGCTCACGGCCAGGAACTTTCTTTTTGAAATGTCAACCATGCACTCCTCCTCCTATGATAAACGTCTCCTCAAACCTTGTTGCCTTGCGAAGTTACATCGAATTCAGCCTTCCGCTGAAACTCCGGTTGGGAAGTCCTCCCAAACCCGGCCGTTCTTCAAGGGGTGATAAATCACGTTCAAAAACTTCCGCTCTCCTAAACGATTCCGTCAACTGACCCGTAATGCCCTATTGGGGGGCCCGAACTCCGAACACACTCTGGACTCCTGGTAAATATTATCGGTGCCAAACAAATCCCGCACTCTTCCATCTGCTGATAAAGGCAATAATCATTCCTTTCAGGCACAAAAGAGCGGATTTGTAACCCTCTGTAAAGTTTATATTATGCCGTTTTGACTGGCGATTCAGGGAGGGCGGTACTGTCAATTTTTTTTTCAGAATGAAGCAATCTTTAACAGGGAATTTGAAAAGGAGTCAGCATTAAAAATTTTAACTTGCGCTGGGAGGGGGTTTAACCGCAGCGACTTAAGAGGACGAAAAGAAATCATTGCTGTCCAAAACACAAATCGCATGAAAGATTTTTTTCAGCGCAAAGACGCAAAGAGCGCAAAGGTTTTTGTTTTATCTGTACTTTGGGAGAGGCCGCGTTTTATCAGCCTCATTCCCGGAGTTCTCGGAAAATTGGTTACCCTGCTTGGCTATTTGCCTCCCATTGGGAAAAACGCGATTTTACTTTGCGTTCTTTGCGCCTTTGCGCTGATAAAAATCTGTTTGGGACAAGAGTGAAAAGAAATAATTTTTTTATCTCCGCGTCCTCTGGGTCTCTGCGGTTAAAAAAATTTTTCTACTCGTCATCCTTTCTGGGCCAGATGACCACGAAGCGGCCGATGTCCTTGCCCTCGCTCATGGTGATTACGTCCTTTCTGTCCTTCAGGGTGATGTGCACGATGCGGCGGTCGGCTGGGGACATGGGGTCCAGGGCCATGGCGTTTGCGGTCTGGGCCACGTAATCGGCGGTCTCGCGGGCGAGCTTGATGAGCTTTTCGTTGTGGCGTCTCTTGTACTGTTCCGCGTCCACGTTGATGGTGATCTTGCGGCGCAGGCGGTGGCTCATGATCTTGGAGATGATGTGCTGGAACGCGTCTATGGTCTGGCCGCGCTTGCCGATGAGGCGTCCGGTGGGGTCGCCCTCGATCTCCACCCATACCGATTCGTTCTCGATCTTGAACTCGATCTTGGGCATCTCGATGTGGGGGAAGAGCTCGAGGATCTCGCGGGCCACGGCGGCCGCGTCCTTGGCGACCTGATCGAGGTCGAGCGGCTCGGGAGCGGGCGCGGGCTCGGCTTCCGGCTGGGTCTGCTCGTCGGCGGGCACGTCGTCGGGCTCGGCTTCGCCGTTCTCGCCGTCCATCCGGTCTTTATCCTTGTCGGATTTGTCGTCTTGATTGGTCATGGCTATTTTCCTTTTACGTCGGTCAGGTCTTTTTGTTGGTTCACGTAAAGCTGTTGTCCGATTCCCACGATATTCTGCACCGTCCAGTAGATGAGCAGGCCGGACGGAAAATCGCGCAGGATGTACATGAAGATGATCGGCATCACCAGGAAGACCTTCTGCTGCATCGGGTCCATCTGGGTCGGCGTCATCTTCTGCGTGATGAACTGGGTCGCGCCCATCAAGACCGGCCAGATATAGAGCGGGTCGCGCTCCGAGAGGTCAACGATCCAGCCGAAGAACGGGGCCTGCCGAAGCTCGATCGAGATCAGCAGCGCCTTGTAAAACGCGAAAAACACCGGCATCTGCAACAGCATCGGCAGGCAGCCCATGGCCGGGTTGATCTTGTGCTTGCGCCACAGCGCCTGCATCTCCTCGTTCTGCTTCACCTTGTCGTCCGGATACTTCTCCTTGAGCGCCTTGATCTCCGGCTGCAGCTTCTGCATGTCCTTCATTGACTTCTGGCTCTTCCGGGTCAGCGGGAACATGGCCATGCGCAGCACCACCGTCAGGATGATGATGGACACCCCGAAATTGTGCACCGCGGCGTTGATCCAGTCCAGCGCTTCCAAAAGAGGCAGCACCAGGATTTTCAGCATCCCATAGTCAATGGAGTAGCGCAGGCTGGGGCTGACGCCCGTCAGGATGTCCTTCTGCTTCGGCCCCATGAACAGCACGGCCCGGGCGACCTCGCCGCTCTCCAGCTCATGCGAGGTGGCCGCGATCCGCGCCCAGCCCACGAAGTCCTTTTCCGCCTTCTTGTCCTTCTTCTGGGCCTCCGTCCCGATGTACTTGGTGGTGAACACGAACCGCGAGGTGTCGCCCGCCACCACCGCCGTCAGGAAATAATCGTACGAGAACCCGGCCCATATCACGGACTCCCGTGTCTCGAACGGCACCTTGATCACCTTGTCCGGCTTCATCTGCATCAAGGCGTTCCCGTTGTGGGCCTCGGGGCCGTTGTAGTTCCAGCGCGGGACCCGGCTTTTCGAGTCCGGGCTCCACTTGTAAAACATCGCCACGTCGGCCTGCGCGCGCTGGGGCGTCTCGCCGCCCTCCACCCGGAAGGTGAGGCCCACGTCGTAGCGGTCCTTTTTGAAGCGGTAAATCTTTTTCAGGACCCGCCCGTCTTCCATGGCGGTCCGGAAAACCACCTGCCCGGCCGTGGCCCCGTCCCGGAGGTCCAGGCCCTCCGGCGCCTCCGCCTCCCACGTCGCGCTCATCGGGACCTTGTCGCCGTCCACCGAGACCTCCGCCATGAACGGCAGGTTCGGATAATGCGAGCCGTCCTCCACCAGGTCCACCGGAGACGTGTCGCAGGGAGGATTGACCTTGAGCGGAGGCCACTCGATGTTAATCCGGTACTTGTAGCACTTCTGCTTCGGGAACTGGGTGAGCTTCCACGAAAGCGGCGCCGCGCCAAAAGGCGTGAGCTCGACCTCGGCCACGTCCGTGACCACCTTGACCGTCGGTCCCTGCGGGGTCTCGGCCATGGCGGGCGCCGAGGCCGTGCCGCCGGGGAGTGAGGACGGCGGAGGGGCGGTGCTGCCGGCCGCCGGCGCGGTCCCGCCCGACGGAGGCGGTGTAACCTGGCTCATCGTCGAGCCGGCCTGCGTATCCCCCGGCTTGGGAACGACCTTGGGCTTGGGCATGAAAAAGGTGGACCAGATGAAAATGATGATGACCGAGAGGATCAGGAATATTATGAAGTTCTTTTCTTGCATGGCTGATGGCTTTTCTTGCAAAAAGATATGTGGACAGGATTCACAGGATTTACAAGATGTTCAGAATAGGCCTCTGGTTTTTTCATCCTGTAAATCCTGTTAATCCTGTCTTGAAAGATTTTCATGATTTCTTGGCGCCGTAGCGCCTCCGAGTCCCTGGTCCGGTCAGGGGACCGGGTCGTAGCCCCCGGGATTAAACGGGTGGCAGCGCATCAGGCGGCGGAGCGTGAGCCGGAAGCCCCGGCCGAACCCGTACTTATTGAACGCCTCCATCGCGTACGCGGAGCAGGAAGGCTCAAACCGGCACGCGGGCGGCAAAAGCGGCGAGATCCACCGCTGGTAAAACCTCAGCATCGCCACCGCGGCCCTCGTCATGATCCCCCTCTGCGTCCGAAAGGCGCCACCGGCTTAAAACCGGCGGATTTCTTCAACCTCGCCGGCCTGACTTTTTCTTGTATTCATCCGTCAGCCGCGCGATCAGCTCGTCAAACTCCTTGACCGTGGCCGCGTGATCCAGCCCGGCCGCGCCCGGCCGGGCCGCGAACACCAGGTCCAGACCCCAATCCGCGTCCGGCGCGTCTCCTTTTTCCAGCCCCTCCCGGATGCGGCCCTTGTTGCGCCGGAAGAACTCGCGCGCCCGCCGCTTGACCAGGTTCCGGTCGTGGGCCTTGCCCGCGGACTTCCGGCTCACCGTGAGGCCCAGGCGCAGTCCGCCGCTTTCGCGCGGGAAAAAAAAGATATAAAAATGCGGAGCACTAACCCGGCGGCCCCGCCCCTGGATCTCCCGATATTCCCCGCTTCGCCTGACTCGTTCCCCGCGCGCAAGACCTTGCCCGGACATGGCCTGTTATTTCCGGCCGGTGGACACCGACACGGAAAGCCGCTTGCGGCCCTTGCGCCGCCGGGCGTTGAGCACCAGCCGGCCGCCCTTCGTCGCCATCCGCGCCCGGAAACCATGGGTCCGAAGCCTCTTCGTGTTATGAGGCTGATACGTGCGTTTCATGAGAAATTCCCCTTATGCTTCTTGCCGGTCTTGAATCTATTATTACTAGCACAACAACCGGGCCGATTCAAATAGAGGGGCGGACATAGTCACCGGATCAGCTCGTTTCAAGAAGGCTCTTATAAAGCGCCTCGTAGCCCCGCACCATCTGGTCCAGGCTGAACTCCGACCGGGCGCGCCGTCTCGCGCTCGAACCCATGGCGGTCCTTCTCTTTTCATCTTCCAGCAGGGCCGAGACGGCGCGGGCAAGGGCCCGGGCGTCCTCCGGCTCGATCATGATCCCGGTCTCGCCGGCCACGGGGCCGCCGGGTCCGCCGCCGGCCATGATCTCCGCTACGCCGCCCACCCGGGAAGCCACCGCGGGCACACCCGCGGCCATGGCCTCCAGGAGCGCGTTCGGCATGCCTTCCCAGCGGGAGGGCAGCACGAACACGTCGAGCGCGGCCATGAATTCCGGCGCCCGATGCCACTCTCCCGGGAACTTGACGCTGCCCGCAACGCCTTCCGACTCCGCGAGCCGCCCGAGCCGGTCCCGCTCCGGGCCGTCGCCCGCGATCACCAGCACCAGGTCCGGGAAGCGGCCAAGCAGCGCGGGCATGGCGCGGACCAGGGTGTCCAGGCCCTTCTGCCGGTGCAGTCGGCCCAGCGCGCCGATCACCCTCGACCCTTCCGCGATGCCCAGCTCGCGCTTGAGCGCCCCTGGGTCAGCCTCCGCGAACGGGACCGGGTCTATGCCGTTCCTGACCACCGCGATCCTTTCCGCGGCGAGCCCGAGCTTTTCGCGGTAGTGCGCGGCCACCGCCTCGCACACCGCCGCGTAGCGCGTGACCAGGCCCGCGCTCCACCGGTCCGGACCGTACTGGCCCGTCCGCTCCATCTCCGCCACCCTAAGCCCCGAGATATTGGCCGGGACGCCGGTGAGCCGAGCGGCCAGGCGGCCCAGCAGGTTGGCCTGGAACAGCCAGCAGTGCAGCACGTGCGGCCGCTCGCTTTTTAGCTCGCGAAGCAGCTTGAAGAAGGCGAGGGGCATTTTGAGGAAGTACGCGGCCCCGGTCCGGGCCGGGAGCTTAAGCGAGAGAACCGGGACGCCGGACTCGACGAGCATTTGCGCGGTCCGGCCCGGCTGCTTCATCACGATCACGCGGCTTTGATAGCGCTCGGGGTCCAGGCGGCGCACGAGCTCGTACAGGATTTTCTCGGCGCCGCCCGTGCCCGAGTCGGTGATGAGGTGCGTGATCCGGATGGGGCCGGTCATCTCACTCTCTCCCGCCTCCGCCGGAAGGACATGGCCATTCGAAGGGCTGGCCGGCCTCCCAGGGTAAGCGCAAACAAGGCCCAGGCCGCTGGCAGCATGGGGTTCAAGCGCAGGGCCGAGACCAGTTCCTGGCGTGTCGCGGACGCTTCTTCTCCAGCGGCCAGGCGCACCGCGCTTTCCAAGAAGCAGTTGGCGCGTGCCTTCCTGATCACCTCTTCCGGCAGGCCGGGCCGGAGGGAAGCGGCGCGCGCGATGACCGTGAGGTTGTCCTCCCGCATGGACACTCCGCGGGTGTGGACCAACCCGGCCCCGTGTTTCCGGTAATCAACGCTGATCTCGGGAATGCGCGCCACCGTGAACCGGGCCGCGAGCCGGAGCCATAGGTCCCAGTCCTCCGGCCCTTTCAGAACAGGATAAAAAGCGCCCACCTGGTTCAGGCACCCCGCCCTGACCGCCGTCGCCGACGTCGTGATGACGTTTCTCAGGAGCAGCGAGGTGAAAGGGTCAGGGCCGGGGTCACGCGCGGTTTTAGGCTTGATCTCCCGGCCCTCGCCGTCAATCAGCATTGCATCGGCGTAGATGAGCCCGGCGTCCGGATGCGCGGAAGCGGCACGGTCGAGCCGGTCGAGATGGCCCGGCCGGAAGCGGTCATCCGCGTCCAGGAACGCGATCCACTCGCCGCGCGCTTCCCCGATGCCCCGGTTCCGCGCCACCGAGACCCCGCCGTTTTCCTGCCGGATCACCCGCGCCCGGCCGGCGAAGCGCGCGAGCACCGCGGGCGTGTCGTCGGTCGAGCCGTCATCCACCACGATCACCTCGACATCATCCCGGCCCTGGCCGAGCGCGCTCTCCACGGCCTCGGCCACCCACCGCCCGCTGTTGTAAACAGGGATCACCACGCTGAAACGCAACTGTTTCTCCTGAGCCATGACCGTGCCAATAGGATTTCATATCGCGGGACGCTTCTCAAGCCCGGGAGGATCGCTTGCGCATATTATGAAGATTTTTCAGACGGGATTAACAGGATTAACAGGATTTTTATTAATCTTTTTTTTCTTATCCCGTGAATCCTGTTAATCCTGTCTTCACTCTTGTCCAAAATAGGCCGTAAGAAAACCGCCAAGACGCCAAGAACGCCAAGGATCGTCAAGTAAATCATGATGTTTCTTTGCGGCCCGGCAAAGAACAACTCCGCAGCGTTGGCCCCAACCGGCTTGGCGAACCGGCCGACGGGAGCGCCAAGCAAGAAACATTCGCGCCCAAGCCCTCTTAAAATCGTGTTTAAAAATAATCCTTGGCGCTCTTGGCGTCTTGGCGGTTCTCCGGTCCGTTTATTTTGGACAGCACTGTCCTGTCTTATTCTCTTCTTGGAAAAGAGTAGTGCACCCGAGGACCATCATTTCAGTCCCCGCGGTATCTTCCGTCCGCCCGCCTTGAATTCCCGCGTCATCTCCTGGAAGAGCTTCCGGTCGCCAAGGACCGTGAGCGCGGTGAGCGCGAGCAGGCCCGCGCCCTCCCGCGCCGCGGCCATTCCGCCCGGTCCTCCCGCCGCGCGCTCGAACTCGCGGGTGTGGATCGCCACCGACCCGGCCGGCGCGATGGGCACGTGCGGATGGATCACCGGCATCACGTGGGAGAGGTTGCTGATGTCCGACGAGCCGATGTGCTTGTGCTCCGGGACGTGGAACGTCTCAAGCCCGAGCGCCGCCGCCTGCTCTTCATACGCCCGCGCCAGGGTACGGTTGACTTTCAGCGGCAGGATCAGGTCGTGCGCCGCGGCGATCTGAAGGCGCGTGCCGGTGGCCCGCGCCGCGCCCCGCGCGCAGGCGTCCACCTTTTTCACCAGTCCCTCGAGCACCTCAAGGTCGAGCGCCCGCATCACGCACTGCGCCTGGGCCCGCTCGGGGATGATGTTCGGCGCCTGGCCCCCGTCCGTGATGATCATGTGCACCCTGGCCTCGCCCGGAAGCTGCTGCCTGAGCGCGGAAACCCCGGTGTAAAACAGCACCACCGCGTCAAGAGCGTTCAGCCCCTTTTCCGGGAAGGCCGCGGCGTGAGCGGGCGCGCCAAGATATGTATAGGTGCGCCGCAACACGCCCAGGAACAGCCGCACCGCCTGCCGCCGCGACGACGGATGCACCATCATCGCGAAGTCAATGCCCTTAAACGCGCCCGCCTTGATGAGCGCCACCTTGCCGACCCCGACCTCCTCCCCCGGCGTCCCCATCACCGTCACCGCCAGCTCCGGGAACAAACGGCGCATCACCGCGCCCGCCGCCGCCCCCGCCGCCGCGATCACGCTGTGCCCGCAGGCGTGGCCTAAGCCCGGCAGCGCGTCGTACTCGCACAAAAAAGCCGCGCGCGGCCGGGCGCTGCGCGGCCCCGCGTCCGCGCGGAACGACGTGGCCAGCCCGCCGAGGCCCCGCCTCACCCGGAAGCCCTCGCCGGCCAGGAACCCGGCAAGCAGCTCCGAGGCATGATGCTCATGGAGCGAGATTTCCGGGTTACGGTGGATCTCGGAATGCAGCCGCCGGATCGAGGGCATCAGCCGCTCGACCTCCCGCATGACCAGGCGCGCGTTCGTGGATAATTTCTTTTCCATGGGCCGACATTATCCCAGATTATGCGGCTACAAACCAAAAAAAGTTCTTGACCTGACGATATCATGCTGATATAATGGAGTAAAATCCGACGCTCGGAAGAAGATGTGATGCATGATGCTGGTGAAGCTGAAAAAGGTGCGATCAGGCCGGAATTCAACCGCTCGGTGATGATTGATTTTCAGGGCGCGAAGATCACCTCTGATGTGGGCTTGCTCATGCTCCGCGAAGTTGATGAACGCTTCGGCATCATCGGCCCGATGGAGGACAGCATCGACGACTCAAGGTTTCCTCGCCATACCCGGCACACCATCGTTCAGATGATACGGCAACGAGTTTATCAGATCGCCGCCGGTTATGAGGACTGCAACGACGCCGACCATCTCCGGATCGATCCCGCCCTTCGGCTGGCCATCGGCAAGGACCATGATCTTGGAGCGGGCCAGTCCATGCTCTCCCGACTGGAGAACGGCATTCTCGGCAATGCGGCAGGTCTCGCCGGCCTTGATGAAGCGCTCTTGAGAAGCAACGACGTGATTCTCTCCAGCCAGGACAAGCGCCGCTTGATCATCGATCTCGATTCCACCGAAGACCCTGCCTATGGCGCCCAGGAGAATGTCGCTTACAACGGCCATTTCGGCAAGAATTGCTTTCATCCGCTTTTTTGCTTCACCAGCGATGGGACCTGTCTGGGCTCGAAGCTCAGGCCCGGCAACGTTCATTCCGCCAATGGCTCGGTTGATTTTATCAGGCCGATTGTGGAGCGATACCGTTCATGGTTTCAGTTGTTCTGGCTTCGAGGTGACGCGGCCTTTGCTGACCCCGAGCTTTACGAGTTCTGCGAGGCCCATCGGATCACCTATTTCATCCGGCTCCGCGCCAATGAAGTCCTCTATGAGATGATTGATCCTTACCTCACCCGTCCGGTGGGCCGACCTCCCAAGAGCGGGGTTCAGGTGAGGATCATTGATTTTCACTACCAGGCCCAAAGCTGGAGCCGGCCGCGCCGGGTGGTCTGCAAGATCGAATGGCATTCAGGCGAGCTTTTCCCCCGGATCGGATTCATTGTCAGCAATTCGAGGCTGACAAGCGAGGAGATAGTGAAGGTCTACAACGGCCGTGGCGAGGTGGAGAACCGGATCAAGGAAGGCAAGAACACCCTCCGTTGGGACAAGACCAGTTGTCACAGTTTCGACGCCAACCATGCCCGTTTGAAGATGGGCGTTTTGGCCTACAACCTTCTTTACCTGATTCGGGAGTTTTACCTTTTCGGCGAAGAAGTCCGGCGCTCGATTGAATGGATGATCCGTCGCCTGATCAAGGTGGGGGCGAAAGTGGCGTATCATGCCCGGCAGTGGCACGTTCACGTCACATCCGCCTTCCCGCAGGCATCTCACTACCGAGCGGTGTTTGGCTATGGTTAGCCAAAATCGCGGTTTCCCAGAGATAATTTTATTTTTGACATGGGGGTTGCGGATTGGTATGTTCAAAGTGTGTTTTACAAGGATTCAGGCTGTTGAATTTGCCCGCAAATTATGGGTGGAAGCGAGATCACGGACGTACTGAGGAGAATTATAGCGGGTGATCAATGGAGCGAGCAGATGGAATTCGTAGGGAGAGCGGGATGCCGCATAATTCCAGACAAGATAAACGAATCCGTCCGAACGGACGTTGCAAATAACGGCCAAAGAGAAAGAAGTTTAAACGCCATGAGATTTTTACTTGTCAATCCTTACTATCCCATCTCGGAGGTGCCCTCACCTCCCTTGGGTCTCGCCTTTATCGGTTCCGCCCTTGAGTCGGCGGGAGTTGATGTGAGACTTTTAGACTACGTGGTTTTCCCTTACGACAAGAATGAACTGAACTCTGTTCTGCTCGAACTCCAGCCGCGTTTCGTGGGGCTAACGGCCGTCACCATGAATTTCCATGAGGCCATGCGCGTGATAAGGGACGTCAAGGACATTGCCCCTGGGGTGACGACCGTCATGGGCGGGCCCCACGTGACGTTTTGCGCCGAGGAAACGATGGAGCAGTATCCGGAGTTGGATCTAATCGTCCTGGGAGAGGGAGAGCGAACGATCGTCGACGTAGTCAAGACCGTGGAGTTGGGAAAGCCGCTGGATGAGGTTCACGGAATCGTTTTCAGACACGGTGATCTGATCATACGGACGGCTCCCCATTTGGAGCCACTTGACGTGAACTCCCTCCCTCTTCCGGCTCGCCACCTGCTGCCGCTTGGGAGGTATAAGGCCCTGAATCTGGCGATCAGCATGACGACCAGCCGTGGTTGCCCGTTCAAATGTATTTTCTGCGTGGGGCGCAGTATGGTGGGGGCCAAGGTCCGCTACCGAAGGCCCGACCTGGTGGTGGACGAGTTGGAATATCTGGGCACCCTGGGATTCTCGCAGATAAACATCGCGGACGATCTGTTCACGGCCAATAAAAGGCATTGTCTGGACATTTGCGATGAGATCGCGCGCAGGAACCTGAAGATCAAATGGTCATCTTTCGCGAGGGTGGACACCGTCTCGACGGAACTCTTGGCCGCCATGAAAGCGGCCGGATGCCACTCGGTCAGCTTCGGAGTGGAAAGCGCCAACGCGGATATTCTGAAAACCATTCAGAAGGGGATCACAACCGATCAGGTAATCGCGGCGGTGAAAGCCTGCAGTGAGGTCGGAATTCTGCCTTGCGCCTCCTTTATCCTCGGACTGCCCGGTGAAACGCCGGAAACGCTGCAAGAGACGGTCACCTTTGCGAAGAAGCTTAATAAAATGGGCGTGAAGTACGGCTATCATTTACTGGCGCCCTTTCCCGGCACGATGGTTCGAGAACATAGCGATGACTATGGCCTGCGTATCCTGACGGACGACTGGTCGGAGTATCACGGCAATAGAGCCATCGTGGAGACGTCCGCGGTCGATAAAAAGACGTTGGATTCAATTGTCATCGAGTGGGAAGAGAACGCTCTAAAATGGCTGGCCATTATCGCGGAACGCGTTGACAGGGCAGAAACCGGCGAGGAGGAGTCCTCTTTAATGGACATTCTGGAGCGGAACATGCAAACCTATCAACTGATGATGGAAAGAGCCGTGGAGACCCATGGCCGCGTTCAAGATGATTCTCATTCCTCCAATGATCGGCTCGAGCGGCTGTGGGAGAGACTTGTCGCCGTCAACGGCTACTCGCCGGCGCCATTAAAAACGGCTCTGACCCACGCGGTTGAAAAAGGCGTTCTTTATTACCAGGAGGAGGATGACGGGATTTCGTGGCGATGGAGGAATTATCTTGAACGACAATCCCGGAGCGAAAGATGAGTCGCCATGATTACCGTTGTCGGCTGGGTGGCCCATCTATGAGCAAGCCTGTCAAGTCGGGCACGGTGTTTGTACACGGAATCTTCCAGCCATCTATTCGACGTCACTCGCGAAGAGTGCGCCATTCTTCAAGTTTAGGACCGGCCTCATTCACCCAAACGGCTTTTGTTAAGCCAGGGCCACCCGCGAGGTCCGATCTAATATATCCCGTGTCCCGCTAAAACAGAATTATTTTGGTGCCACAAGTCCTAAGTTAAAACAAAAATTAAAAACTCAAATTGATTCAAAAGTAAATCTTTTTGCCCATGGCGAGCGCGTTTTTACCGTTAAAGGTCACCTGGCTGATTTCTTTTTTGAACTTGTGCGCGCCCGGCCTGACGATAAACACTTTTCCCTTTTTAACGGCAAACTCCGCGCCGGTCATCCATGAGCCGACAAAGATGATATAATAAGTTCTCCGCGACTCCGAGGTAATATTCAGCGCTTATGGTGTTGCGAGGCCAATGAAAGCGCGTCGTGCCGCCGCACTCCAAGGTTGTCCCGCTCGTAAATGCTCACCCGAAGCCCGGCCAGGTCCGGCAGCAGCGCCGCGTAGATAGGTTAACAGAGGTTGCCTTGGACAGCAGGACTTGTTATTACTGGCGGACAGAGCGTGAGGCAGGAACCATGATGAGGCATTATACCAGTATCTTTCCGCTTCCCAAGAATGCTCGATATGGCGGCAGGACAGACATTCTTGTCCATCCGACGCAGGACGGGCAGAGGACAGCCAGGCATGCCCGTCCTGCCAGGTGATTTCTGGGCAGACTGACGCCGCCCTGATTTGACAGGCCAAACGCGCGGGTTTATCTTGAAGATGAGAAGCCGGCCCGGAAAGCGGCGGAAAATCCCCTGTTCAAAGGCGCCGCGCCGCCTCCCGCACGCGCTCGTAGCTCAGCCGGATAGAGCAACGGACTTCTAATCCGTAGGTCGCAGGTTCAAATCCTGCCGGGCGCGCCATGTCCGGGGACGGGTTGCACTGGGGCTTGATCGAGAACGCGGGCCGCATCCAGACCTCCTTGGTGAATTACTCCATTTTTCGCGTGAGCCCGTTATTATTGCCCACTCAATGCCTCTTATCCTTGCTCCTCTCTTCTCCTCCATCCCTGGCTACTGGCTGCCGGCTACTTGCTACTTGCTACTGTTTTTTTCCTTTTCCAGGTCGGTCCATCGGGTGATCCCGCGGCCGTGAAAGGTGTCGGTCTTGCCGCCGCGGGTGTAGGTGAGGTCGTAGTCGGACCAGTAGTCCACGGTCCAGCCGTTTCGGGTGATCTGTTTGGCGATGGGCCGGAGCACGGCGGGGAGGTTGCTGAAGAGGTCTTCGAGGAGAAGCACGTCGCGGCCCTTGATCTCGGCTTCGAGCCTGGCACCCCCGGCCTCCGCAGCCAGAGAGTAATGGCGCGGGTAGCGGAAGGGAATGCCCGGGGCGTCCACCCAATCGTCCCATTGCATGGGGAATTTAGTGGAGGAGAACACGCCGTCCTTGTCCACGAAAATCAGGCGCTGGCAAAGGACGCGGCCGAACTCGGGGTTGGTGAAGAAGTCCGCGACCATGAGCGCGTGGTCCGGGCCGTAGAACCAGAAGGCCTGCCAGTTGGCGGGCGTATAAAGGGGAGAGAGCACGCCCACGTCGTGGTTCATGCTGCCGAAGCCGGTGAGGTCATGGGCCTTGCCGTCAACCACGACACGGCCCCGGACCCTGGCCCAGGTGATGGGGAAGCTGTAACAGGTGAAGCTCTTGCCGTCCGGGTAGCGGAGCCTGCCGTCGCCGAAGGACACGCTCGGGCCCAGGATGTCGTAGGTGATGTTGGCCTGGACCTTGCCGTAGCTCAGGCTGAGGTGATACTTGTCCCCGGCCAGCCAGACCCGGTTATCGCCGATAGTGAGCCCGAAGCCCTGCGAATCGAAGCGGGCCTCGCCCTGGTCCACGACCAGGAACTCGGTGAACGGCTTTTGACCGGGCCGGCAATAGGCGAAAATGATCGTGGCGTCCTTGATATTGATGCCGACCTGCACCGTGATCATGGTCTCGTCGCTAAAGCTCATCTCGTGGTAATACACCTCGGACCAGTAAATGCCCGGATACTTCCGGTGGGCGAAGGTGGCGAGGTCTGTCTGGCCCGGGCCCGCCGGGCCGTCCTGCTGGCCCGCGAACATGATCCAGTCGTCAGCGGCCAGGGCCGCGAGCGACAGGGCCAGGGCCAAAAGCATCAAGCCAAGCGGCCCGGCCCAGGCGTGCGGGCGTCCGTGGTTGCCGTCGCGGTTGGTCATCGGGGGACCGGTGCCTGGCACCAACTTAATCAACTTAACTGCCCCATCAATTTGTTGATTCTCGCGTCCTCGGCCATCATTTTTTCAAAGATCTTGAGCCCTTTATAGGCAGCGGCGTGGCTCACGTTGAGCATGTTGCCGGCGTCTTTGAACGACATTCCGCAGCGGCGGACAAGATGATAGTAGGCCGCCATTTTGGGAGTGTAGTTCCTGCGCTTGGCGAGGAGGTCGCGCTGGTCAATTTTGAAGGCGGCCGCGATTTTCTTGAGCTCCGCTTCCGGGTTCGGCTGGCTGGCGCGTTTATAAAAACCGTTTTTGGGGTCTATCTGTCTCTTCTTCTCTTTTCGCGAGAGCTTGTCCTTGGTCTCGTCCGCGGCCAGCATGATGGAGGCGATGAGTCCCTGCCAGAAGTCGGGGCCTTTTTCCGAGTGCATGAGGCAGGCCTCGCGGTATCGCCTGCGCCTCTGTCCGGGCGAATGGCCGTAGCGGGCGAGGACCCACTCGTGGTCGAGCCAGGGATATCTGGCGGCGGGCCGGGTGAAATCGAGGAAGCTGGACCAGTTGTACGAGGCGGGGTCGGTTACAATGCCGGCGCGCACGGGATTGAGGTGGATGTAGTGGGCGAGGGTGATCCAGTGGGCCTCGTCCACGATCAGCACCGCCTGGTAGCGTCCCTGGAAGAGGTGGCCGGACCGCTCATGGCGGAACAGGAAGCGCTTGGTATAGCGGTTGTTGAGCCAGTGCATGGCGCGGGCCAGGTTGGGCTCGCGGGTTCGGAGGAAGAGGTGGTAGTGGTTGGTCATGAGGCAGAAGGCGTGGATTTTGAGGTCATAGCGTTCCACGGCCTGAGCCAGCATCTCCATGAAGGCGTAGCGGTCATGGTCGTCCAGGTAAATGTCCTGGCGGTTGTTGCCGCGGGCGGTGAGGTGATAGACGGCGCCAGGGAACTGCGCTCTTCTCTTCCGGCCCATGGCGGCATCATATCATGGGGCATAGAGGGAATTCAAGGATCCGTTAAGTTGATTAAGTTGGTGCCAGGCACCGAGGGGGGATTGACAATGCCGGATGCGATCTGTTAATAGTCAACCAAGGCGGGCAGGCATGAAAAAGCGCGGGCCGGAAACCAGAGGGGGCAGGATCCGGAAGCTCCGCGGCGATTTGACGCCGGCCGAGTTCGCGGAGATGGTGCGGGTGGAGCCGGCCCTGGTCGGCCGCTACGAGGCGGACCTGGAGACGCCGCCGCCGCGGGTGCTGCTGCGGATGGCCCGGGTGAGCGGCGTGAGCATCGAGTGGATCCTGACCGGAGCGGGGCCGTGGCCGGGCCGGCGGATGGACCGGGATGAGTTCATCGGCGAGGCGGCCCTGTGCCTGCGGGAGACCGGCAGCCGCGCGGCCTCTGAGTTCGTCGAGATGATGGCCGACCTGTTCGATGACGAGGAGCGGATGGCAAAGGTGCTCAGCCATTACCGGTTCTTGAAGCGGTGACCGTGGCGGCTCCGTGCACGGCGAGTCGGAATTAAGGCGGAGTGGTGTATCCGAATTACAGATGAGTATTTTCAGGGCAATTCGCGCCAAGTTGCATTTTTATTTCGCCCCTTCAGGGCTGACAAGGATTTTATGTGGTCCGATATCCCAGGGTAGGCCGAGGACGGCCAACCCTGGGCTATCTTATTATCGCCCTTTCAGGGCTGAAAACGTAATCGCCGATCAAGTTGATACATTGCCGTAAATCCGTCCGGCCCGTTTTCATCCGTTTAAATTCCGTGGCCGCTTTCCCGCGCCGCGCGGTTGTGGAATTGACTTGCGACCGGCTTTTTGATATCTTGAATTACCGGGTGTTGTGGGTTTGCCCGGCCATCTCTGGCAGCGAGCGAGGGACTGAGTAATGTCCATTATCACCATTTCGAGGGGCTCCTACAGCCGGGGCAAGGAGGTGGCGGAGAAGGTCGCCCAGAAGCTCGGCTATAGCTGCATCGCGCGCGACGACGTGATCGAGGAGGCCTCCGACGAGTTCAACATCCCGGAGATCAAGCTGGTCCGCGCCATCCACGACGCTCCCTCCATCCTGAGCCGCTTCACCTACGGCCAGGAGCGCTTCGTGGCCTATTTCCAGGCCGCGCTGCTCGAACACCTGCAAAAGGACAACGCCGTTTATCACGGCCTGGCCGGGCACTTCTTCTTGAAGGGCGTGTCGCACGTGCTCAAGGTCAGGATCATCGCGGACATGGATGACCGCGTCCGCTTCGAGGTGGAGCGCGAGCATATCTCGGAAAAAGAGGCCCTCCAGGTCCTGAAGAAAGACGATGAGGAGCGGGCCCGCTGGAGCCGCCATCTCTACGGCATTGACACCACCGACCCCAGCCTCTACGACCTGGTCGTCCACATCAAGACCATCACCGCCGCCGACGCGGCCGACATCATCTGCCACACCGTGGGCCTCCCGCGTTTTCAGACCACTCCCGAGTCCGGGCGCGCCCTGGCCGACCTCGCCCTCTCCGCCAAGGTCAAGGCCGCCATCATATCGGTCAAGCCCGACGCCGAGGTCACCGCCCACGACGGGACCGTCCACGTCAAGACCAGCGCCCTGGTGTCGCAGCGCGAGAAATTGTTCCAGGACATCAATAAGAATGCGGAAGGGATCAAGGGACTCAAGGACATCCAGATTGACATCAAATCCATGACGCCCTGACGCCGTGAATGGTTCCGGGAAAGGCCGGACCCGGGGACCCTCCGGCGGCGGCCGCCGGCCAATGCCCCGGCCCGAGCAGTAATCAAGGTCAAGTAATGAAGAGCGATCCCCTGACCCCATCGAACGACCAGGCATTGTCCGCGGAGAAATCCTTGGCGGAGCGGCCCCGCTTCTCCATCCGTTTCCGCATCATCATCGCCTTCATCCTGGCCTTCCTCTTTTCCTTCGGCATCGCCACCACCTCCATGATCTTCATCCTCCGCCTCGACGCCAGGCAGGAGTTCCTGGAGCAGGCCCGCAACTTCTCCAACGAGATCCAGGAAGCCAGGCGCTACGAAAAAAACTTCTTCCTCTACGGCTCCAGGAGCGACCTCTATGAGGCCCTCAATAACGCCAACGCCGCCGGCAACGTCCTGCAAAGCGCCGCCTCCGAGATGGGCTCCGTGCTCCGGCGCCGCGATTTTGAGGCGCTGACCGAGAACCTCAACGAGTACAAGCAGCTCCTCAATTCCCTGCTCTCCCAAAAACCCGGCCCGGGCGGGGCGGAAACCGCGGCGCGCGACCCGGAGCTGGAGGAGAACCTCCGCGCCTCCGGACACCAGCTCCTGCTCCTGGCCTCCGACCTGGAAAAGAAGGAGCGCGAAAAGGCGCGCGCCACCGCCCACACCTTCACCCTCGTCGCCCTCTTCTCGCTGGCCATCAACCTCATCGTCATGGTCTGGCTCGCCACCGAGCTCACCCGCCAGATCCTCCAGCCGCTGGGCCGCGCCGTGGGCTACACCCAGCGCATTGCCGAGGGCGACTTCACCCTCATCACGCCGCGCCGCAAATACCGCGACGAGTTCTCCAACCTCGCCATCGCCATCAACCGCATGATCAGCGAGCTCCACGACAAGCAGGAGCAACTGGTGCAGTCGCGCAAAATGGCCGCCATCGGCACCCTCACCTCCGGCATCGCCCACGAGCTCAACAACCCCTTGAACAACATCAGCCTCACCACCGAGGCCATGCTCGACGGTCTCGAGAACTACTCCGACGACCAGAAAAAGAAGATGCTCCAGGACATCTTCATCGAGGTCGAACGCGCGAGCGGCACCGTGCGCAACCTCCTCGATTTCACCCGCTTGGAAAAGTCAAAGTTCGAGCCCATCGGGGTCCCCGAGCTCATCAGGACCAGCCTCGCCCTGGTCAAGAACGAGATGAACCTCGGCCACGTCGAGGCCGAAGCGTCGTTCGCCGACCCTCTGCCCCGCGTCCGCGGCAATTTCCGAAACCTTGAGCAGGTCTTCTTGAACCTCTTCCTCAACTCCATCCAGGCCATGCCCGACGGCGGCAGGCTCAAGGTCGAGGCCCGGAGGGAATCGGAGAAATTCGTCAGAATTGACGTCACCGACACCGGCTGCGGCATCCCCCAGGAAAACCGGACCAAGATTTTCGACCCCTTCTTCACCACCAAGGAAGAGGGCATAGGCACGGGGCTCGGGCTCTCCGTGAGCTACGGCATCATCCAGAAAATGGACGGCGGCATCACCGTGGAAAGCGAGGTCGGCAAGGGGACCACCTTCCACCTTGACCTGCCCGTCTTCAAAGAAAACGAATGATTCACGGCCGGCCGGGAAATGGGTTATGATGGAAAGCGTAGGGCGGAGGTCGAAGGGCGTATGGCGTAGAGGGAACGGCGTCATTTAAAAATTGCGGACGTCGTATTTCTTCCACGCCCTACTCCCTCCGCTCTACGCCCTGCTCAAAATAGACAAGGAGCACAACCAAATACCATGGGCTTCCACATTTACCTGCCAATCGCGGGCAACAGCATCAACCTCTTCCTTCTCCTGGGCCTCGGCGGCGCCGTCGGGTTCCTCTCCGGCCTGTTCGGGGTCGGCGGCGGATTCCTGCTTACCCCGCTCCTGATCATGATCGGCATCCCGCCCACCGTGGCCGCGGCCTCCGACTCCAACCAGATCGTGGCCGCCTCCACCTCCGGGACCTATGCCCACGCCCGCAGCGGGACCGTGGACTTCGCGATGGGGCTCCTGCTCCTGATCGGCGGCATCGTCGGCGGCACCCTGGGCGTCCGCCTCATCAAGTTGCTGCGCGCCACCGGCTCGGCCGACTTCGTCATCACCATCTTTTACGTGGTCATGCTGGGCAGCATCGGCTCCTACATGTTCTACGACAGCATCCGCGGACTGCGCGGCCGGCCCGAGCCCGAGCCCCGGCCGCCCACCGCGCCCCGGCCATCCATCTACTCCCGCCTCGTCAGCGGGCTCCCCTTCAAGATGGAGTTCAAGCGCTCCCGCATCAGTCTCTCCGCCATCACCCCCCTCTTCCTCGGCGCCCTGGTCGGAGTGCTCGCCGCCATCATGGGGGTCGGCGGCGGCTTCATCATGGTCCCCGTAATGGTCTACCTCCTGCGCATGCCCATGCACGTGGTCGTCGGGACCAGCCTCTTCCAGATCCTCTTCACCTGCTTGAACGTCACCGTCATGCAGTCATGGATGAACCATACCGTGGATTTCCTCTTGGCCCTCATGCTCCTCATCGGCTCGGTCATCGGCGCCCAGATCGGCGCCCGCGTCAGCAAACGCCTCAAAGCCGACCAGCTCAAGGTCCTGATGTCCGTAATCGTGCTCGTGGTCATGGTCAAGATGCTCTACGGACTCCTGGCCCACCCCGAGATCCTGCTTTCCTACAAGGGAGGCCACTAATGGACCGGCGCGCGATTGCGGCCGTGGTTGCTCCGTTCCTTTGCCTGGCGGCGCTGAACGCTCACGCCCAGGGAGGCGCCGGGGTCGGCGTGGACCCGGCCCTGGTCAAGATCGGCTTCTTCTACGGAGGCCGCAAGGTCACCGTCCGCGCCGATATGCCCTTCTTTGATGACGCCGTGATCCTGGTCACCGGCCAGCGCAAAGACCTCACCCTCCAGAAAAAAGGTAAAAGGGCTGGGGTGCTGTGGATGAACGTGGGCGAGGTGGAGTACAAGGACGTTCCCGCCATCTTCATTATCCGCTCTTCGCGGCCGCTGGATAAAATCGCCTCCC
Organism: bacterium; assembly: GCA_035527835.1. Lineage (GTDB taxonomy): Bacteria > RBG-13-61-14 > RBG-13-61-14 > RBG-13-61-14 > DATKZS01 > DATKZS01. The sequence goes on from DATKZS010000088.1 coordinate 33,304, forward strand.
CCGAAGAGCTGAAAAGGCTGGGGCTGGGCTACGACGCCCTCGAAGACCAGGTGACCACCGGCGCCGATCAGCACGCCCGCGACCTTTACCCCGAACTCATCAAGCTCAAGGAAAAGGAAAAGCTCTTTTCCGTCCGCGATGACGGCGTCCCGGTGGGCCCCATTGTCAGCCCAAGGCTGGACTTAGCCTACTTTTTTCTGCCGCCCAAGGCCCCCCGCGGCGAATACCAGGTCAAGGTCTTCGCCTTCAATGACGGCAAGGGCGTCCTCGCAGGCGAGGGAGAGCTCACCCTCCAGTTCTCGAGTGGCGTCCAATTCATCTACGACATGGCCAAGAACCGCGGCCTCCTTTACGGCGTGCTCGCCGCCGCCATCGCCATCGTCGCCGGCCTCGCCACCGGCTTCATTTTCGGCGGCAAAGGCGAGACGCATTGATGGCGGTGAATTAGGAGGAACATGCCGGGCGGCTGGAACATTTTTAGGGGCGCGAGGAAAAAACAGGGCCTGCAAGCCCTGCGCTTGAAAATCGAGAAGTTCCGCGGCCTGCTCAGCGAGAACAACCGCGCCCTCGACCTCCTGGCCGACGCCGAGGAAAAGCTCGGCGGCGACTTCGTGTTCGACTCCCAATTTATCCTGAACCTCGCCCGCGAGCTCGATGATTCCGTGGGCAAGGTCGTCCACGAC
>DATKZS010000089.1:0-13472 GCA_035527835.1 bacterium
ATTATCAAGCGCGATCAGCGACGTGGTGTCAGTGGCGATAACCGGCCTCATCCCGAACTCCGTCTTCATCCTTGATAATACCACAGCTTCCATCCTCGAAGCCATGCGCTTCCAGACGACACGGTATTTAGCAAATGTGTAATCGCTTATATTATACATGCTCCAATACGGCGCGAAAGGCACTTTTTGAGATGCGCCGCCTTTCTTCTTTATTTCCTTATGAAAATATTTCTTATATGCCGCGCGACCCGATAACTCCTTTTTAAATTGCACCAGATAACCAAGCGTGAGCGCAAGATTGTTTTGAATGAAATATTCTTCAGAATATCCAGCTCTTGATTTCGGGTCTTGAGCAATGAGCAAATAAAAGTGTTTGTTCATGCCGAACCGCTTGATATCTCCACCGCTAACCGCTGGATAAACCAAGTCCGGCTCAATGGCCTGGGTGGTCTTTCTGATGGTCATCTTTCCGCGATCATTCCAATTTTCCACCACCAACTTGCCGTCCGGCCTGACCTCCTTGAGCTTGAGCCAAAAAACACCATAGGGCTCTACCCTTGCCCCGAGACGCGCGACATAAATATTTTTCCCCTTTAATGAGCCCAATCTTTTCAAAGCTTTTTTCGTTGCCGTCTGCCATGAAGAGGCCGGTTTTTTCGGATCAATCGGCCATCCTTCCAACTCCTGGACCTCGCATTTCTCCAGGACTTGTTTGAGGCTCAAAGTGGGCTTGATCTTGCCGGCGCGGGGTTTTTTCCGCCATGACTTCACCGCTACCGGATAACGGGTCGGCTTGCCCTTTTCCAGGACGAATAGCGAGGTCTTATTGGCGGCATGGAAGGGTTGGAGATGGACCATGTCATACATGCCCAGCACGGAGAGAGGGATTTCATTGCCCTTGTCCGCGGGAATGATGAAGCGGCGGAAGCCCTCGCCGGCCCCCTTGGCCTTGAATGCTTCAATAGTGATCAAAAAGCCGAGCCGCCCTCCCTCTTCGAGGTAGTTATCAGCGCAGGCATAGGTAAAGAGCATGGAGAAGTCCTTTTCGCCCCCGCCGAGTCTGGTTTCATGCCCTTTGAGCGAAAATAATCCATAACGATGCCAGAGAGGCAAGGTCCTCTCCCGGTATTCGTCCGAGAGCAGCCCCCAGCGGATCCAGGGCGGGTTTCCGATCACAAAGTCAAATTTTCCGAGATAGGCGGGGGCAAAGGCATTCTTGATGTAACGCGCCCAGATTCCGTTCTCTCCCCTTTTTTCCATGTCCCTGATTTGTCCATAGGTCTCTTTTATCAGGTCCTCATCCAGCGGCTCCAGGTCGCTGTCTTGAAAATAGCTCTTGAGAAACACTTCGGGCGTCATCATGCTTTTGAGCGCCTGCTCCACGGCTTCGGTGAAACGATCTATCCATTTTTTTTCCAGCATAAAATGCGGGAATTTAAAATCCACCTTGGAAGTTGGGAAGACAACGGGATTATTATCAAAAGCAAACTCTCCATTCTTGCGTGATTCCGAAGGAGTTACTATGGAGTCACAGAGATAAACCGGTATGGTAACTGGTCGGACATGGGGTAAAAATTTAGCAAAGGATATTAGGTAATTAGTCCGGGCGGCCAAAACGGCCAGGGGATTTATATCAAATCCAACAATATTATTGAGCATCTTCGCCGCCGTCTCGGCGGGATTTTCGTTGAGCTCCTTCAGATGGTTCTGTACCACCAGGTTAATGGCCTTGATGAGAAACGTCCCGGAGCCGCAGGCCGGATCGAGGAAGCGCTGGTCAGGGTCTCCGTCATAACCGGTCTCGGCAACCAGGTATTCGGCCAGCCAGTCCGGGGTATAATATTCTCCGAGGGCCCTTCTCAAATCTATCGGAACGATCAATTCATAGAGGTTCTGGAGGAGGTCTCGGGTCCATTCCGGCTCAAGCACTGGCGTTGCAGGCTCAAATTTAGCCAGTTCCCGAACCATGCCTCTTATCGCGCCTGCCAATTTGGGCCCCCATTCGTCCAGATACCAATAGAAGAAATCGGCCTCGAGAAAGTTGGTAATGCCGCGTTCACTGAATTCTTGGCCGTTTTCCATGTCAATCAGACGAAGCCGAAGGGCCTCGTCATCCAGACCAGAAAAATCCTGCACCAGGGAAACCATCCTGCTTTCATGTTGGAGCGCGACAAGCTCAAGCGCCATTAGTTTCATCAGGAGCGCGTAATAGGTATGAATGGCGAAAAGAAAGTTTTTCAACCGTATGCCTTGAGGCATTCCATAGAGCATAGCCACTTTGTCGGCGACGTTTTCGGCTTTTTCCAGTTCCTGTCCATAAACCACGCCGAAGATGCGGTCCCATTCATTGAAAAAGGTCCTGGTGCGAAGGTCGCCGCTCTTTCGCTGCGTGCCCCGGGAGACCGCCGAATAAAGCTCGGAGACAAGCTGATGTGCGGTTGGAGATTCCGGACGGAAAGAATCAGCCAGATCCGTAGCGGTTAAGCGCTTGCGGTCAGAAGCACGGATGAAGATCAAGAGATTCGTGAGACTGGCCGAATTAACGGGAAAGGGTCCTTGAACCTGAAAGCCTTGGCTGGGCCTTTCCAGCGGGAACAGAGATAACTGCGGCAAAGGGATCTGAACCGGTAGCGTTATTAATCGTGCGGTCTTGGTGTAGCGGATGAAAATAATTTCTTGACCATCTAATGCCACACCCACCGCTTGTTCCAAGTAGTCCTCTCGATGAGGAGTGCCTTGTGATTCACCTTCTAAATATTTAATTACTTGGGCCGATGTTTCCTCTTGTCCTTTCTTCGTGGACAGCTTACCCGGCGATTTGTATTCAATGACCAGAAAGCCATAGACGGCGTCAGGCTTGCCATGCAGCGAGATGTGTTTCTCGTACCGGACCTTGTCAACGCCCACCCCGATGCGGTTGAACTCTCTTTTCAGGAGGGGTTCAACTTTCATCTTCAGGTCTTCCTCGGTGCGCGCCTCCCGCGATGCATGTAATATTTCTTCAGCGAGCTTTTCCGTATTGATTTGCCAATAATGCTTATCAACAGTCATTGAGATCCTCAGAATTAAATTGCGGTCTCGTAAATGCGGTAGGTCTTGTACACTACCCCGCCCATGTGCCGGATGGCGCGGTTCATGGCGTCGTTGGATTCGAGGATCCAGGACATCTCGCCCCACTGGTAGCCCAGGCGCTTGGCGGCCATCAGGGTGTCGTAGTAGAAGACCGCGCCGACGCCGGAGCGGCGGTGCTCGGCCTTGACGCCGAGCGCGAACACGCGGCAGGAGGTGTACTTCTTTTTGACGACCATGGGGTACCACATGGTGGGGAGCAGGTTATAGAGGTGTCCGTTGAGCTGAGTGATGTACTCGTTCAAGTTGGGCAGGGTCAGCGACACTCCCATGACCTCGCCGTTCTTGGTCTCGGCGAAGAAGGCGAGTCTGGGGTCGAGGAGGTATCTGAGCTCCATGCTGTGGGCCATGAGCTCGCGCTCGGTGAGCATGACCGAGCCCCAGTTCTTCTCCCACGCCGAGTTGTAGACCTCGATGAACCTGGCCATCTCGTTCTTGAAGTCTTTGAGGTTCCACTCGCGGATGAGCACGCCCTCCTTCTTGCGGATCATCTCGGCGTAGTTCTTGACGTCCTCCGGCGCGTCGGCCACGGCGTCCATTCTGTAGGCCAGCAGGTCCTGGACCTTCTTCAGGCCGAACTCGTCGAACATGCGGGGGTAGTAGCGCGGGTTATGGGTCATGAGGATCATGGGCGGCGTGTCGAATCCGTCCACCAAGAGCCCGCACTCGTCGTTGATGTTGAAGTTGTACGGCCCCTGCATGCGCTCGATGCCCTTGTTCTTGAGCCAGTCGCGGGCGGTCCCGAACAGGGCCCGGGCCACGGCGGGGTCGTCAACGCTCTCGAAGAAGCCGAACTGGCCGGTGCCCGGTCCCCAGTGCTTGGCGTAGTGGTCGTCAATCTGGGCGGTGATGCGGCCGACCGGCTCGGCGCCGCGCCAGGCGATGAAGTACTCGGCCTGCGCGTGGTCAAAGATCGGGTTGTGCTTTTTGTTGAGCTTGTTATTGACGTCGAAGAACAGCGGCGGGACCCAGTTGGGGTCGCCGACGTAGAGCTTCCACGGCAGCTTCATGAAGGTCGTGAGCTCCGAGCCCGAGCTTGCCGGTTTGACCGAGATGTCGAGGGCCATGATCTCTTCCTCCTTTTAAGTGTCCTGGCTATTATAGGCTTATTATCTCACACAGAGGCACAGAGTCCACAGAGAAAATTTACCTTCAATAAATCTCCGTGAACTCTGTGCCTCTGTGCGATAAAAAATCTTCCTTCACCCCGTCTCGTCACGGGCCTGGGTCTTGGCCTCCACGGGCTGATCAAAGCGCATCTCGAAGATGTAGACCCCGTCCTCGTACTTGGAGCTCTGCTTGTAGCCGGCGTTCTGCATGATGTGGATCATGGGCCGGTTCTCGGACAGGACCTCCGCGGTGAAGCCTTCGACTCCGCGCTGCTTGGCCACGCGCACCAGGTAATTGAACAGGAACTCGCCCAGGCCCTGGCCCTGCCAGGCATCCAGCACCATGACCGCGGCCTCCGCCATGTTGCGCTTGCGGTCCATCATATACTGGCCCAGCCCGGCCATCTTCCAATCCGGGTCCTCCCCGGTAAACGCCCCGATCGCCATCTGGTCCTGGTAGTCCAGGTTCACCATGTACTGCGCCTTCTCGTGCGGCAGCGCCTTCATCGGCGTGAAGAACCTGAGGTACACGCTCTTTTCGGAGAGGTCATAGAACATGTCGCGGAGCCAGGCCTCGTCGGTGATCTTGATAGGCCGGATGAAGAACTCGGCGCCCTTCTTGCCGGTGAAGTGTTTTTCCAGATTCTCCGGATAGACCACGCCGCTGGCGGGCGGCGGGAGCTGGTCCGCGTACACGTATTTCTTGTCCTTGGCAAAGGCGAGCAGCTCGGCGCGGACGTCGGGGTGCGCGATGCTGATCAGCGCCATGGCGCGCTCGCGGATGTTCTTGCCGTGCAGGTAGGCGATTCCGTACTCGGTGACCACGTAGTGGACGTCGCCCCTGGTGGTGACCACGCCGGCGCCGTCGGCGAGCTTGGCCACGATGCGGCTCACCTTGCCGTCCTTGGCGGTGGAGGGCAGGCAGATGATGGGCTTGCCGCGCCGGGCCATGGCGGCGCCGCGCATGAAGTCGGCCTGGCCGCCGATGCCGGAGTAGAAGTGGTAGCCGATGGAGTCGGCGTTGACCTGTCCGGTGAGGTCCACTTCGAGCGCCACGTTGATGGCGGCCAGCCGGTCGTTCTTCGCGATGTTCATGGGGCTGTTGCAGTACTCGACCGGGTGGAACTCGAAGAACGGGTTATTGTGGACGAAGTCGTAGAGCCTCCGCGAGCCCATGCAGAAGGACGCGATGATCTTGCCGGGGTGGAAGGTCTTTTGGGCGCAGGTCACGGCGCCGGCGGTGATCAGGTCGAGCATGCCGTCGGAGAAGACCTCGGTGTGGATGCCCAGGTCCGACCGGTCCTGAAGATGATAGAGCACGGCGTTGGGCATGGACCCGATTCCCATCTCCAGGGTGTCGCCATCCTGGACGAGCTTGGCCACGTTGGCCGCAACTTTTTCATGGACCTCGGTCGCCTCCGGGTACGACCACTCCAGCACCTCTTCTTCATGCTCCACGATCACGTCAATGTCCACCGCGTGGATGAAGGAGTCGCCGAGCGTGCGCGGCATTTTGGGGTTCACCTGCGCGATCACCAGGCCCGCGGACTCCGCCGCCGCCTTCACGATGTCCACCGACACCCCGAAGGTGCAGAAGCCGTGCTCGTCCGGCGGCGACACCTGGATCAGCGCCACGTCAATGGGGAGCCGCCCGTCCCGGATCAGGTGCGGGATCTCGGACATCATGATCGGGATGTAATCAGCCCGCCCTTCCCACACCGCCTTCCGGGCGTTGGGCCCGATGAAAAAGGAGTTGTGGCGGAACACGTCGCCGAACCGGGGCTCGTCATAAACGTCCACCCCCATGGAGAGCAGGTTGAAAATCTCCGCGTCCTCGATCCCGGACTGGCTCTCGATCAGCGCCCGCACCAGGGCCTGCGGCTCGCCGCAGGCCGTGCCGATGAAGATGCGGTCCCCGCGCCGGACCTTCTTGACCGCCTCCTCCGCCGTGGTCCGCGCCTGGTCATAATACTTGCGCCAATCCGCGGCCGGCCGTTTTCCTTTTGCCCGCAGCCCAGGCATTTTAACCTCCAAGTTTGCGGTTTGGGGTTTGTAGTTTGTGGTTTGTGGTTTAAGAATTCGCGGCTTTGTCTTAACCACAAACCACAAACCACAAACCATTATTTCGCCCCGATAATCGGAAACACGTTCTCCTTGATATAGTCAATGGCCGCCTCCGCCGCTTCCAGGACCTTGAGCTTTTCGGGCCCGGAGGTGCGGACGCTCATGTCGCGGAGGCTGGCGATACCGAGGTCGGTCTCGCCGATGAAGACGCCGCCGAGCGTCGCGGTCATATCGTCCTGCCGGTCCAGGTCGTGCGCGGCGGCCCAGAGCAGGCACCAGCCGCGGGCCACGTTGTCGAGGTTATAGCCGCCGGCGCCGAGCGCCACCCAGCGCGGCGCGAGCTTATGGATGACGCGCACGGCCTGGACATAGGAGTTGTTGGTGAGCTTGAGGTGGGTGAGCGGGTCGGTGGAAAAGGTGTCCACCCCCATGACCCCGATCACCAGGTCGGGCGCGAAGGCCTTGACGAGCGGCGGGAAAATCTCGGTGAAGGCGAACGTGAAGATCTCGTCGTCGCTGTTCAAGGCCAGCGGCACGTTCACGTTAAAGCCGCGGCCCGGCCCCTCTCCGATCTCGTCATAATTCCCGCCCCACGGGTAAAGCGTCTCGCCGGACTCGTGAAGGCTCACGGTCAGCACCCGCGGATCATCGTAAAAAAAGTCCTGGGTCCCGTTGCCGTGGTGCGCGTCAATGTCTATCACCATGACCTTCTTTCCCTGGTCGGCGGCCTTCCGGGCGATGATGCAGACGTCGTTCACGTAGCAGAAGCCCTCGGCCATGGACCGGCCCGCGTGGTGGAAGCCGCCGAGCGGATTGAACGCGAAGCCGTAATCCTTTTCCATGACCAGCTCCGCGGCCTTGATGGTGGCCCCGGCCGAGATGCTGAGGAATTCCCACAGGCCGGGGAACACGGGGCAGTCTTCGGTGCCGATGCCGTACTCGAGCATGGTGAGAATGAACTCGCCCCCGCTCGCGCGCTTCAGGAGCTCCAGATAGGGCGCGGAGTGGACGAGGGCGAAATCCTCCAGGGACGCCGGCTCGGGCGTCACCACCTCCATGCCGGGATGGGCCAGCAGGCCGTAGCGGTTGCACAACTCGTAGGCCCTCCTTCCGCGCACCGGGTCGTAAGGATGGTTCTCCGAGAGCTTGTACTCCGCGAACTGAGCGCTATAGATAAAAGCCGATTGCACTGCCTTGACCTTTACTACAAGTGGAAACGCCGATTAATAAACCACGGAGGAACACGGATTGAAATAGTAGTTAGTAGCAAGTAGCCCGTAGCCAGGGTCCGGATCTGAACCCTGGCTGCTGGCTACTGATCCCTGGCTACTCTTTAATCCGTGGTCCCCATCTCTCCCGGCCTCTCCTTCATTTCCTCGGGCCTGAAGAAGCGCATCATCCCGTCCACGGCCCAGAGGTCCTTCATGCGGGGCAGGACGATCAAGGGGTTGATCTCGAACTCCCTGATCTCCTCGAATTGCTCGATCAACTGGCTGGCGCGGCAGAGCAGGTCCACCAGCGAGGGCACGTGCACCGGGTTCCTTCCCCGCAAGCCCTCCAGCAGCGGGTAGATCTTGAGGGAGCGGACCATCTCCAGGGCCTCCTGGGTGGTGATGGGCACGATGCGGAACTGGAAGTCCTGGATGATGTCGGCGTAAATGCCGCCGGCGCCTAGCTTGAGCACGGGCCCGAAGATGGGGTCGTAATGCGCTCCGACGATCAGCTCCTGTCCGCCCCGTACCATCTGCTGCACCAGCACGCCCTCGACCTGGGCCGAGGCGTAGCGGGCGCGGACGTTTTCCATCACCGCATGAAACGCGCGCTTGACCTCGGCCTCGGTGCGCAGGTCGAGCATGACCCCGCCCACCTCCGACTTCTTCTTCAGCCGCTCCGACACGGCCTTGACCACCACCGGGAAGCCGATGCGCTGGGCCACGCTTACGGCCTCCTGGTCGGTCCGGGCCATGCCGTTCCTGGGCACCTTGACCCCATAGGCCAGGGCCACCTCCCGGACCTCGTCCAGCCGGAGCTCCGTCCGGCCCTCCTTCTCCGCCCTCTTAATCAGCCGGGCCACCGTGTCGCGGTCAACGTTTCTGTATCTCTTCACCTTGCCCTGCGGCCGCTCGCGGAAGAGCTGATACGCGCGCAGGTGCGCGATGACCCGGCAGGCCGACTCGGGGAAGGAATAGACCGGAATGCTCTGCTCCTGCAGCGTCCGGATCCCGGGGTCCCCGCTCCTTCCTCCCATCAGGCAGACCAGGACCGGCTTCTCGATGTTCCCGGTCTGCTCGATGATGATCCGGGCCACCTTGCCGTATTCCAGGCCCACGTAGATGATGAGGAGCACGTCGAGGTTGGGGTCCCCCAGCATGGCGGGAATGGCCTGGCGATATAGATCAATGTCGGCGTCGGCGCGCATGTCGAGGGGATTGCGCACGGAGTCGAGATAGGGCAGCTCGGCCCGGAGCCGGTCCACGGTGCGGGGGTCGAGCGGCGGCACTTCGAGCTCGAGGCCTTCCAGGGCGTCGGCCGCCATGATGCCGGGCCCGCCGCCGTTGGTGAGCACGCCGACGGCGGCGCCCCGAGGCAGCGGCTGGCTGATCACGGCCTTGGCCAGGTCAAAGAGCTCCTCCAAAGTCTGGACCCGGAGCACGCCGCACTGCGCGAACAGCGCGTCCACCGCGAGGTCCGAGGCCTTTTCCGTGGTGGCCGCGGGAGCGTCGCCCGTGTGCCGGTCGGCGGCCAGGGCGCCGGAGACGGTGCGGCCGGCCTTGACCGCGATGATGGGCTTTTGCGCGGTGATGGTGCGGGCGATCGAGGTGAAGCGGCGGGGGTTGCCGAAGCTCTCCATGTAAAGCAGGATGGCGCGGGTGTCCGGGTCGTCGCGCCAGAATTCCAAGAGGTCATTGGCCGAGACGTCGGCGCGGTTGCCCACGCTGGCGTACATGGAAAAGCCCAGGCACAGCTCGCGGGCGTAGTTGAGGATGGCCATGCCCATGGCCCCGCTCTGGCTCATGAAGGCGATGTGGCCGGGCGTCATCGAAGCGGGCGCGAAGGTGGCGTTCAACCGGTGGCGCGGGTCGGTGTTGATGACGCCCATGCAGTTGGGCCCGATCATGCGCATGCCGTGGCCGCGCACGATCTTGGCCAGCCGTCTTTCCAGGGCCTCGCCCGGGGGACCCGTCTCCTTGAACCCGGCCGTGATCACCACCACGCCCTGGACGCCCTTCCGGGCGCAGTCCTCCACCGCCTTGATCACGTCCCGGGCCGGCACCACGATCACCGCCAGGTCAATCGGGTCCGGCACCGACTGCGCCGAGGGATAGCAGGGGAACGAATGAATCACCTTGGCCTTGGGGTTCACCGGGTACAGCGGACCCTGAAAACCGCTCTCCACCAGGCAGCGCAGCACCCGGTGCCCGAACGCTCCCGGGTCCCGGCTCGCCCCCACCACCGCCACCGCGCGCGGCTTGAATATGTGCGAAAGGCCCATGGCCGTGCGATCCTTCCCCGCGCCAAGAATAACACAGGCCATGAAAAACATAAAGAGATATGAAGGAAAGGGAAAAAAGGCGCTGTGCACGACAATGCGGATGGCCATGCTTCCGGCGCCGCGAAGAATTTTTATACGGATGGAACGGATTCCATTGATCAAGAAAGCGGAGATCCGTGCGATCCGTATTTGATCAGTATGCATGAATCAAGAGCCCCGCTCCAAATCATCGAGAATTATTTTCCCCTCGGGCCGAGTGATGAAAACAAATGGCGCGGATGAATGGCGCCTAAACAATTCTCCGATGCGTGTTATCGCTCCGCCGCCGAAGCAGCTTTGCCGCGCAGGCTGCCGTCCCATCCGTTTTGATCCGACTTCGACGAGCTCGGTTCGAGTCGTGTAAAATCTTCAGCCCCGCTTTGAAATGATCCACTCCCGCATGCTGAAACCAGCGCTTTTCATTCCTGCCGCGGCGGTTGCGCCAAGGCCAGAAATGCGACAACTAATTGATAATAAATGCATTTACGCGATACCGAAAATAGTCTTTGACAAATTGCCGCGATTGTCCTATACCTAAAGGAAAGAAACGTGCCGTTTTTAACCCGTGAAAAGGAGGCCTGAAATGAGTCTCAAGGGAAGAGTGCCGGTATTTGTTCTGTCCTGCCTGCTTGCATCTTTGGTGCTTCTCATCATGCCCATGACATTACGCGCGGCCTGCGGAGTGCCGGTCTGCGGCAACGGGATCCTCGATCCGGGCGAGCAGTGCGACGACGGAAATTTGCTCGATGGCGACGGCTGCGCCGCCGACTGCACCGAGAGCTTCGACCTGGTGGAAATGCCGACGCTGTTCGCCTACTCCGGCGAATCTCCCCGCGACATGGAGGCCGCCGACCTCAATAACGACGGGCTCCAGGACCTGCTGGTCAGCACCTATCGCAGCGCCTACCTCTACGTTTACCTGATGACGCCGGGCGGCGTCCTGGTCCAGGCCCAGAAGTATCCGCTGGGCAGCAACACCATCATGATTGACACCGGCAACCTCAACGGCGACCGCAACGTGGACGTGGTGGCGGCGGACTGTGACACTGACCAGCTCTTCATCTTCATGGGCAACGGCGACGGCTCGCTGACGCTCGCCAACATCTTTGATCCCGGCGACCGTCCGCGCTCGGTGCGGATCAAGGACATCAACACGGACGGTTATGCCGACATGATCATGGGCCTGCATTGGGGCAGGGGCTTCCGCGTCTATTACGGCGACGGCCAGGGCGGGTTCCCCACCAATACCTTTATCGGGACCAGCGCCGGCGCCATCGCCTCGGAGACGTTTGACGTCAACGGCGACGGCTACAACGATCTCGGGCTGTGCACCTGCGGCGAGGGAGCGGGCGGAGTGCCCTCGTTCCAGGTCTACCTCGGCGGGCCCGGCGGCCTGACCCTCAGCCAATCCTTCCCCTTCGACGCCAACGATGCCAACGCCATTGACCTCAACGGCGATGGCTACTACGACTTCCTGGTCACCGCGTCTTCCTCCTTCATATCGTATATCAACCAGGGTGACGGCACGTTTATCAAGGGTTTTGAGCTGGCACCCGGAAAGACCGGATTTATGAGGCACACGGGAAACCTCAATAACGACGGGCTCGAGGACGTGGCCATCGCCACCGGGTCGGCCTCCCGGCCCGATCTCAAGGAAGTGCGCGTCTATCTCGGCGACGGACAGGGCTCGGTCCATGACGAGCGGTCATTCCCCACCCCCGCCAACTCCTCGGAAGCTATCATCTACGACGTGAACCTTGACGGCGTACCCGACGCCCTCACCTCATCCGGCAATCAGGTGATCCCCGTCATCAACCACAGTTATTACCAGTTCCCGGCCTGCGGCGACTCCCGCATCGGCCGGGGCGAGAGCTGCGATGACGGCAACCGCGCCGACGGCGACGGCTGTTCATCCACCTGCCGGCTCGAGGCCACCGGCGACACCGACCATGACGGCATGAGCGACGCCGAGGAGTCGGTGATTCTGGGCACCGATCCGCTCAATCCCGACACTGACGGCGACTGCGTGATGGACGGAGAGGAATACTGCTCGGGCGCCGATCCCTTGAACCCTCTGGACCAGCCCGGCTGCCAGGGCATCGTCACTCCGGAGGGGTCATGGCGCATCCAGGTGACCCTGCTCGAGGCCTCGGCAGGACTCTCCAGCGACATCTACCTGGCCCAGCCCGACGAGCAGCTGCTCATCAAGAAGAGCCTCAAGCACGTGGGCAAGGTCGCCACCACCAGAGTCTATTCCGGCGATACCGTCTCCTTCTTCATCCGGGTCGATGGTCAGAGCATGGGCTTGGGGACCTACGATCATTATTCCGATTCCATCTTTTCGCGAGTCACTCGCGTGGATGCCTATAACTACACCGTGGGCTTCGAGGACCTGCCTGTAGAACAGGCGGATTGGGACTTCAACGACGTGGTGCTGGCGGTCAAGTTCATTCCGGAAAGCGTGGCCCAAGGCGTCAGCGTCAACAACCTGGACGAGTTCGAGGCCGCCAAGAGCGTTTCCACCTCTTCGCCAACCACGGTTGAGCTCGCCTTCGACGGATACTCTTCCCTGACCCTGCCCGCCGGCGCCGTGAGCTCCGACGCCGGAGTGGTGCTGACCGCGGGACTGGCCGAGCTATATGCCGACATCAGCCCGCCGGACATGCAGGTGGTGGGAGAATATTACAAGGCCACCCTGACCAACGGACAGGCCGCCCTCGACGGCGAGCCCGCGTCCATCGTGATCGCTTATGCAGACGACGATGCCGACGGAGTGGTGGACGGGACCGACATCTCCGAAAACAAGCTCAGGATCACCCGCTATAACGAGGACACGCAAAAGTGGGAGAACCTTGCCTCCACGGTTGACCCGGAAAACAACACCGTCACCGCCTCCTCCGACCAGATGTCCCTCTTTGCCCTGGTCCCGGAGCATTCCGTCTCCTCCGACCAGATGTCACCCTCTGCCCAGGTCCCGGATAATTCCCATAGCAGCTCGCTTAGCTGCGGCGTGAACGAGGCCGCCCAATCCATGCCGCTGTTCCAGGGACTGTTGTCACTCATTCCCGCATTGGCCCTGAGGTTCTGGATCAAGAGAAAAAATCGCTGAGCGAAACCTATCGCGCTGAAACGGCATGGCGGACCGCGCCAGGTGTATGGGGTCAGACCCTTGTTTGATTGTTTGACGGGAAGTCTTGACATGCATTAAGGTATGAGATAGAGTCGGATCATGGCCAGAGGACCCCGGCCGGCGTATCCTTGCGCCGTTTATCACGTCACCGCCCGCGGCAACAACCGCGCCGCCATCTTCACCGACGACCGCGACCGTGGTGGTATGTGGTATGGGGTCAGACCCTTGTTTGATTGTTTGACGGGAAATCTTGACATGCTTTAAGGTATGGAGTAGACTCGGATCATGGCGAGAGCGCCCCGGCCGGCGTATCCTTGCGCCGTTTATCACGTCACCGCCCGCGGCAACAACCGCGCCGCCATCTTCACCGACGACCGCGACCGCGACTCGCTCCTTGCCCTCTTCGCCGAGGCCGTCAAGCGCTTCAACCTGGAAATCTTCGCCTTCTGCCTCATGACCAACCACTTCCACCTCTTCCTGCGCACCCCGGAGGCCAATATCTCCCGCG
>DATKZS010000090.1:0-10578 GCA_035527835.1 bacterium
AGTGCGAACAAAAAGGCAGGGTAATCTTCTAATAGAAACACCCTGCCTCTTTACATCCCCTTGCCAGCAGGGGGGCGAAGCCTCATCGGGCAAGGCAAGGCTACGCTGCCGACATGGTGGGGGATATAAGAAAGGGGCCACCCATTATCGGGTAGCCCTCCAGCGGTCAGGTGCAGCGCTTGGTTAGGTTTTGCTATTATGCTCCACATTAGTTTAAGTTGTGCAGGCAAAGTCACAATCGACTGAATTGTTAGCCTCATCACACTTTATAGAGTTCTGTTTAAACCCGGGGTAAAAACGTTCCTTTTTTGACATCTACCCCTAATTATCTCTTAGCTTTCTATCAATAAATGTCCGCCGGAAATCACGTCTAACTGTCAGCTTCAAGAGGTTTTGCAAAAGGCCAGTCTTGGCGATCCTTTCTTTAAGTGCGCTTTGATTGGAGCAAGCCAGCGTTCCACGTTCTGGCGCAACTTACCATGAGCTAGCCGTAAATAAGATTGGGTGTCCACAATAGACCCCACATTGTTAGCTACAAAATACCAGACATTATGTTGAAAACAAGATAACTCTTTAGAATGTAGGCACAATAAGTCCTGGAAAAACAGTTCTGGGGGAGTGCATCTGTTTTACACACAGAAGTTCGGGGGTTCGAGACCTCCATCGCCCACGTTCAATTCTGCTTATAGTCGGGCACAAATTGGGCACATGCGATTCTTGGAGCCCTCTGGCCGATATGCAAGAGGGCTTGTTTGTGCTACTTAGTTTTTCAGGTAAATTGAATCGCCAGGTGCTCAAAAACACTTAGCAACGTAGCATGGCATACACTGGGTTGACAAAGGTTCCGCCCGGTGATATAAAACGCTTGCGAAGTTCGCTGTAGATTCTTATCTTGGCTTCCGCCTTCTCGTCTTATCCTTCTATAAATAGGTGATAGGTGATGGGCCACATTTTCATCAGTCACGCCGAGAAAGATTTCGGGTTAGTGAGGGACATGGCCGCGCAACCAATCCCCGCTAAACCATCCCTTTCCGGCCCGGCCGGCCGCATCGCCCGGATGCGGGAGCGGTATCAGACCGGCCCAGCCTATATCTCGGTCGAGCGGGCCCGCTATTACACCGAGAGCTGGGCCGCGACCGAGGGCAAGGGCATCGCATTGCCGGTCCGAGTCGCGCTCGCCATGAAGAACGTGTACGAGAACATGACCATGTATCTCGACCCGGACGACCGCATCGCGGGGTATTGGACGGAGCGATTCCTCGGCATCCCCGTGGATATCGAGCGGGGGGTCTTCAACACGGTCCTAGAAACCGAGTTGGACCGCACGGCCATGCTCAAGTACCGGGCCGCCATGCTGGGCAAGGTCCTGTCGTACATGGTCCGGAAAAGGGTGCTTGGGGAGTACATAAAGAACCAGAAGATCAGCAAGGGCAGCGGCGCCGCCCCCTTGAACGTGGACTTCAAGACCATGGCCGAGAGGCGGATCAATCCCTTTAAAATTGAGGCCAAGGACCGAGAAGAACTCCGCAAAAAGCTCCTGCCCTTCTGGAAGGGCAAGACCACCGTGGACCGGGTCGAGCAAGAGCTGATGAATTCCGGACTGTTATCCACGGAGATGCGGGACTTCGTAATGGCCATTCCCGGCAACACCTCCCGGCAGGTCATCATGCTCTCGACCTGCGCGACCATCGGCAGCTATCAGGCGCACATCATCCTCGAGTACGGTCCCATCCTCGGCCGCGGCCTTGTGGCCATGAAACAAGAGGCTGAGGCCGAGCTTAAAAAGGGCGGGCTCGGGCCGGAACAAAGGGACTTCCTGGAGTCCATCGTTATCGCGATGGAGGGGGTGATAATTTATGCGCGCCGGCTCGCCGACCGCATCGAACAAGAACTGAACCGGATAATAGATCCCGAACGGAAGGCCGTTTTAGAGACCATGCTCGCCGTGTGCCGCAAGGTCCCGCTCGGGCCGGCCGAGACCTTTGCCGAGGCTGTGCAGTCGATGTGGACGGTCAAGACCGCGGTCGAGACCGCGCATCCTGTTTACCTGCACTGTTTCGGGAGGCTCGACCAGATCTTGTATCCCTATTACCAGGCGGACGTGGAGTCCAGGAGGATCGAGCGCGAGGCCGCGGTCGAGCTTCTGGCCGAACTTTTGTTAAAGGTCATGTCGCAGAATATCCGGCCCGAGTCGAACATCCTGTCGAACTTTTACCATCGCTTTTTGGGCAGCACGCCGATCACGCTCGGCGGTCTCCGGCCGGACGGCATGGAAGGCACCAACGATCTGACCTATGTGTTTTTGGAGGCCGCCCACCTGTCCAAGGCCGTGGCTAACGTTTCGGTGCGGGTGCATGAAAACACTCCTGACGAACTGCTCCTCAAGATGGCGGAGTATCTGCGCGAGGGCATTTCGAGCTTCTCGATCTTCAACGACGAGATCAACATCCGGGCCATGATAAAGAGGGGCTTCGAGGAGCCCGACGCCCGCGACTACGCTGTGATGGGCTGCGTCGAGACCACCTGCCCGGGCAAGACCGGGCCCATGAGCGCCAACGCCCTGCTTTTGAGCCGCCTGCTCGACATCACCCTCAGGAACGGCGACTCGAAGCTCATGGCCGGGACCATAAAGGGGGAGGGGTTGCGAACCGGCGATCCAGACGGGTTCAAGACTTTCGAGGAACTGTTGGAGGCGTTTTATCGGCAGGCCGAGCATTTCATGGACAAGATCGCCGAGGGGTCGAACCTTAGGGACCGGGTCTTTGCCGAGAGCCTGCCCGCGCCGCTGCTATCGGCGTTCGTGGACGACTGCCTGCCCAAGAAGAAAGACGTGACCGTGGGCGGAGGCAAGTACGTGTTCGCGGGCATCTCCACCATCAACTCCATTGCCAACCTGGTCGATTCGCTCTATGCGATCAAGAAGCTGGTGTTCGAGCAAAAGAGGATCACCCTGAAGCGATACCTGGAGGCCGTGGACAATAATTTCATCGGGAGCGAAGACCTGCATCGGGAGATCAAGGAACTTGAGGGCAAATGGGGAAACGGCGATCCCGGGACCGACGCCCTCGCCCGGGACGTGGCCGGGCGGCTGTTCGCGATCACCTACAAATACCGGTCACTCATGGGCGGGCCGTTCGTGGCCTACGTCATCAGCATGATCACCCACACCATCGACGGCCGGCTGTCCATTGCCACGCCGGATGGGCGCAAGGCCGCCACCCCTTACGCAGCGAGCTGCAACCCCTACAACGTGGAGCGCGCGGGCGTGACCGCGGCCCTGCGCTCGGTGGCCGCGCTTCCCTACGAGGACGTGATGGGCTGCGCGGTTAACGTGAAGTTCCATCCCAGCGGCGTGGGGGACAACGAGGAAGCGCGCCGGAAATGGGTGGCGCTGATCCGGACTTATTTCAAGCTCGGCGGCTCGCAGATCCAGCCCACCGCCGTCTCGGCCGAGACGCTCCAGGCCGCTCAGCGCGAGCCCGAGAGCCACCGGGACCTCATCGTCAAGGTCGGCGGTTACAGCACCTACTTCGTGGACCTGGGCCGCGAAATCCAGGAAGAAATCATCGCCCGCACCGAGCACGGGCGTACCTGAGGACACATGACCGGGATCGTTTTCGACGTCCAGGGCTACGCCATCTACGACGGACCGGGGATCAGGACCGCCGTCTATTTCAAGGGCTGCCCTCTGCGATGCTATTGGTGCCACAACCCCGAGTCACAAGACCCGAAGCCTGAGATGGGATGGTGGCGCGACAAGTGCGCGCGCTGCGGGACCTGCGTTCAAGCCTGTCCCCGCTGGGCGCTACGACTCGCGGGCGACAAGATCGAGCGGGACCGGAACCTTTGCCAGGCCTGCGGCCGCTGCGCCGAGGTCTGCCCGAACCGGGCCATGGAAAGGATCGGCGCCGAGACAACCGTCCAAGCGGTGATGGAAAAAGTTACGCGCGATAAGATGTTTTATGACGCCTCGGGCGGAGGCGTGACCCTCACGGGCGGAGAGCCGACCCTGCAGACGGATTTCTGCCTCGCGCTCCTGGGCGCCTTGAAACAAGCGGGAATCCATACCGCGCTCGAGACCTGCGGGTATTTTGCTGAGGATTTGGTAGGGCCGCTGATCGCCAAGGTCGCTCTCTTTCTCTTCGACGTCAAATACATCGACCCGGAAACGCACCGTCGGGCCGTCGGGGTCGATAACGGCCTCATCCTTGAGAACTTCGCCCGAATCCGGGAGCGCGCCGGCTCGGCGCGGATCATTCCCCGGGTCCCGCTCGTGAATGGATTCAACGCGGACGAAGAGTCCATCCGGGAGACGGTCCGTTTCCTGAAGGAGGCCGGATTCAAGGGCCCGGTCCATCTCCTGCCGCACCACAACTGGGCCAGGGGCAAATACGAGCGCCTGGGCCGCGGCGGTTCCTTCAAGGACCCCGGCGCGCCGAGCCCGGAGCGGATCTCGGAAATCGGCAAGACCTTCGCGGATGCGGGCTTCAGGCCCCAGGTCCACGGCTGAATAGAGGAAACGTGAAAGTCCTGGTCACCGGTGCGGACGGGCTCTTAGGGAGCAGCCTCGTGCGGGAACTCCTAGAGCAGGGCCATTCCACGCGCGCCCTGGTCCAGCCCGCGAGCAAGTCGCCGACGCTTCAGGGCCTTGCCCTCGAACGGATCTACGCAAACCTTCCGGAGGACGAGGCCGCGCTGGGGGCCGCCATCACGGGATGCGATGGGGTCTTCCACTGCGCTGCCATCACCAATCAATGGGCGCCCGCCGAACTCACGTGGCGGATCAATTACGAAGGGACCCAGAAGGTCATGGACGCCTGCCTGCAAGCGAGGGCCTCCAAGCTCGTGTTCGTGGGATCGGCCAGCTCCTTCCAGTTCGGACCGCTCGACCGCCCCGGCGACGAGAGCGGCGGCTTCCCTCGAGAGTACCGGGGCATGGGCTATATGGAGTCGAAGCATAAGGCCATGGGCCTGGTCCTCGACTACGTCCGGCAAAAGGGCCTGAACGCGGTGGTGGTCTGCCCGACTTTCATGATCGGCCCTTATGACGCCGGGCCGAGCTCGGGCGAACTGATCCGGCAGTTCATCAGCCGGGGTCTCCGGGTGGCCACGGCCGGCGGCCGGAACTTCGCCCACCCGCGCGACGTGGCCCGGGCCATGGTGGCGGCGCTGGAGCGGGGCCGGTCCGGCGAGTGTTACATCCTGGGCGGCGTGAATCTGACCTATATGGATTTTTTCACCAAGGTCGCGAAGGTCGCGGGCCTGACCCCGCCGCGCCTCGTTCTGCCGAGGGCCGTGGTGCTGGCGGGAGGGACCGCGGGCTCGCTCTACGAGAGGATTTCCGGGAAGCGGGCCTTGATTAATTTGAGCCTGGCCCGGCTCTCGCTTTTGGGAACATATTACAGCCCGGCTAAGGCCATAAAGGAATTGGGCCTCGCCCAGACTCCGATCGAGACCGCCATCGAGGAATCGATCCGGAGCCTCAAGGAATATAGGCAGCTCTAATGAACAAGGGTGAAAGGTCCGCATCAAAGTGAGAGGAGCGCCTCTTGCGTCGACCATCTAATTGCGGATTTAATCCCCAATCCGCAATTAGAAATCTTAATGCTCGATCCCACTCTCCCCTAACGGGGACGATGCGGCGCGGGCAAACGGAGTCAACCGAAGATGGACTATTTCAAGGGCAAGGTCGCGTTAATCACCGGCGGGAGCCGGGGCGTCGGGTTCGCCACGGCCAAGGAGCTGGCGCGGCGGGGCGCTAAGGTCGTGATTATGGCCCGCGGCGAGAAACGGCTCCGCGACTCGGAGCAAAAGCTCAAAGACCTAGGCGCCGAGGCGGTAGCCGTGGTCGGGGATGTGGGCGAATGGGAAGACGCGCAGAGGACGGTGGCGGCCACCGTGGACCGGTTCGGCCGACTGGACATCCTCATTAACAACGCGGGCGTGTCCATGCGCGGGCATTTCGCGGACCTGGCCCCCGAGGTCTGCGCCGCCATCGTGCGGACAAACCTCATGGGGTGCATCTTCATGACCCGGGCCGCGATGCCGCATCTCCTGGCGGCCAAGGGCCAGGTGGTATTCATCTCCAGCATTGCTGGCCTGTTCGGCCTGCCGGGGGCCTCCATTTACTGCGCCACCAAGAAGGCCCTGACTGGACTCGCCGAGTCCCTGCGGCTGGAGCTGATCCCGAGGGGCCTCCACGTGGGCGTGGTCTACCTCGGTTACACCGAGCACGATCCAGAAAAGAGGATCATCGTCGCCGACGGCTCGCTCACGCCCCCGGACCGGCCCGCCCATCGTACTCAGGCCCACGCCGCTGGCCTGATCGCGAGGATGCTCGAGAAGCGCCAAAAGCAGCTCATCATGACCCCGGTCGGGACCATTGGGTGGATCGTCTACCGCCTCTCGCCAGCCATTGTCGAACGCGCGGTCTTATGGGCCCAAGAGAGGCGGCTCGGGATCTTCAAGAGGTTTTCCTGAGCGCAGGGAGCGGCATCCTTTGGGGCGAATTATGGCGCGTCCGGATCGGAATACGAATGAGTGGCACAGATAGCTTGCTATCTGTGCGGCGCAAGCCGCCGTATCGTTAATGCAAAACAGGTGCGGGCAAGATGCCAGCGCCGCAACATCGCCTTTAATATAGAAAGCCCTCCCGAGAGGGGGCCTGTGTAATAATACTAACACGGATCTTTCGCGCCCTTGGCGCCGAAGAGGAGGGAAGCATGGGATTTAAAAGGACCAAGGAGGAGCTTGACCGCTATTACGGCCTGGGCGTGCGCCGCTTCATCGGCGCAAAAATGCTCGGCGTGATGTTCGAGATCCAGGAGGAAATCGCGAGGCGTCTCCTGCCGCCGCCGCTCGAATTCGCGGACGCGCCCAGCGGGCTCATCTTCATCGCCGAGTATCCCAAGACCAACCTGGGGCCGGGATATAGGGAGTCCGCTCTGTTCCTGCGCTGCCGGTATCGAGACGAGGTCGGGAACTACTGCCTGGCCATGCCAATCGACAGCGAGGAATCGCGGCTTTATAACGGCCGCGACATCTTCGGCTTTCCCAAAAAGATTGCCAAGATCAGCCTCGACCGGGAGGGGGACGAGGCCCACGGCCGGGTCGAGCGCCACGGCATCACCTTCTGCGAGGTCACGGTGCGGCTCCAGGGCAAGCTGCCCCAGATGCCGCCGCAGGGCCCGAACTTCCTGTTCAAGGCCAGCCCCCGCATCGACCTCCAGCCTGGGTTCGACGGCCCGGTCCTCCTCTGCCGCCACCAGACGACGGTCGAGATGAAGAGCATGGAGATCGGACCGGCCGAGGTCACGCTCCGGGAATCAACCTTCGATCCCTGGGCCGAGATCGAGCTGGTTAAGGTCTTGGCCGGTTTTTTCCTCGTGAGCGACAACACCATGCTGCCGGGCCAGGTGCTCGGCGAGGTCGACGCCGACGCCTATCTTCCCTATTATTTCAAGATCACGGATTTCTTCGATGGGACCCAGTCCCCGTCCATAAACAAGTGAGGGAGAGTCATGGTTGATTTCGAGATGGAAGAAACGCAGCGGCAGATGGTCGGCGCGGCCCGGGAGTTCGGCCGGGGCGTGCTCCAGTCCGCCGAGGTCGAACTGGACCGGGTGGCCGATCCCGCCGAAGTTTACAAAAGCGATCTGTTCTGGAGGGTGATGGGCCAAGCCTTCGAACTCGGCTTCCCCAAGATGGCCCTGCCCGAGTTGGTCGGCGGCCTCGGCCTCGATCCCCAGACCACGGGCATGGTCTGGGAGGAGATCGGCCGTTGGGGAGCGGGCTTCGCGGCCAGCCTCGTGTCCTGCTCGGTGGTCCCGCAGCTCATCAACTTCCTCGCTCCGAACAACCGGGAGCTGATCGATAAATACGTCATCCCCTTTTGCGAGGACGCGACCGGCCGCCGGGCCACGGGCTGGTGCAGCAGCGAGCCGGAGGTCGGCTCTGACGGCAAGAACTATTACGACCCCGAGGTCCGCCACCATACGGCCGCGGTCAAAAAGGGCGGCAAGTGGGTCATCAACGGGACCAAGTCCGACTTCATCTCGAACGGCAGCATCGCCAGCGTGTTCGTGGTCTTCGGGTGCGTAAACCCGTCCCTGGGCATCCGCGGCTCGGGAACGTTCGTGGTGCCCGGCGACGCGCCCGGCCTATCACGGGGCAAGCCCCTCGACAAGATCGGCCTTCGGCTCCTGAGCCAGTGCGCGGTCTTCTTCGACAACGTGGAAACCCCTGAGAGCTGGATGATCTTCCCGCCCGGCGACATGTATCCGATGCTGCACCATTCGATCATCACGGTCGGGAGCCTGGGCGTGGGCTACATCGCCGTGGGCCTAATGCGCGCGGCTTACGAGGCCGCGCTCGCCCACTCCAAACAACGGGTGCAGTGGGGCAAGCCCGTGTTCGAGCACCAGTTGATCGCCGACAAGCTCCTCAAAATGTTCACCGCCATCGAGACCGCGCGCGCCTTCTTGTGGAAGGCGAGTTGGCTGGGCAAAAAGCAGTTCCCCGGCGACCTGAAAACCAGCATCGCCGCCCGCATCTACGCTACCGACCAGGCCGTCAAACACACGGCCGAGGCCATCCAGATTTTCGGCGGCTACGGCATCTCCAAGGAGTACCCGGTCGAAAAGTACCTGCGCGACGCCAAGCTCCTGACCATCATGGACGGCACCAACGAGACGCTGATGTTCAAGGCCGCCGCGCAGCTTTGAACGTGGGCGATGGAGGTCTCGAACCCCCGACCTTCTGTGTGTAAAACAGATGCATTAAACAGCTTTAAGCGTTCGCCTCACCGTCTCATGTGATACACCGTACTCCGCGGTGAGCTGGCGCAGGCTTTGTGTCTTGTGTCGCTGGATGATGTCAGGCCAGAGATGCTGAGGAATCTTGAATTTACTGTCTACAGGAATCCCCGCAGCAACGGGAAACAGACCCTCACCTAAATATTGAAGATACGGCCCCGGCCCCCATCGGGGTCGCTGATTTGCGTGTACTTGCCTATTATGCAAGTATGCTATAATGCAGGCAAGTAATCGGCCAGCAAGCAGTATAAAAGGTGATACCCTGATTCGGTAAAAGAATTGGGGTGGTTTTTGCAGAAATAGCTTCGAAATTAACCCCTGATAAAAGAAATACAAGCCGCTAACTTTTAATCAGGGTGTCGGAGGTTCGAGACCTCCATCGCCCACGTTTGATTTTTCACCCACTTGGGCACAAATTGGTCACATGAATTTCGAATCCCTTTGGTTATAAAACCAAAGGGATTCGTTTTATCTAATAAATGATCGCTGGAGATATTTCCCCTTCTATTTTTCAAAGCCAGGGTTCAAGCTTGATTTAATGCCGACCTTGGCCTCTTCATCATATAACTTATCCATAGGAGAATATTTATGATGAAGCGCGGTGACCTGGGATGTTGTGAAGTGAAGGTAATGGCGTCCCATTTCCAGTGTGGTATGCCCCAATATCTCCTGGAGCGAAAATATATCACCACCATTTAGCAGATAGTTTATGGCGAAGGTATGCCTACAAAGGTGAGCGTGTAACCGCCTAACACCCGAGACCCTGGCCAGCCTCGAACAGAGTAGCTTGATTGTATTGACGGTGATGGGGCACCCGCAACTGGCGAGAAAAAGATTATCACAATCACCCGCCATAGGCGATGGCCTAACCAAAGTAATGTACTGCCAAAGCGCCTTCTGAGCCACCTTACCGATAGGCAGGACTTCCACACCTGCTCCATAACTATTTTGGAGCGCCTCAGGGAGGGGGATATATCAAGGCGGCAGGCAGCTAAGGAGCTTGGTATCGGTTATGCCCCCTTGAAGAGGTTACTGGACGGCCACTATTCCCCTTAGCCTTTTGGCATTGTCTCATAACCCGTTGCGTTCCTTGCTTAAAAATGATATTTCTGTTTTTAGATGGCGCCTATGGTCGCTTAAGTCCTTTTACGGGATAGTCAATCGGACGAGTAGCTAGCCGCCAAACCAGCTTCTCACCCATTCCAGCCCCCACCGGCCGGCATACGCAACGAGGATACACCGTGCTGTCTTGCCCAAGAGACAGAAGAAAAGAAACTTAGCCACTGGGTAACGCAGGGCTCCCGCCGCGAGCCCCACCAAGTCGAAAACGGGATTGGGTACAAAAGCGAAGATGAAGATTAACACCGCCGCCCGTCGCTCCACCCAGCCTGCGATGCGCGAGTAAAGCTTGTTTCCCTGGAAAAGCTCATGTCCGCTATATCCAGCGGCGTACCCGGTGAGCTCGCCCAGCCCTGATCCCAGCCCCGACACCAGCCCAATAGCTAGCGGGTTCCAGATATTACCGAGGACGAATACTACCGCAATCCCTGGTATGGGCACTATGATAGTGGCAGAAGATGCCAGGGTGGCCACAAAGGCACCCAGGTAGCCTAGGCTAGCCAAACCCTGTATATGGTCACGAAGAAGGAATAAAGCTATAGTGAGGCCGCCGACGATAACCAGTATAGTAGGCCTCAAATACCATCGCCTGGAAACTTGGCGGACATCGCCTTCGCCGTTCTTCGGGGTCTCCCCTACCCCGTTA
>DATKZS010000091.1:0-8617 GCA_035527835.1 bacterium
CAATGGAGAAGACCACGGAGAAGCCGCCCTGGTACAGCACGTTGATGAGGTTGGAGTTGCGCACCCGGACCGTAACGTGAGTGGTGCTTCCCACCAGCACGTCCGTGAGCGGCTCGTAAACCTTTTCCAGATCGGCGGCCCTGCTGTTGACCGTGCCCACCGGCATGCTCAGGATGAAGCCCCGGATGGTGACCAGGTCGCTGCCCAGGATGTAGCCGTCGGCGTCGAGGTCCTGCACGTCGGGGATGCCGCGCGGGAGGACCTTGTCGTAGCTCTGGGTTAATGACAGGACCTGGCTCTGGAGGACGGCTTGGTCGGAACCCAGCACGTAGCCGTCACCGTCGCCCTCGCCCCAGTAGTAGCAGCCCGGGGTGTCCGGGAAGGCGGCAAGGTTGGGGCTCGGGTCAAAGCTCCAGGGGTCGGTCTGGTTCCAGTACTCGTGGAAGTTAAAGTTGTTGTCCCTCCCGACGAGCGTCTCGAAGTTGGTGGCGCCGTCCGCCGGGTCGAGCGGGTCCAAAGGCGTGGCCCCGCTCATATGCTCCACCTCGTAATTATCCGGGATATAGTCCCCATCACTGTCCCAGCTCAGCGGATCGGTAAAATGCGTGGTAACCTCATCGCCGTCACTCAGCCCGTCGCCGTCGGTGTCGGGGTTGTTGGGATCGGTGCCGTGGGTCAGGATTTCGGCCCCGTCGTCAAGGCCGTCGGAATCGGTGTCAGGTAGCAGCGGATCAGTGCCATAGGCCAGGACCTCGTCCCCGTCCGTGAGGCCGTCGCCGTCGGTGTCGGGGAGGAGCGGGTCAGTGCCGTAGGTCATGACCTCGTCGCCGTCGGTGAGGCCGTCAGCGTCGGTGTCGGGGTTGCAGTGGCCGGGATCGTCCTGGTTGATGAGTCCGTCACCATCGTCGTCCTCCAATCCGTCCCGGATGCCGTCGTTGTCCGTGTCATAATTCAGCGGCTCCGTGCACGACCCGGTCTCCTTGGTGTCCGTCATCCCGTCGCCGTCGGCGTCGCGGCCGATGCGGGCGAAATAGACATCATACCAGACCCCGTTCACATCATTGTTATAGTCCTCGGCCCAGGACAGGCCGAACTCGGAACCGTTCCAGCAGATTGACGGATAGATGCTGTTGCTCGGGTTGTCGGTGAGACGGAGGTCCGCGGCCATTTTATCTCCCGTGGGAGAGAGCAAGTTGAAATAAATATCCCTGGGATCACCGGGATCAGCGACATCGTCCATCCAAGAGAACCCATAATAATAACCGGCCCAGGCCAGGACCGGATAGAGGCTCGTATTGGAGGCATTGTTGACGTCAATCACACCGGATGAAGCATGGTCTGGTGAAGAGATGCGTGATAAATAAATGTTCACGTCCCAGTCAGGGCTCGATCCGGTCGAGGTGTACCAGGCCGCCATATATTCCGAGCCGTTCCAGACGAGATCCCCGAAACCAGCGAAACCATCGCTTGAAGCAGCAGGATAAAATGATTTATTCAAGAACCCGTTCGCGGCCAATGTTTCCAGATAGATGTCAGATACCAATGGCGGGCCGCCGCAATTGCGATGAATCAGCCCATACCCGTTTCCGTTCCAGGCCAGGCGCGAATCGCTGTATCGGCAGGAAGTGCCGCTCGTGATGCGCACGCTGGGTCCAATCCTCTGGCCCTGGCTGGAGAGACGGGCGAAAAAAATATTATTGTTGTAGAAGTTGGGGCTCAAATTCCAGGTCAGTCCGAACTCCGATCCCGACCAGGTGATATCCCCTAGTATGCCTCCCGCGCCTGAGCCTGAGACATTAGCGCCAGGACCGATATTTTGGCCTTGCGCGGAGAGTCTGGTGAAATATATATCCTGGGGAACATGGGACCCTGACCAGGCCAGACCGTAAACGCTGTCCGCCCATATCAATGAAGGCCAGCGGTCCCAATAAGTGTCAAAGGTCACCCTCATGTCGCCGCCGATCTTATGGCCGTCTTGGCCGATGCGGGCGAAATAAAGCTCCCCTTCACAGGTCCATTCCGTGTCGCCGTGCAAGCAACCGGGCTCGTCCCTGAAATCCAGCCAGGCCAGGCCGAACTCGGAGCCGGCGCAGGCCAGCATGGGCCCGTCGTAGCCCTCCTCGGCGCCGCTCACGATCAGGTTGCCGCTATCCAGCGGGATGAGCAGGTCCGGGACGATAGTGTCGTCGAGCGGGTTCGCGCCCCAGTTGACCTCGGGACTGTCGTTGATGCCGTCGCCGTCGGAATCGGGGTCGTTGGGGTCGGTGAGGAAGAGGCGCGGGAAGGGCGGGAAGCGGGGTATGACCTGGACGTCGCCTGCCGCCGCGGTGGTGCCGGGGAGCATATCGGTCCCCAGCCAGATGGCCAGGTCATGGACCGAGTCGCCGGCCGCGGGCGTGGAGTCGAGCGTATTGTCGGGCCCGGGCCCGGCCACTACTCCCCGCTCGAAGCCGTCCCCGAGCCCGTCGCCGTCGCTGTCCGGCTTCAAGGGATCGGTCAGGGAGACATTGATCTCATACCCGTCATGAAGCCCGTCATCATCGGTGTCAACAAGACAGGGGTCGGTATCGAGCGCCAGTTCCTGGGTATTGGTCAGGCCGTCACCGTCGGGATCGGACATTGAATCGCCGGCGAGCGGATTCAGGCCGCAGGCCGCGTGCTCGTACTCCCAGCCGTCGCCCAGGCCGTCGCCGTCGGTGTCGGGGTTGTCCGGGTCCGTACCGAGGGCGGTCTCCTGGTAGCCGTAAAGGCCGTCGCCGTCTTGGTCCGAATCGAAAAGAAGTTGAATGTTGGGAGAACAAAAATTGATCGAAGGTTCCGGAACTGGCCCGGACCAGTCCAGGGGGTTGCCATAGGAGTCTCCGATAGCCCATTGAAAAATTGAACGGATGGACGGATAGTGATCGTCACACCAGACGTATCCCCATGAATATTCCGAAATAGTGGAATCATGGAAACTGAAATCAACCATCAGGCTGTCAGTCCCGTTATAGTAGAAGGGCTGATCGAAATCGAAAACGAACCAGCCCGCTTGTTCAACCAGGATATCATTCTGGTAATTCACCTCCCATCCCGAACCTTCCCACTCGATGTTGCCCGGCGCCACGTCGGTGTATTCCAGGTAAGGCGTATGTTTCATCCGGATCGTGAAATTATTAATAACGACATAGGGAGGGGTCCTGACGTTGACGGCAAGGGAATATATGTTTCCGGCCGCGCCGATTTCCGCCGCCGGGTAAATCACCTGCTCCCGCATATTATCAATATCGGCTTCGAGAAGCAAACTTTCATATTCATCAGGATCTCCTATGGTCAATGAATGCGCGTCATCCGCCGGGTTCATGGGATCGCGGCCCCACTTCACCTCGGAGCCGTCCGGCTCTCCGCCCCCGTCCGAGTCCTGGCTCAGCGGATTCGAGCCATATACGTTAACCTCGTCGCCGTCGGTCACGCCGTCGTCGTCGCTGTCCTGGTCATAAGGATCGGTGAAATAGACCATGACCTCGTCGTAATCATCAAGCCCGTCGGCGTCCGAATCCGGGTCCAGCGGCGAGCATCCGTTCTGGAACTCTTCCGCGTTGGTGAGCCCGTCGCCGTCCGCGTCGAGGCCGCCGTCATCAACCAGGGGATCAAAGCCCCATACCAGCTCCCAATAATCGTCCATGCCGTCGGAGTCGGAGTCGGGATCGCACGGGTTGGTGCCGGCGCCGAACTCGTCGTAATTGTTCAACACGTCGGAATCGTAATCGTCCGTGCCGTCGCTCAGGCCTGGTCCCATGCAGGGATGTCCAAGCTCCCAGGTGTCGGGCATGCCGTCGCCGTCGCTGTCGGCCAGGCACGGGTCCAACCCGTTCTGATACTCCCACAGGTTGGAGAGTGTATCTGAGTCGGAATCAATCGAACCGTCATCAACCAGCGGGTCAAGACAGCCCTTGTCTATCTCGAACCCATCGGGCATGCCGTCGCCGTCGCTGTCGGGGTTGGCGGGGTTAGTGCCGTAACTGACTTCGTCCGTATCAGAAAGCACGTCATTGTCCGCGT
Organism: bacterium; assembly: GCA_035527835.1. Classification (GTDB taxonomy): domain Bacteria; phylum RBG-13-61-14; class RBG-13-61-14; order RBG-13-61-14; family DATKZS01; genus DATKZS01. The sequence goes on from DATKZS010000091.1 coordinate 4,042, forward strand.
CCACATCGGAGCTGAGCAGGATCCTGACCGTATCAATGCCATCCGTGGTGGCAACGTCAGGGAGGCCGGAGTGGTCGAAATCGGCGATGGCAAGGCCGGAGCCTTTCTGGTCGGCGAAAAAAGCAAAGGCGCTGGTGAACTGGCCATGGCCTTGGCCCAGGGCGATGGACAGCCCCGGCCCCGTGCTGTAAATGCTGTTGGCGGTCGAGATATCGAGAAGGCCGTCGCCGTTTAAGTCAGCGAGGCGGACCTGGAATGGTTTGTACCCCACCACGATACCCTTGAACGGAGTCATCCCGCCCAAGCCATCGCCCAGCAGCACCACCATATTATGCTGGCCGGAGGCCTCGGCCAGGACCGCGTCCAACTTGCCGTCGCCGTTAACGTCTCCCAGCGCCACGTCATTATTGGATGAGCCCGCGCTGATGACCCGGGCCGCGCCAAACCCGCCCGCGCCATCGCCCGGAATCACCGAAACGGTGTTGCTCGTATAATTGGCCACGACTAGGTCAAGATCAGTGTCTCCGTCCATCAGCCCCGCATCCAACTCCATGCATTTCCCGCCCGCATCGTAGGCCACGACCGCGTTCAAGGTGCCACCTGCATTTCCGAGCAGTACTCCAAAAGCATTATCGCCCCGGCATACCGCTACGTCGGCCAGGCCATCCTTATTAAAGTCCCCGGAAACGATCCCCTCCGGATAGGTGCCGCAGGAAATATTGCCGACGCTGTTGAAGGTGCCGTTACCGTTCCCCCGAAGCAATCGGACATAGCCGGAGCTGCCACTCCCGCGATTGGAAAAAGCCAGGTCCGCAACCGTATCTCCAGCCAGATATAATATCGTCACATCACGGAACCGTGCCCCCGACCAGTTATAGCTTGCGGCCGAGAACGTCCCGTTTCCCAGGTTTGTAAGGATGGAATAGTATGTATTGTCGCGTGCGACCACGATGTCCTCCCACCCATCCTTGTTAAAGTCTCCATGAGCCATGCGGTAAGGCGTGGCGCCGATGGTATAGCTCTGCGCCGGGTCGAAGGCGATGGGGTCGGCGGAGAGGGCGAGGGCGGGAAGGAAAAGCAGAACCAGGAGCAGGATGGAAATCCTGGATAAAATGCGGAGCCGGGAAGCTGAAGACCTTGCCTGGTTGACAGTGAAAAACCTCATGGCTCGCTCCTTTCGCAGGGCTGCGGCGAATGCCTGGCTGATACAATCGTTAATAACAGCCTAGACAATCCGGAAGCAAAAGTCAAGCAAATTCTTAAAAATATTCGGGGGGGTAGGGACATGGTGTAAGCGCGGGTGAGGGCACCCGCGCCCCCTTCCGCAGGCCCCGAGGGACAGGGCGGCGCCGTTAGCATCGGGGGGCGGTTATTCGTGGGCCAGGGTGAGTTGGGGATAGGAGTCGAGGTAGGAGATGATGCCGGAGGCGATGGAGGAGGCGGCGGCCTGCTGGTAGTCGGAGGAGCGGAGGCGCTTTTCCTCTTTTTTGTTGCTGATGAAGGAGACTTCGACCAGGGCGCAGGGCATGGTGGCGCCGGTAAGGACCCAGAACGGGGCTTTTTTCACGCCATGGTCGGCGACGCCGTAACCCTTGTTCAACTCCTTGACCAGGGACCTTTGCAGGGTGCGGGCCAGCGGCACCGAGTCCTCCACCTTGCTGGCGGTGATGAGGTCGGCCAGGATTTTGTTGGTCACGTCGCGGGTGTCGGCCATCTCCTCTTCCCGGGCGAAGTTCTCCTTGGCCGCGAGCCGCAGCGAGGCGTGGTCCGTGGTGTTGTCCAGGTAATAGGTCTCCGCGCCGTTGGCGTCGCGGTTGGTGGAAGCGTTGCAATGGATGGAGACGAAGAGGTCGGCGTTCATGGTATTGGCCATGGCGGTGCGCTCGACCAGAGTGAGGTAGCGGTCGTCCTTCCTGGTGAGCACGACCTGGAGGTCCGGCCGGCGCCGCTCCAGCTCGCGCTTCACCTTGTGCGCAATGGCCAGCGTGATGTCCTTCTCCTTCAGCCCCGACGGACCCACGGCCCCGGGATCGCGCCCGCCGTGGCCCGCGTCAATCACCACCAGGGTCTTTTTCTTCCCGGCCTGGAGCGCCGGCTTTTTCGCGATCTGGTCCGTTCCCGGCTTCGTCGTCTTTTTAGCTTCTTCCCTCGCTCCTCGCTCCCCGCCCCTCGCTTCTCCTTTCCCCGGCTCGCCGTACACGTCAATGACGTAGCGGAAGTTGTCGCCGGCCATGGGGAAGGCGTTGAAGTGGTCAATGCGCTCGATGTCGAGGACGACGCGGGTCACGAAGGGCTCGTACTGTCCGGCGCGGGCCTTTTTGAGCAGGCCGTCGCCGATGGGCAGGGTGTAGCAGCCGGGCTCGGGCGTGCCCTGCTTCATCGAGCTCGCGATCACGGCGCCCTGGAAATCAATATAGAGGCGGGGCGGGGTGCCGAGCTCGGGGTCGGGCTTCAACAGGTGCGGCGGATCGTAGGGGACCTCGCGGTCCAGCTCGACCACCACGCGGGTGTAGTCCTGGTTGGACCAGTAGCGCAGGTCGAGGAGATGGGCCACGGGCGCGGACGGGGCGGGCGGAGACGCGGGTGGGGGCACCCGCGCCCCCTCTGGATCGCCTGCAACGGGTGCGGCATCGAGGAGAGGGGTCGCCGGCCGGAGGCCGCCTCCCAGGTTCGATGGCGGCACATCCTCTTCAATGATGGCGGGGTTTTCCGGGACGGGCGCGGGGGCCGGGGCGGGGGCCGCGATCTCGCCTGCTTGCAGGTCCATGACCGGGACCGGCGCTCCGGGAGTGGGCTGACCTTTCACTTCCTCATTTTTCTCTTCCGCGCCGGCATTTTTGGCAGCCAGGGCGGGCGCGGGCACGGCGCCGAGGTCGGGGTTTTGGGCGAGGTCGGAGAGGCGCTGTCGGGCCTTTTGCGCCATGTCGCCGCTCCTGAACCCGGCGGCCTTCTGGAAGGACTGGATTGCCGGGCCGCGCTCGCCCTTGATGAGGTGGATCTCGCCGCAATAGTATTGCGCGTCGTCGGCCAGGGTGCTCTCGGGATGGTCGCGGCCGAGCCGCTCATAAGCGATGAGCGCGCGGTCAAGGTCAGCGGGATCAAAGGCCGCCTTGAAGGCCTGCATTCCGAGCACGCCCACCATGAACAGAGCGTCGTCCGCCTTGTGGCAGCCCGCGAACCGATCGGCGACCGCCTGGAACTCAGCCATCAGCGCGCGGCTCTGCTTTGCGGAAAGCGGGCCTTGCCTGGTCAGCGCGTAATATTGATCAGCGGCGGCTTTGTAGGATGCTTCGCAACGGGAGGGCTCGGCGCGGGCGGGTCTTGTCCATGGCACCGTAATAAGGGCCACAAGGATCAGGAGAGCAACAATCCTTTCGCGCATCATCATCCGCATCCGCTTGTTCCGCTTTTCCGCGTCCGCAACAGGTCCAGTCGATAGTACATAGTTTAACCCGAAAACCGTGTGGTTTGCAAGGGGCTGAGGTATTATAATTATTATTGACTTGCAATGCGGCTCTGCTATAATGCGCGCCAAGATCAGGGGCAGAGAAGCGCAATTTGATGCCCTATTCGCCTCGATCCCTTGACCGGTTGCAAAAGGTGGACATTTCTATCCCAAGGAGGGAGCAGATGAAAAGGGCGAAGCTTCTGGTGGCGGTTTGGCTTGTGGTTCTTCCGGCCTTGTTTTTCCCTTCCCTATTATGCGCGCAAGATGCGGACGGCGACGGCGTCTCCGACCGCAACGACAACTGCGTAGGCGTCTTGAACCTCCTGCAGGAGGACCTGGAATGGAGCACCCAGGCCGGGACCCTGGTCCTGTATGACGATTCCCTGGCCATCCATAGCTGGGCTACCCCGCCCCTGGAAACGGGAAGCACCGTACACGACGGCGACACCGCGATGAAGATCATCGGCAATAATCTCATCACGGAAATCGCGCCCGACCTCGGCCAGAGCGGGCCCCAGCGATACCTCCGCTTCTGGATCTACCTCACCTCCCCCACCGCGGACCTGGCCCTGCAGATGAACTGCGGCGACGGCGAGGGCTGGGACCACAAGTGGGGCTTCTCCGGCAACGGGACCTGGGAAGGAGAGGCCTGGGCCTTCAACGGCCGCGATTACAACCTGCCCGTGGGCCAGTGGCTCCCGATCATGCTTGACATCCAGGGCGCCCTCTCCTGCGACAACGGCAAAGCCATCTACGGCATCGGCTGGGACGTGCTCCCGGGCAATACGGCCTTCGTGGACTCCGCGGCCTTCTACTCCACCAGACCCAGTGGCGACGTCTGCGATTTCACCAGCGACTTTGACGGCGACGGGCTGAGCGACGCGCAGGAACTCGGCTTTTCCTACACCGATCCGGCCGATCCCGACTCCGACGACGACGGCCTCTCCGACGGGGACGAGGTCAATACCTGGTTGACTGATCCCAATGACCCGGACTCGGACGGCGATAATTTAAGCGACGGCAACGAGGTCAATTACTTCGGCACTGACCCTAACCTGCCGGATGCTGACACCGACTCCGACGGCCTGCCTGACGTGGTGGAGACGGATACCGGACTATATGTGGACT
>DATKZS010000092.1:0-5940 GCA_035527835.1 bacterium
CTGAAATTGGAGCGGTGCCGCTTCCATTCATTCATGATGTCGTCGGTCAGGACCAGGCGGTGGCAGATTTCCCTGACCCTGATCAGAAATTCACGGCAATTCTCGGAAGTGGGATCAGCGGCATTGCCGGCGGATTGCATGATCGAGGTATCAATGACAAGACGCTTCGACATCACTTGGCTTTCTTCAACAGCACTTTCCCGGCCGCGGTCAGGTATTCATCCGAAGCATTCAGAGATACATCGTCAAAATCCATTGGCCAATCTTCCTCGAAAGAGCCGGCTTCATCCAAGTCGCTGGATGTTATCTTGGTGATGCCGTCCTTCCCCCGCTCAAACCAGTGCAGTTTGACAAGGTCGGGAGATATCTTCTTTTGCGCGACCAAGGTCTGTATGGCCAGCAATAAGAGAGAGCTATGGGTTTCAGCGACAACTCTCACGCCGCGCTTCGCTGCATCGGCCAGGATTTTTGCCAGCGCGACTTGGGCGTTGGGATGCAAATGCAGCTCCGGCTGTTCGATGTATACTAATTGACCCGGATCAGCAACCAAAAGGGCCATTATCACCGGCAAGACTTGAGAGACGCCAAACCCGACATCAGCGATATTAACGAAGTCACTAGAAGCATTTGAAGGCAATCTTCCAATATTAAGTTCAATCTGGGCGCCGCTGATTCGTTTGGCGTCAATTCTGGCGGCTAATCCCAAGCTGGAAAGGTTCTTATAAAGGTCTGTAAGGCGGTCATCGTTTGCCTCCTGCCAATCTACAATTATGCTGGCGACATAATTTTCGAAAGTGCCGGGGAAGTTGGATTGGACCGATAGTGCTTCATAGGACCTTTCCGGATTACCTCGTAGGCCGGGCACATGAATTATATCGCTTATAAGTTCTTTATAATCATTCGCCCCATAGAGTGATATGAGTTCTGTTTTATCGCTGGACTCCCAGGAGCAATAATAGGTTGGCTTTAAAAAGCAGTAATCACGCTCCATCTCCCATCCACTTGATACAGCACTCTCGCCTCTCTTTCTCTCCAATTCATGTAATTGTGAGAGAGCTATGGAAGTTCCATCCGTGAGTAACGAACTAAGTTCTGGTTCGGTCATTTCAGGCCTCAAAGTCAATGGAACATCTAGAGCGATCAACGTCATTTCTGCTATGTCAAAATTTTTTTTCTGATTTTTTCTAAAGGTCAAGGAAATGGATTCCACCTTTTTGCTGATATTCCTAACCTCTATCCTTATGATGAATCGGTCAACGTGCTTTCCGCCGGATAATCTCGATAGAATTTGGTCCGCTGATGTAAATTTCACATTTGGTTCCAGAATTCTTAAGGCTCCTGGATCGGTTGGAGAATGCAAGGTCTGCTTCAGTAATAATAGAGGCTGCATGATGCTTGATTTGCCTGAACTATTGGCGCCCGCGAGAATCGTGAGAGGACGAACCTCCATTTTGGTGGAATGGCATATGGACTTGAAGCCTTGCACGGTTATTGCCGTGACCTCATCATAAATGTGACGTTCCTCTTTCCTTTTGTTAAGCTTTCGACCCATTATCTCACCTTGTTAACAAAGTGTAACAACACATGATATAAGTTGTCAATTATCATCCCTCTATTCGATCAGGCTTTCCGTTTAGGCTGATTGCGACATGATGGCTGATCATTGTGGTGCAGGCGTCCCGCCTGCTTCGGCGCAGGCCAGAGGCCCGCACCACAATTTTTCATCCATTCAAGGTCCCGGCGGCTTCAGGGGCCAGGTGGAGGCGTCGGGGTTGTAGCCCTGTTTTTTGGCTTTGGCTTGTTCTTCGGCGGCGCGGTCCTGGTCGCCGAGTGATTGGTAGGCGAGGCCGAGGTAGTGGTGGGCGAGGGCGGAGTCGGGGTATAGCTCGACGGCTTTTTTGAGGTATCTTCCGCCGTTCATGGCGTTTCCGGACTTGACGTATGCGATTCCGATGTTGATGAGGGCCTGGCGGTTGTCGGGGTCGGAGACGAGGACGCGGTAGAACTCGAAGACGGCGTCGTCGTAGCGTCCGGTGATGAGGTAGATGTTGCCGAGGTTCACGTATCCGTCGAGGTGCTCGGGATTGAGCGCGATTTCGAGGAGGAAAGCGGCCTCGGCTTGCGGCAGCTTGCCCGCGTACAAGAAGGCGATGCCCAGGTTCTGGTAGAGGAAGAAGCCCTTGTGCGGGGGCTTTCGGGCGATGCCCTGCTGCAGGACCTTGATGGCTTCATCGAAGCGGCGGGTGGCGATGAGCGAGGCTCCCAGGTTGTTGTAGGCCACGAAGAGGTCGGGGTCGGCGGCGATGGCGGCCTGGAACTCGGGTATGGCCAGGTCGTGCCTGCCCATCCTTTGAAAGAGCAGGCCGAGCTCGTTTCTGGCCACCGCGTTTTTCGGGTCCAACTCCAGCGCTTTTTTATAGTCATCTTCGGCCTGGGCCGAAAAATTTTCGCCGCCGAGAAAAAAGCAGAGGCCGCGTGCGGCATAGAGGCCGGACTTGCCGGGCATCTTTTTGATGCACTTGCCCAGCTCCTCCAGCGCCTCCTTGGGCTTTCCGCCCTGGCAGAGCGCGGCGCCGAGACCGGCGCAGGCCGGGGCGTTGTCCGGGTCTTTCTTGAGCGCGCCGCGGTAATGCTCGGCGGCCTCGCCGTAGTTCTCGAGCTCCATGAGTTTTTCGCCGACGGGGTCCGGGTACTCCTGCGGCGAGGGCATTTCAACGGGTGGAGCAACGGCCACGCCGGATGGATGGTCAGGCGCCTGAGCGACGGCCGGCCGCGCCAGGGCGAGGCCCGCGAGGAGCAGTGACGCGATCAGCGCGAGCGTTGGTTTACGCATCCGGGCCGCCTTTGTGATCGGTTGGAATGGAACTGTCTCACCCCTTGGCCACGATACTATTATACACGCTCCGGTACTCCCGGGCGGAGGCCTTCCATGAGTGGTCCTCCATCATGCCGTTGCGCACGATCTTTTTCCATTCATCAGGGCGGCGATAGGCAAAAAGCGCTTCCTTAAGCGTCTTCCCCAATGCCTCGGCCGTGTAGTCGTGGAACTTGAAGCCGTTGCCGGTTTTGGTGGCCGGGTCCCACGATGCGATGGTGTCATCCAGGCCGCCGGTGGCGCGGACCACGGGCACGGTCCCGTACTTCAAGCTGATGAGCTGGTTCAATCCGCACGGCTCATACATGGAGGGCATGAGGAACATGTCGGCCCCGGCCTCGATGCGGTGCGCCAGCGCGTCGTTGAACGCGATCTTGACCCCCGCCTTGCCCGCGTATTTCACGCCCGCGTTCTCGAAGATCTCCTGATACATTTTCTCGCCGGTGCCGAGGAGCACGAATTGCATGTCCTGTTTCATCATGTCGTCGAGGATGGAGGCGATGAGGTCGAACCCCTTCTGGTCGGTGAGCCGGGAGATGGAGGCGATGATGGGGACGGCCGGTTTTTCCGGGAGCTTGAACTCGCGCTGGAGCCCGGCCTTGGCTAAAGCCTTTCCGGAGAGGTCCTTGACCGAGTAGCGGGCCGGGAGCGCCGGGTCAATCGCGGGGTCCCAGACCTGGTAGTCAATCCCGTTCACGATGCCGGCGAGGTCCGCGGACCGGCTCTTGAGCACGCCGTCGAGGCCGTAGCCCAGCTCCGGGCCCTGGATCTCCCGGGCATAGCCCCGGCTCACGGTGGTGATCTTGTCGGCGAACACCAGCGCGCCCTTCAAGAGGTTGATCCTGCCGAAATATTCGAGGCAGTTAACGTTGAAGTATTCCCACGGCAGTCCGATCAGCTTCATGTCCCAGTGCCAGAAGATGCCCTGGTATCCGAGGTTGTGGATAGTGAAGACGGAGTGGATGCCGGCGAGGGCCGGGTCGTCCTTGTACACGGTCTTCAGGTAGATGGGGACGAGGGCGGCCTGCCAGTCGTGGCAATGGACCACGTCGGGCCGCCACTTTTTGGCCTTCATGAATTCGAGCGCGGCGCGGCAGAAGAAGGTGAAGCGGGCGCAGTTGTCGGGGTAGTCGCCCCCGGGCGGAGTGTACAACGCCTCCCGGTCGAAGTACTCGTCCATCTTGACGAAATAGACGGTGACGCGGTTGGCGAGGGCCGCGCTCAGGACTTGGGCCTTCTTGGCGATGAGACGGTCGCCTTCCAGGATGGGCACGGTGACGGTCACGCCGGTGGCCGCCGGCTTGAACTTTTTCTCGATGCCCCGGTAGCACGGCATGATCGCGGACACCTTGTCCTTGCCATTCGCCAGCGCCGGCGGCAGCGCCCCCGCCACGTCCGCGAGCCCGCCCGTCTTCGCATAAGGCACCATCTCCGGGACCACCATCAGAATGTCCATGATCTTCTCCATTTTTTATTGCGCCGGGAAAAACCAGGCGTCTTTAAACTATCACCAGTCCTCCCCGGTCCTGGCCCGGGCCTTTCTTGTCGTCTTCCTTGCCGGTGAGGCGGGCCACGGTGCGGCGGAGGAGCGCGGTGAAGAAGGGAGGGACGGGCGCGGCCGGGTCCGCGACGGTGAGGGCAATGGCGGCGCAGATGCGCGCGTTGTCATCCTCGCCCAGCAGCGAGAAGACGTAGGCGCAGTTTGTAAGGCGGCCGCGCCAGGCGTCGCGTCCATCCTGCTCGATGGCCCTTTTCGCCTCCCGCTCATACATGGCGTCTTCCTGCTCGCGCTTCTGGTGCTCCGAGAGCTGGAGCACGGAGGCCTGCTTCTCGGCGAGCTCGGCGATGAATTTCCCTTCCTCCAGCGGCGCCAGCATCCAGTCCTCGAACAGGCGGAGGCCGATCAGCTCGCCGCTCTTGAAGACCAGGCCCTTTTCGGTTTTGAGCGCGTCGGGGTCGAGCTTGTTCCACAGCGGGTGCGGCTGGTCGGGCGCGTCCGCCACGCCGATGGCCCTGCGGTTGCCCAGGTAGTCCTCGCTCTGCGGCTTGCCGAGCCGCCGGCCGGACTCCTCGGACTTCTTGATCATGAACCGCGCGAAGCCGGGCTCGACCTTGGCCACCACCGCGAGCGGATTGTTTTTGGTGGACTCCAGGATTTTGCGGAACTTGGGCAACGGCACCTGGTAGGCCTCGAGCTTGAGCACGCCGGCGAGGTCGTTGGCCAGGACCACGTAAAAGGTGTTCTTGCCGAAGACGGTGCGGTACAGATAAAAGAAGCAGGTGCCGGTGGCGTCCGGCGGCGACATGTAGGCCTCGTCAATGTACTCGTCGCGCTCGGCCAGGTGAAAGGTGGCCGCGGCCTCCGGACTGACGCTCGCGCCCGCGCTCCGGGCCCGGTGCAGGGCCTTGGCCAGCATCTTCTGCTGGTCCTTGGTCGGGGCCGCGTCTTTCAGCGCCGAGAGCATGTCGGCCTTGAGCCAGAGCGCGAGGTGGTCGGCCACCGCGCGCCGCACGTTCCCGGGCAGGCTGAAGAACTCGGTAGGGCCGCACTCGCTCTCCTCGCCCTCGCACGCCGCGGCCCACTTCTCCATCTCCGCGATCAGCTCGGGACCCGGCTTATCAGTACCATTCAGGGCCTTGCCCAGGATGATGAGCGCGGGCAGGCCGGCGCCTTCCTGGCCGTACAGCTTCCCGATCAGCTCCTGGGCCTGGTCATTTCCCGCGAGCCCGGCGAGCCGCTCCGCGGCCTTGACCTGGTCCTCGAAATCCAGGCGCGCAAAAGCGCGGGGAAGATCCTTTACCAATGCGGCCCACGCTTCCTGCCCCGGCTCCGCCTGTATCAGCTCATCCATCATGTTCCTGTCGCCTTTTCCCGCCATCGTGTTTCCTTTTTTATCCCTGGTGCAGGGTCTTATAGTTAATACCACTCTTGTCCAAAATAGGCCGTAAGAAAACCGCCAAGCCATCATGAATAAATAGGTCAGTGGCCTCACCGAGCGTGATGGGTTAGCATCAGCTCATTTACAAAATTAATTGAAAAGGAGGACCACTGATCATGAGTAATG
>DATKZS010000093.1:0-95515 GCA_035527835.1 bacterium
GTTTAAAAATAATCCTTGGCGCTCTTGGCGTCTTGGCGGTTCTCCGGTCCGTTTATTTTGGACAGCGCTGACTTGAATTAGAATTTCTCCAATCTCTTAAGCACACTCTAATTGTCGTGACGAACCGGGCGCTCGGTCGTGAAGCCTCTGCGCCCCGTCAGCATCAGGTTTTCCGGGATTTCCTGCGAGCACATCTTCGAACTTCGTTGCAGACAAGATTTATTATACTACAATTTTTACTGCCTTGTCCAGCAAAAAATGAAGCTTTTTCACTGGATTAAAATTATTAATGAGAACGCCTTAATCTGGCGCTAAAGGAGTAAATCGCAAAAAAGAATATACACGGATGGGACGGATTAAACGGATTTTCACGGATCAGATGAATGGGAATCCGTGGCATCTCTCTTCAATCCGTATGTCTCACATTGTGGTGCGGGCCTCTGGCCTGCATTCCGGGCAGTCGCAGGCGGGACGCCTGCACCACAATTAATTTATTAAACACTACACTAACGGATCAATACGGATTAAACGGATTGAGACCTCTTAACATTCTTCTCTGATCCGTGTTATCCGTTCCATCCGTTCCATCCGTGTAACTTCCGGGATTTCTTGAAAGGCGGGCAGGCCGATCTATTGCCACTCCGCGCTCAGCTTCTCCATCATCCGCTCCGCGGCTTGGGCCGCCGCGCAATCATCGGGCAGCTCCAGGAACGAGCGGGTCTCCAGGTCGAACTCCTTGACCTGCGGGTCCTCCGGCACCATGCCCAAGAGCGGGACCTCGAGATCCTTCACCATCTCCATGAGCCGGGGGTCCAGGTCCACGGCGCGGCTCACCACCAGGTATTTCTTGACGATGGGCAGTTTGAGCTCGGCCACCAGGTCGAGCAGTCCGCGCACCGTGCGCATCCCTTTCATGGAAGGGTCGGTCACCATCAGCAGCACGTCGATGCGGTTCGCGGTGCGGCGGGAGAGGTGTTCCATGCCCGCCTCGTTGTCCAGCACCACGTAGCGGTAGTTCTCCGTGAGCCGCTCCAGCATGTCGCGCAGCACCGAGTTGGCCGAGCAGTAACACCCCGGGCCCTCCGGCCGGCCCATCGCGAGCAGGTCAATGCCCTTGGCCTCCGCCACCGCCTGGTTCAGCCGCAGCTCCAGGTACGCCTGCTTCGACATCCCCTCCGGGATGGTGAGCTTCTGGCCGTGGAACTCCTCCAACACCTGCCCCACCGTCTGCTCCACCGCAATCGCCAGCGCCGGCGCCAGGTTCGCGTTCGGGTCCGCGTCAACCGCCAAAATCGGCTTCATCCCCTTCTTCATCAGGCTCCGGATCAACAAGGCCGACAGCGTCGTCTTGCCCGTGCCCCCCTTGCCGCAAACCGCCATGACCAGGCTCAACTTTATTTCCTCCAATGTGTTAAAAAGGGTTTGTGGTTTGTAGTTTGTGGTTTGTGGTTCCAAGGACCGCCACTTCGTTCAACCACAAACCTCAAACCCCAAACCTCAAACCTTTTGCTTGAAATACAATGCTCCGACCGGACATACGCTCACGCACTCCCCGCACCCCGCGCAATCATGCCCCGCGAGCGGCTGTCCGTCAAACGTGCCTACGTGCGTCTTCATGCCCCGGTCCATGAAATCCAGGATCCGGCTCCGCACCATCTCGTTGCACACGTGCACGCACTTTCCGCACAGGATGCAGTGGTTCGGGTTGAGCCCGAAGTCCGGACGGGAATCGTCAACCGGCCAGTCCGGCTCGATCTTCGGCAGCCCCTTGGGCTTGAGCGGGAGCTTGCGTTCGCGCGCGATCTCCTGCAGCGCGCACTTCTTGTTGGCCGGGCACTTGGCGCAGTCGAGCCGGTGCGTGGACATGAGCAGAGCGAACCCGGAGCGCACCAGCCGGTCCACCCGCTCGCTCCGCGTGCGCACCACCATGCCCGGCCGAACCGTCTCCGTGCACGCCGTCACCGGCCCCTCCCGGCCCTCGAGCTCCACGAAGCACAGCCGGCACGACCCCGGATGAAAAGCGATCTCCCGGCCCGCGCACAGATGCGGCACGTAAATCCCCGCGTCCAGCGCCGCCCACAGCACCCGATCGCCCTCTTCCGCGCTCACGGTCTTGCCGTCAATCTGGATCTCGATCTTTCCCATCCTGATTTCGCCCGTCCCTCCGGGACCAAGAGTTTAGCCCTCCAGCTTTCTTGCTGATTCTTCTACAACTCTTATCCTGAATATCCTGTTCATCCCTGTTAATTCTCTTTCTTCTTCTCCGGCCGGGGCTCCGAAGGCGGCACCTCCCGGAGCGGCGAAATCTTGCGGATGGCGTCGTACTCCGGCGGGCAGGAGCCCATGCAGGAGTTGCACCGCACGCACAGCTCCTGGTCAACCACCTTGATCCGCTTCGAGTTCGCGTAAATCGCCTCCGGCGGGCAGCTCCCCACGCAGGCGTCGCACGAGCGCACGCACTTTTTAGGATCAATATAGTACGCGGTCATGGCCTTGCACACCTTGGCCCGGCAAAAATGCTCCCGGATGTGCTCCTGGTATTCCTCGCGGAAGTATTTGAGCGTGGTGAGCACCGGGTTGGGCGCGGTCTTGCCCAGGTTACACAGCGCCCCGGCCTTGATGTCCCGCGCCATCTCCTCGAGCAGATCCAGGTCCTCGATCCGCCCCTCTCCGGCCGTGATCCGCTTGATGATGTCGAGCATCTGCCGCGTGCCGATCCGGCAGAACGTGCACTTGCCGCACGACTCGTGCTGCGTGAACTCCAGGAAAAAGCGCGCGGTGTCCACCAGGCAGTTGTCCTCGTCAAGCACCACCATCCCGCCCGAGCCCATGATCGCGCCCGCGTCGCGCAGGCTGTCAAAATCTATGGGCGTGTCCAGCATCGCCTCCGGCAGACACCCCCCGGAAGGCCCGCCGATCTGCACCGCCTTGAATTTTTTGTGGTGCGGCACGCCGCCGCCGATCTCGAAAATCACCTCCCGGAGCGTCGCCCCCATCGCGACCTCCACCAGCCCCGTGTTCGCGATCTTGCCCGCCAGCGCGAACACCGCCGTGCCCTTGCTCTGCTCCGTGCCCACGGAGCAAAACCACTCCGGTCCCCGTTCCACGATGCGCGGCACGTACGCCAGCGTCTTCACGTTGTTGACCGCGGTCGGTTTCTCGAACAGGCCGGACTCGGAGGGGTAGGGCGGCCGCACCCGCGGCATGCCCCGCCGCCCCTCCACCGACGCGATCAGCGCCGTCTCCTCGCCGCACACGAACGCGCCCGCGCCCTCCATCACGTCAACGTCGAAGTTGAGGCCCGTGCCCAGAACCGCTTCGCCCAACAGCCCCGCCTCCCGCGCCGCCTTGATCGCGCGCCGCATCCGCCGCACCGCGAGCGGGTACTCGGCCCGCACGTAGATGAAGCCCTGCGCCGCGGCCGTGACGCGCGCGCCGATCAGCAGGCCCTCGATGAGCGCGTGCGGGTCCGACTCGATGATGGCGCGGTCCATGAACGCGCCGGGGTCGCCCTCGTCCGCGTTGCAGATCAGGTACCGCTCCGTTTCCCGCGCGTTCCGGAGCATCTCCCACTTGCGCCAGATGGGGAAGCCCGCGCCGCCCAGACCGCGCAGGCCCGAGCGCTGGAGCGACTCCAGGCATTGCTCCGGTGACATTTCAAGCGCCGCTGCCAGCCCCGCGTAGGCCCCATTGGCGATGGCATCCACTATGTTATCCGGATCAATCACGCCCGCCCGCGCGAGCAGCCTCCGCTCTTCCCGGCCCCAGCGCGGCAGGTCGGCCATCCGCGGCAGCCCGAGCTCGTTGTCTTCCACCGCGCCCAAAAAAACATCGAGGTAAGGGTCCTCTTCAAGAAAAAATTTCTGGGTGAGATTGCGCACGATGATGGGGGTGAGGTGGTGGTAGATCATGCCCGGATACCCCGGCCGCTTGACCACCGCCATCGGCTCCGCGTAGCAATGGCCGTGGCAGCCGGTATCCATGACCGGCACGGTGAGCCCGAGCTCTTCGAAGCTCTCGATAAAAGCGTCGCGCACGGCGAGCGCGCCCGCCGACCGGCCGCAGGTGGCAGTGCCCACCAGCACGTAGGGCCGGTCCGGGCCGCGCCGCAGTTCCCATTGCTGGCGCGATTTATTGAGGAGGGCGGTAAAGACCTCGCGCCCTTTGACGCTTCCCTCGCTCATCGGCCCTGGCCCTTGTCACCGGCATGTTCTGAGGCCGGGGGATGCTTCAATTTCTCCCGCTCTTCCTGTTCCTTCTGGAGCTTGTTCTGGAGCAGGATGCCGTCAACCTTGGTCACCGCCATGTGGCCGATCACTTCCTTGCACACGATGGACACCGGCGCCATGGCGCACGCGCCCACGCACGCCACCCGCTCGATGCTGAACTCCCCGTCCGCCGTCCGCTCCCCTTCCTCGATCTCCAGGCGCCGCTTCCACTGGTCCAGGATCAGGTCGCCCTGCTTGATGTGGCACGCCGTGCCCATGCACGCCTGGATGTGGCACTTGCCCGGAGGCTTGAACCGGAACTGGTTGTAGAAGCTGGCCACGCCGTAAACATTGGCCGGCGAGATCCCCAGGTGGTTGGCGATCTCGATCATGCCCGCGCGGGGCAGATAGCCCAGGGCCTCCTGCGTCTCCTGCAAGATGGAGATCAGGTTCCGGTAGCCGTCGGGGTTGGACGCGAGGATCTCCCGCACCTTTTCCAATACTTCTTTGTCTTCGTCAACTGTCATGGGAAAATCCGTGGTTATTGATGCGGATGCACCCGTTATGGTTACAGGATAACGCTTTTTGCGGGTATTTTCTACGCCGGGCGGAAATTAAAAATTATGAATGATGAATTATGAAAATTAAATCCAACGCGGCGAGGAAATCATCATTCATATTTTTGTCCGGTTCTTTTCTCTTCGCTTTTTGGCATTTATGATTATTTTGGAAATTATGGCGACCAGCTCTTCTGTTTCAGTTGTGATTGCCATGATCCGCTTCTCACTGACTATTTCTGAGGCTCGTAGCAGCCGGAGCCAGTATAGGCTTTCCCTGGCTTCCTTCTGCGCGATTGCCAACTTATGGATGAAATCGGCCTTGCTCTCCGCGGACTGTGCTTCCTCGACGTTCGCTCCGACCGAAGTCGCGGCTCTTAAAAATTGCTTCCCGATCGTCCGCCCCGCCCTGTTCCTGCCTTGCTCCAGGAATTGGTAGAGCTTTATTGCCCGTAATGAATATGCAAAGGTGCGGGTGCAGATGTCCCGTGGCTTGGATTTTTCATCATTCATCATTCATAATTTTTCATTGAATATTATGGTGCACCTTCGCCGCCTTGATCGTGTTTTTCATCAGCATGGTGATGGTCATGGGTCCGACGCCGCCGGGGACCGGGGTGATCTTGCCGGCTACCTTGCTGGCGGACGCGAATTCCACGTCGCCCACGAGCTTGGTCTTTTTCTCGGAGGTGGGGTCGGGGTTGGGGATGCGGTTCACGCCCACGTCAATGACCACGGCGCCCGGCTTGATCTGGTTGCCCTTGATGTACTCGGGCACGCCGGCGGCCACGATCAGGATGTCGGCGCGCCTGGTGTGGAACGTCACGTCGCGGGTCGCGGTGTGCACGATGGTCACGGTGGCGTTCGCTCCCTCCGCCTTCTGGATCAGCATGTTGGCCACGGGCTTGCCCACGATATTGGACCGGCCGACCACCACGACCTCCGCCCCCTTGGTCTGTACGCCCGCGCGCTTCAACAGCTCGATGCAGCCGGCCGGGGTGCAGGGCATGAAGTCGGCGTTGCCGACCATCAGCTTGCCAACGTTCACCGGATGGAACCCGTCAACGTCCTTGCCCGGGTCAATGGCGATGAGCACCTTCTGCTCGTCAATGTGCTTGGGCAGCGGGAGCTGCACCAGGATGCCGTCAACCTTCGGGTCCGCGTTCAGCTCCGCGATCAGAGCCAGCAGGTCGGCCTCCGGAAAATCCACCGGCTTTCTGAACTCCAGCGAGTTGATGCCGAGCTCGAGGCACGTCTTCACCTTGCTGCCCACGTAAACCTGCGACGCCGGGTTCTCGCCGACCAGGATCACCGCCAGGCCGGGCGTCACCCCGTGCTTTTCCTTGAGCTCCGCGGTCTCCCGCTTCATCTCCTCCCGCATCGAAGCCGCGACCGCGCTGCCGCTGATGATCTCCGCGGGCTGGCGCGCGACCACCGCTTTCTTGGGGGCGGCCTTCTTTACGGCCTTCTTCGCTGCCGCCTTCTTCGCAACTTTCTTCACGGCTTTCTTGGCCGCCGGTTTCGCCGTCTTCTTGGCCTTGACCTTGCCCGCCTTTTTCGCCTTCTTCGCTTTCTTCGGTGCCATTAAACTTCTCCTCCTTTTATCTTGTTGGTTGCATCCCGATATTTCCCCGGCGCCACGGGCCGGATGTCTCCCTTTAATAATATCGAGAACTCGCGCCATGGTCCTCCTGGAAATGCCGGGCCGGCAAACATTACCGCTTCACAACTTCATCCGCCGGGTCCGGCCAGAAAAACTCCCTCCAGCGTCAGCCATTCTTCGTGCGGGGATCGAGCATTAAACCGCTTAATCCTAAAACAACGCCTCTGCCCTGTCAAGTATCGCCCGGAGCGCCTCTGCTTCCAGGGTCAGAGCTTCGGTTTTCAGTTAATATCGGGATGGTTAAAGGTCCCGGCCAGGTCTCTAATAACTGAAAACTGAAGCTCTGACCATGAAGGCACTCAGCTTAAGACTTTTTAAGATTCGATCAGGTGTGATATAGAAATGTGGCATGTCCATGAGGAAGAGCATGCGCATCGTATGTTTCCTGGCGGGCCTGGCGCTATTATCCTGTTGCAGCGGCCCGGGGCAGGATCGCTGTCCCGCCCCGCCTCCGCCATCGGCCCCGCCGGCCGGCGACGCTGTCCATCCGGCCGCCGCCCCCGATCATGATGCCCTTCCCGGCGCGTCTTTGCCGCCGGACGCGGCCGGAGAAGAAAAGTATTGCGCCTCCCGGTCGTCCAAGGTGTTCCATCTCCGCACTTGCCCTCAAGCGGCGCGGATCAAGCCGGAGAACCTGGTCCGGTTCAAGACCCGGGAAGAGGCCATGGCCAAGGGACGGAAGCCGTGTAAGCTGTGCAGTCCCTGACGCGGCGTCTATTTTTTCGCGGGCAATTCCTTCCAGAACTCTTCGAGTATGTCCCGGAGCTCCCCGGGCTTTTCCTCCTGCGGGCAGTGGCCGCAGTTCTCGATAAACACGCGCCGCGCGCCGGGAATCTCGCGCAGGAACACGCTGCTCATGTGCTTCCCCAGGAGCGGGTCCTTATGGCCCCAGACGATCAGCGTGGGCACGCGCATCTCTTTTAGCCGCTGGTCGAGCTGGGCCGCGGGCTCGTAGATGATGTGGCGCATGCACTGGGCCGCGGCGTATGCGCCGGCCCGGTTGCCATAGCTGTGGTAATGGCCGAGCACGTCCCTGGCGGTGAGGAATGAGGAATCGTAGTAAGGCCCGCTTCTCCGATAATAATAGCCGTAGAGCGGAAGGGGCGTTATGCGCAGGAGCGCGGCCAGGGCGCGGGGAAAACGGCCGGCGTTGAACACCCACGGTGCGCCCTCGGAAACGCCCGCCGCGTCGAGCAGCGCCAGCGAGCGCACGCGCTCCGGGTGCTGGAGCGCGAACGCCGCCGCGATATGGCCGCCCATGGAGTTGCCGACGAGGTGGAAAGGGCCGAGTCCCAGCGCGTCGGCGAGGCGGCCGAGGAGGCCGGTGAAGGTCTCCAATCGGTAGGGCATCAGGGGCTTGTCGGACTTGCCGAAGCCGGTCTGGTCATAGGCGATGACGCGGTGCCTCGCCGCGAGAATAGGCATCAACTTGTTCCAGTCATACGACGATCCGGTCCAGCCGTGGACTAGGACCACCGGCTGACCTCTCCCCCCTTCTCGAAATGAGATTCTGATGTCATCCAGGATTATCGTTTTCTCTAACATTTCTTCCATGTCTGGAAACATCCCTTCTCCATCCCGTCAAAAAAACAACCGCAGCGGCCTCTGGCCTTCCGCCGGCTAGCGGGGGCAAAAGCCTCGCTATCCAATCAACGCCCCTGCCGATAATAGCATTGCAAGGGTGCAATGAACATATTCAGGACCGGTTCAAGACTGCTCACTTCCACGCCAGCTTGATGACACAATGGAGATGCCCCGCCGCTTCTTTCCAGTCGCAAGTCAAACCTGGAACGAGCTATCAGCGGCTTTTCAATGAATTTGCAATCGTCTTGATTGGGTTGTAATAGACTCAGGCGGCAGGTAAAATTTAACAATGGTCCGGCGCGAGCTAAAATTATCAGGGGTGATGGATGAGGGGGGGGATCAGGCTCCTCCTTCCGAACGATTTTCCACGTATCTTATTTTGAGTTACTGTGTTTTAGTGGCGATTTGCTGGCTCATCTTTCCCGCTTTTTTCATCGCCGGGGACTCGTATTTTTACCTGGTTACGGCCAGAAATTTGGCCCTGACCGGCCGCCAGAGCTTCTCCGGAATCTATCCCACTAACGGCCTGCACCCGCTCTGGCTGTATTGTTTAAGCGCATATTCATGGCTGGTTTCATTGGTGGATGCCAAGCTGTTATACAATCCCGCTTACGCGGCCCCGCTTCCCGCGATTTTTCTGATTCTGGGCACATTGAGCCTGCGGCGAACGGCCCGGTCGCTCCAGGCGCCGTTTGCTTTTTTAGCCCTTCCCCCGGTCTGCTTTCTCACGATCTTCGGGATGCTCTATTCCGAGGCCCACCTCTATTATTTTTCCCTTTCGCTGCTGTCGGCGCTGGCCACGGAAAAGGGGCGCGGCGGGCTCCGGCGTCACCTGGCGGTCGGCGCCGCGGCGGGCTTGGTGTTTTTGTCCCGGCTTGATTCCGTCTTTTTCGTGGCCGCTTTTTACGTCTGGTATCTGGTGTTCACCAGGTCCTGGGTCCGGACGATGGTCGCGGGATTGATTACCTCGGTGCCGGCGCTTGCCTACATGGCCTTTAATTATTTTTATTTCGGAGGGGTGGTCACGGTGAGCGGATGGCTGAAATCATCTTTTCCCCGGATTCAAATCTCCGGGATTTCTTATAATCCTCCCGTAAACTTGGGGCTGGCGGGGTATCAGGTGCTGTTCGGTATCATTCCGATTTTAGCCGCCGCAACCATCGCCCTGATTAGTCGCAAGGCATTTCACGGCAACCGGAGCATTATTTGGGCTTTCCTGGCCGGAGCAGTGCTGCATTGGCTCCAGGTAAGCCTGTTCACCACCGGCTTTACCCTGTGGTATTGGTATTATGTGCTTCCAATGGTTTTGGCCGGGATGGCCCTGGCAGTCCAGGCTGGAGAGGCCACGCGCCTTGGCGGGCGGTCGAAAGCCTTTGCCATGATCGTGATCCTGTGCTCACTGGTCACGGTCGGCTATATCAAAATTAACTTGGGGCCTGAAAAATTGGCCGGATCGTCCAGCTATAAAACGCTTAGCTATATACGCATGAACCATCTCAATGGCCAGACGATCCTGGTCTCGGAATGGCCGGGGATGGCCGCATTTTACACTGATAACCATATCATCGCGGCCGATATGCTTACCTCCAACCGCATATTCATCAAGGAAATGATCCGGTCCGGAAACGCGCTGGATTACATTATAAGATATTGCAATGCTCATGGACATGAGCTCGATTATATCATTTACAATGGAGGAAAATGGCTGCGGCCGACGCCGGACAACCGGGAACTCGTATATTATGATCCTAAATTAACGCCGCTGGAGTATCGAGAGGCCGGCCGGTTGCGGGTCGGCCCGCCCATTTACAGCGTTACTTCGCCGCGTTTGATTGTCTGGAAGCTTGGCAACGGCCCTTGAATTATGGTTCTTCGCACTGGAGAATGGATAATATGTGCGGCGCGGATCGCGTAGAGCGAAGGGCGAAGGGCGTAAATCAAATCGGCGCCAACCTAGGGGTCTTTCACGCCCTCCGCCCTGCGCTCTACGCTCTACTCGCCTCCGGTTCCGCTCCCATGTTATGTTTCGGATCCACTCTGGAAGGTGAAGAACCTGAATTATTGGCTCCGGCCCCGTCCCGCCACCTTCCACACGTTCTCGACCCGCCCATTCCTGATCGCGTACATGCGGTCGTGGAGGTTCACTGTGGTGCAGATGTGGGACGGGTAAAGCTCGACCTTGTCTCCGATCTTGAGCGGGGAAGGGCCGCCGTCGGTGAAGAGGTGGCCGTGCTCCTCGGAGAGCATGGCGAGCCGGGCGCCGGGCACGCCGATCAGCTCGGGCAGGCCGAACTCGTAGGTCATCTGCTTCATGCCCGCGTCAATAATGGTCCATCCCGCGAGCGCGGGCGAGCGGGAACACACGGTGGAGAGGATGGTGGCGGCATTCTCGAAGCCGAGGTCGAGGTGTCCGTACTTCACGTCCATGAGGCAATAGGACCCGGCCTGGATCTCGGTGACTCCCGGAATAATGCCGCTGAAGTTGTAGGTGCCCGTGCCGCCGCCGGACACGATCGCGCAGGGCAGGCCCGCGGATTGGATCAGCTCGGCCGCCCGCACCAACTGGCCCATGCTCTTCCCGGCCTCCGCTCTTCTCTCTCCCGCGTCCTCCATGTTCACCACGTGGCCCTCGTAGCCCATCACTCCCCTGAGCTTGAGCCCCGGCGACTTGGCCACCAGCTTGGCCAGCGCCGGAGCGTCATCCGGCTTGACCCCGCACCGCGGCAGGCCCACGAACACGTCAACCACCACCCCGATGGTCACGCCCTCCGCATTCGCCGCCTCCGCCAGCATCGCCACCTGCTCCGGCCCATCCACCGCGCACTTCACATCGGCCTTGCGATTGAACACCGCCAGCAGGCCCAGCTTGTGTCGGCCCACCACCTCGTTCGCGATCAGGATGTCCTCGATCCCCGCGTCCACCAGGATCTCGGCCTCGCTCACCTTGGCGCAGGTGATCCCGATGGCGCCGGCCTTAAGCTGCATCTTTGCGATCTCCACGGTCTTGGGCGTCTTCCAGTGCGGCCGGAGCTTGGCCGGCTTGTCCTTGAAGAACTCCGCCATCTTGGTGATGTTGCGCTCCAGCTTCGTAAGGTCCACCAGCAGCGCGGGCGTATCAACCTCCCACTTGCTCTTGCCTACCATCTCGCTCATCTTCATGCTCCATTCATCAATACTGCCTTGGCAGGGGGCGCGGGTGCCCCCACCCGCGAATTCTCTCACTCACCTACTTAGCGACGACTAATGTTCTTCTTTTATTTCTTCTCGAACAACGCCTTGACCGTGCGCTCCGTCGGCGGCTCCGCCACCCCCGCCTCGGTGAAGAGCGCCCGGATCAGGCCCGCGGGAGTGACGTCAAAGGCGGGGTAGATCACCCGCGTGTTTTCCGGCACGATGCGCGTGCCCAGGACGTGGGTGATCTCGTGCAACTGCTGGCGGTCCTCGATCGGGATGTCATCGCCGGTCGCGGTCTCCAGGTCAATGGTGGACAGCGGCGCCGCGATGAAGAACGGCACGCGGTGCCGGTCCGCCAGCACCGCCACCGAGTAGGTCCCGATCTTGTTGGCGGCGTCGCCGTTGGCGGCCACCCGGTCGGCGCCGGTGATCACCTTGTTGATCCGGCCCATCTTCATGAGATGGCCCGCCATGCTGTCGGTGATGAGCGTGACCGGGATGTGGTCCTGCATCAGCTCCCAGACCGTGAGCCGCGCGCCCTGCAAAAAAGGCCGCGTCTCGTCCGCGATCACCTCGATCCTCTTGCCCTGCTCCAGCGCCGCCCGGATCACCCCCAGCGCCGTGCCGTAACCGCCGGTCGCCAGCGCGCCCGCGTTGCAGTGCGTCAGCACCACGTCGCCGTCATCCAGGTACTCCGCGCCGTTCATACCCATCCGGCGGTTGATCGCGATGTCCTCTTCAAGCACTTTGATCCCTTCCCGCTCGCACGCCGCCGCGATCTCCGCCGGCGGCGCGTCCTTAATCTTGGCAATCAGGTTCTTCATCCGCTCGAGCGCCCAGAACAGGTTGACCGCGGTCGGCCGGGTGCGGGCGAGCCGGGAGATGGCCCGATCCATGAACTCATGGAATGCCTGGCCGGACTTCCCCGACGCCTCTCCGGCCGCCAGGGCCACTCCCATGGCCGCTGCGATGCCGATGGCCGGCGCGCCCCGGATCACCATCTCCTCGATGGCCTCGGCAACCTGCTCGTGCGTCGCATAGGTGTTGTAGATTTCCTCGAGCGGCAGCCGGCGCTGGTCCAGCATCACCACCGATCCGTCCCGCCATTTGATCGTGAAAAAGCTCATGATGCACTCCAATAATATTGGTGGGCCCGACACTCCGGTCGGGCGCGGGCGGGACTGGAGTGTCCCCCCTGCCGAGTGGCCCAAGGCCTTAACAAAAATTCATTAACAAGGATATTCAGGATGTCAAGGATAAGATTTTTTATCCTGAATATCCTGTACCTCCTTGTTAAATAATTATTTCAACCGAGCGGGACCGGAGTGTCACTCTACCGCTTGAGCGCGGCCCAGCCCGGGAACTCGGCGGCCTGGCCCAGCTCCTCCTCGATGCGCAGGAGCTGGTTGTACTTGCAGATGCGGTCCGTGCGCGACGCCGACCCGGTCTTGATCATGCCCGTGCCCATGGCCACCACCAGGTCCGAGATGGTCGTGTCCTCCGTCTCGCCCGAGCGGTGCGACACCACCGAGGTATAGCCCGCGGCCGACGCCAGGTTGATCGCGTCCATGGACTCGGAGAGCGTCCCGATCTGGTTCACCTTGATCAGGATCGAGTTGGCCACGCCCTGCTTGATCCCCTGCGCGAGCCGCGCCGTGTTGGTCACGAACAGGTCGTCGCCCACGAGCTGAATTTTATTGCCCAGCTTCTCCGTCATCAGCTTCCAGCCCTTCCAGTCGTCCTCCGCCAGCCCGTCCTCGATCGAGACGATCGGGTAGCGGTCGCACAGGTCCGCGTAAAACTCCACCATCTGCGCGCTGGTGAGCTTCTTGCCCTCGCCGGCCAGGTCGTACTTGCCGTCCTGGTAAAACTCCGACGCCGCCGGGTCGAGCGCGATGGCCGCGTCCTTGCCCGGCTTATAGCCGGCTTTCTTGATGGCCTCCACGATCGCCTTGAGCGCTTCCTCGTTGGAGCGGAGGTCCGGCGCGAACCCGCCCTCGTCGCCCACCGATGTGTTCAGCTTCATGCCCTTGAGCACCGACTTCAGGGCATGGAACACCTCGGCCCCGCACCGCAGCGCCTCCTTGAACGACGGCGCGCCCAGCGGGAACACCATGAACTCCTGGATGTCCACGTTGTTGTCCGCGTGCTTGCCCCCGTTCAGGATGTTCATCATGGGCACCGGGAGTTTCGTCGCGCGCAGACCGCCCAGGTAGCGGTAAAGCGGCAGGTCGTAGAACTCGGCCGCCGCCTTGGCCGCGGCCAGGCTCACGCCCAGGACCGCGTTCGCGCCGAGCTTCGCCTTGTTCGCCGTGCCGTCGAGAGCGATCATGGAGGCGTCGAGCGCGCGCTGGTCGTCAGCGGCCATCCCGATGACCTGCTTGGCGATGGGCCCGTTCACGTTCTTGACGGCCTTCTCCACGCCCTTGCCCTGGTAGCGCTTGGGGTCGCCGTCCCGGAGCTCCACCGCCTCGTGCTCGCCGGTGGAGGCGCCCGAAGGCACCGCGGCCCGGGCCCTGATCCCGGCCTCCAAAGTCACGTCAACCTCGATGGTCGGGTTCCCCCGCGAGTCCAGAATCTCCCGGCCCTTGACTTCCGCTATGGTAATCATTTTGGCTCCTCCTTTTTTTGCCGCAGATGAACGCAGATGAACGCAGATAAGATTTATTTATTAATCCGCGTTCATCTGCGTTAATCTGCGGCTTAAAAACTATTTTGCAGCAATCTGTTCCTCGACGGCCTTGGCGAGCGCTCCCGCGACCAGCAGATAACCCTCCCGGTTCGGATGGATCACGTCCTGGTCCGGGTCCTCGAATAGGTCTTTAGCAGGCCAATCTGAGAAAAGCAAGTCCAGGTCAATGAGCGGCGCGCCGGTTTCGCGGGCCGCGCCGCGCGCGATGTCGTTATATTGATTGTGGAACCGTTGCAGGTCCGCGGGCGCTCGGATGAACTCGAGGGCCGTCATGAACTCCGGCGCCTTGCCGGCCACGATGGCGGAAGGCGCGAGCGCGATGAGCGGCAAGACATGCGCCGCCCGGCATTCCCCGATCATCTTCACCAGGTTCGCGTGGTAATCGTCCGGCGCCACCCGCATGGTGAGCGGCGGCAGAGAGACCGCGGCGCGGACCCGCGCCACGATCTTGTTCAATAACTGGTAGGTGCGGAGCGCGCGGAGCGGCGCGAGCAGCCCGGCCGCGTCCGAGTCGCCCACGATCTGGTCCTGGTCCGCGAAGCCCTTGGCCAGCCAGTGGTCGTTCCAGCCGAACATGATGATCACTACGTCCGGATGATATTGGTCGAGCACTCGAGGCAGCAGCTTCCGTCCCTGCCACGAGGAATAGCCGGGCACCCCGAAATTAATGGCCTCCACCGGCCGGCCGAGCTCTTTCGTCAGCTCCTCACTAAGCAGGGCAGGGTACGCCGCGTCCGGCCGGCCGAACGTCACCGAGTCGCCGAGGCACGCGATGCGCAACGCTCCCGCGGCCTTTTGCGCCTTGAACTCCGGCCCGCGGAAGCCCTCATGGTTCAGCGGCTCGAACCCTTCTCCAAAATTAAACCCCGGCCGCATGCGCCACAACAGCTCCGGGTCCGGCTCGAACACCTGGTAGAGCTCGTTGGGCCGCGGGAAGTTGAACTGCATGTAGGACAGCGAGCGCTGGCAGGTGAAGTCGATTAAACGCAGGCCGAGCTCCAGGCCGGCGAGCGCTGCCAGGGTGATCACGGCCGCGAAAAAAATCCGGCGTCCGGCGGGCGTCCGGCTCATGGCGCGCTCTCCCCGCAATGCTTACGAAAAGCGGGCAGCTCCGCGATGATCTCATCGAGCTTTTGCGCGATGAGCTCGTGGCCCCAGTCGTTGGGATGGCCGTTGTCAATCATCAGGTAGCGCCACGGCTCCTTCGCGATCTCATCGGGCATGGCCTTCTTGACGGCGGCCGCGCGCGCGGGGTCCATGCGTCCGGCCTCGATGGAGGCGAGGCCGTCGCTGAAGATTTGGCGCAGGTCAATCTCCGGGACGTGGAGCTCGCGGGCCAGCGCCTCGTGCACGTCCGCCGCGTCCCACTGCTTCCAGTCCGCGGTCAGGCGCGCGCCGCTTCGGTCGGCCACTTCCTTGATCGCTCGCGAGACGTCGTCAGTCGGCAGCGACGGAAAGTCCACGTTGATCAGGATGAGGCCGGCTCCGATCGCGTCGCATTCTCTCTTCACCGTGTGGACGTTGTCCGCGAATTCCTCCATGCTCACCTTGCGCTTGAGCCTGGGGATGTAGGTCTTCGGGTCCAGGCTCAGTCCGCGCGCGCGGTTTTCCAGGTACACCACGCCCGCCTTGATGAGCTTGTAGAGTTGGAAGCGGCTCAGGAACAGGGTGAGCGGCTTGACGTCCCAGGTGCGGTCGCGCATGTGCTCCTGGTCGCTTTTGAGCGCGGGGAGACGGTCGTTGGGCCCGAAGCCGAAGATGACGAGGTCCGGCCGCCACTTCCTGACGTACAGGTCCATGAGCTCGCGTCCCTGGAAGGAGGTATAGCCGGTGACGCCGAGGTTCAGGACCTCCACCTTGCCCGCGCCGCATTGCTTTGCGAGCAGGCCTTGAAGCTGGGCCGCGAACGTCTCGTCGTCGCCCACGCTCCAGCCGAAGGTGGTCGAGTCGCCGATGCAGGCCACGCGATATACGCCCGCCGGCTTGCCGTCCGTGAACTCCGGCCCGCGGAAGCCGTGGCCGTTGATGTGCACCGGCTTCCGATAGATGCCGTGCGCGTCGAGCACCTGGTTGGGCTTGAAGCGCCAGAACAGCACCGGGTCGAACTCCACCGTGCGGTTCATGACCCGCCGGATGCCCTTCATCTCCAGGAGCGGCATGCCCAGGATGTCCGCGCCGAAGTTGAAATAAAAATTGAATTCGTGCAGCCGGAGCACCGTCTCCGCGCCGCCCAGCACCGCCACCGCGACGACCGCCGCGAAAATTATTTTTTTTGTCCGCGAAGCTCGCGTCATCACCGCGACCCCGCCACCGACCGATAAACGCGGTCCAGGATCTGGGCCATCTTCTCGATTGAAAATTCCGCGGCCCGCCGAAGTCCGCCCGCGATCAGCCGCCTCCGCAGCTCATGGTCGCCAACCAGCGCCGCCATTTTCTCCGCAAGCTCATTGGCGTTGCCGCGCTCGAACAACAGGCCCGATACCCCATCCTCCACCGCCTCCGGGATCCCGCCCACGCGCGAGCCGACCACCGGCACGCCCCGCGCCATGGCCTCGATGAGCGTCAGCCCGAACGCCTCCCGCCAGCTCGGCAGCACCAGGAGCCGCGCCCGCTTGAACCACTGCTCCAGCGCCGGTGCGTCCTGGTGCGGCAGGAACGTGACCGGCAGGCCCCGCGAGATGAGGCGCGCCCAGGCCCGCGTGTGCGCATACTCGCGGCCAATCACCACGAGCCGCGCGCGCGGGTGCGTCCGGCAAAGGAGCGGCAGCGCCTTTACCAGCATTGAAAATCCCTTGCGAAAAATGTCGCGGCCCAGAAACAGAATTATTTTTTCATCTTTTTCATCAACCGGGGAGAGTGGGACAGGATCGCATTCCATGCCCTTGATGCCCAGCGTCACGACATGGACCGGCGGCTTGCTCACGCCTTCTTTATTGAACTCTTCGTCCATCACCCGTCGCAGCGATCCGGCCACTGCTTCGCTGTGCGCGATCACGGCTGACGCGCGCCGGAGCACCGCCAAGTGATGCGAGTAGAGCTGCCGCCGCCGCAGCCGCCGGAGCAGCGCGTCCGGGGCAGGGTAGGGCTCGTGCCGCACCCAGTAGTCGTCATGGACGTCAGCCAGCACCGGCGCCTTCACCGTCTCGACAAAGTGCGGCGACAACCGCTTGATGTCAATCACGTGCACCAGGTCGAGGTCCGGGCAGCTCCCGTCCATGTTGCACAGCAGATGCCTCCCGGCCATGGCCGCCCGGACCGATGCCAGGTAGGTAAATGGTCCGGTGCCCGATCCGATGCCGGGCGCGACGATCCCCACGTTGAGCGCGCGCTCTTCCATGAACCATTATCCTACATTAACTGTCGGCGAGGGCCAAAGAGGAACGGCGGGCCACAAGGACCGGGCAGTGAATGGACGTCTATGTCTATAGAGATTAATAACAGGGAGGTACAGGATTAACAGGATAATTTCCGGATTTTTCTATCCTGTGAATCCTGTACATCCCTGTTATTTTTTCTTGAGATGGTTATGAAACTGGCTCTAGAAAGAGCCGGCGACCATGATGCCGTACCGGCCCTCGCCGAGAACGGGCGTGAGCGACAGCCGCGGTTTTTTCCAGGTGACGGTGTAGGGGTAATCGTCGTGGTATCGGGACACGGCGTAGCCGGTGACCATGGCGATGGCCGCTCCCATCACCGTGTCGGAGAGCCAGTGGGCCTGCACGTCCATCCGGGACATGGCCGTGACCACGGCCAGGGCATAGGCGGGAGCTCCGTAATGCCAGCCCAACCGGTGGTGGATCACGGCCGCGGTGCAGAAGGCGGTCCCGGTGTGCCCCGAGGGGAATGACAGGTTATCGCTGTGGTCCGGCCGCTGCTTGCCGGCGATGGGCTTGATCACGTTGATCAGAGCGCCCTGGATCAACTGGGCCTCGACGAGGACCTCGCCGGTGTCCGCGAGCCTGGCGTTGTCCGCGCCCCACCCGATGAACATCAGGGACAGAGCCAGGCCTCCCTGCACACCGCCATTGCCCCAGAATTCGTTGCCGAAGTCCGCGAGCCCGTAATCCAGGCGGTGGTCCTTCCAATAATCGTTCACCGGCCCGTCGTACTGGTGGGCGGCCACGGTGAGCGCCGCGCCCGCGCCCAGCCGGAGCAGGTTCGCGGGCCGGCCGAACGTGTTCCTGGTGTCGTCCCACAAATGGGGGAGGAAGGCGTCGCGGAAGTACACCTTCATTCGGGCGGCGGCCTGCGAGGCGCACAGGCCCGGCGCCGGGAATAATAGGATGCACAGCAGGAGAGGGCGGCGCAGGATTTTCATCGGACCCGGTGTTCACGGGGACGGCGCTTGTTCGGCCTCGCCGCCGCGCTGCGAGAACGTGGTCTTGACCTGCTTGCCGGTCTGCTTGTCCACCGCGGTGACGGTGAGGATGCCGTCGGTGTTGACCGAGAAGGTCACCTCGATCTTGAGCTCGCCCTTCTTATGGGGGGGCAGGTCGGAGAACACCACCTTGGACAGGACCTCGTTATCCTCGGCGTTTTCGCTCTCGCCCTGCAGCACGGTGATCTTGACGCTCTTCTGGTCGTCCTTGGCCGTGGTGAAGACCTCGGTGCGCTTGATGGGAATCTGCGAGTTCCTGGGGATGATGCGCTTGAAGCGTTTTCCGGGCAGCTCCAGCCCGATGGACAACGGGACCACGTCAATCAGGAGCACGCCGGTCTCGCCGCGCGAGACGATGTCGGCCATGATGGCCGCGCCCATGGCCACGACCTCGTCCGGGTGCACTCCCTTGGACGGGCTCTTGCCGAAATAGGTGCGGATCTTTTCCCAGATCATGGGCATGCGGGTCTGGCCGCCGACCAGCACGACCTCGTCAATCTGCTGGGGCCCCAGCTTGGCCATTTCCAGCGCCGACTGGCAGATGTCAATGGTCCGGTCCACCAGCGGCCCCACCATGGTCTCGAACTCGGCGCGCTTGAGCGTGTAATTCATGTCCAGCGGCCCGTTCGGCCCCGTCGCCAGGTAGGGCAGGGAGATGGTGGCCTCCTGCCGGAGCGACAACTCCTTCTTCGCCTCCTCCGCCGCGTTCTTGACCCGTTGCAGCGCGATGCGGTCGCCGATCAGGTCAACCCCGGTGTCCTGCAAAAACTGCGTGACCAGACGCTCCACGATCCGGTTGTCGAAGTCAACGCCGCCCAGGAAGGTGTCGCCGTTGGTGCTGATCACCCGGTAGACCTCGTTCTCCAGCTCGAGCACGGACACGTCGAACGTGCCCCCGCCCAGGTCGTAGATCACCACCTTCTTCTCGCTGGCCTTGCGATAGCCGTAAGCCAGCGCCGCGGCGGTCGGCTCGTTGATGATCCGCACCACGTCAAGGCCGGCCATCCGCCCCGCATCCCGCACCGCGTGGCGCTGCCGGTCCGAAAAATACGCCGGCACCGTGATCACCGCCTTGATGTCTTCCTCGCCGAGGTATTCCTGGGCCGATTTCTTGATGGCCCGAAGGATCAGCGCGGAAACCTCGGGGATGGTGAAGGGACGGCCGTTGCCCACTACCTCGACCTCGCCGCCCCGCCCCTCCACGATCTGGTAGTGGAACAGGCGCTTCACCTGCTGCACCACGTAGGAGGTGTAGGGCCGGCCGAGCAGGCGCTTGGACCCGTAGATGGTGTTTTCCGGGTTGGTCGGCGCCTGCCGCAGCGCGTCGGGGCCGACCAGCAGCTCGTCGTTGGCGGTAAAGGCCACCACCGAGGGAATGGTCAGATAGCCCTTGGCAAAGGGAATGATCTTGGGGTGGCCCTGCTCCACAATGGAAGCGCAGGAGTTGGTGGTCCCCAGGTCAATGCCGATGATCTTGGTCATGTAATGTCCCGCTTCGTCAAAAATATTACCCGAAGATGCGAGCGGTGGACGGGACCTTGTCCCGCGCCGGCGTCCCGCTGCCCTGTTTCAAGCTGTGCCGGCCCAACCGATCCATTGCTCTCAGCGCGCGCATCACCCGGAGCTCAGCTCAAGGCCAGTCCCAGGAATTTATTGATGGCCTGGCGCTTGTTCTCGTCAAGGTCCGTGAACTTGATCCCCATTCCGGGCGCGCTCCCGGGCACGTGGGCCTCCTGCTTGGTCACCCTCACCACCACGCCTTTTAGCTCCAGCTCCTGGCCGGTATCCGGATGGACCAGGGTGATCGTCAAGTTGTCCCCGATGTTGCGCGGCTTCTGCGTCTGGATGAAGATGCCGCCGTGACTGATGTCCTCGGAATAATCGTGGATCAGGACGTCGAGGCTCGGGAACTTCACCCGGAGCCGCATCGAAACCCGCTCGTGCTTGCGCCGGTCAGCGGCCCGGGCCTGCGGGTTATCCTTGTACAGCCGGGCCACGTACGCTTCAACCTGCCGCTGCACGCCCTCGTCGAAATCCACGAAATGGACGCCGATGCCCGCCTCCCAGCCGTGGGCCTTGGCCATTTCCGGCTCGATCACGTGCACCACTTCCCCGATCAGCTTCAGCGTATTTTCCGTCCCCGGTATTTTGATCGAGACTTCAAGCACCGTCTGCTGCTTCATTACATTGTCGGTCTTGATGAACAGACCGCCCTTGGAAATATTTTTTGTGTATTCCTTGTAAAACTGGTCAAAGTTTTTGTATTCAACTTCGACCTTCGCGTCGATGCGAAGGAGGTCACGTCTGCCCATTAAAGGACCCCTGTCACCTGATTGACGTTTGAGCCAGTGGCTCGCGCGTCAGACGCTTGAATGAAATGCTCATGTTTGATAAGGGGTTTGGGACGGATCTCAATTATCCTGTCCCGCCCGGATTCCTGCCTTTATTTCGCCGGAATGGCCGGGGCCATGCATACGTATCCCCTTCTTGAAATTATCAGGTACAGCAAGAGAAGTCAAGGAGCGCGTGAAAAAATCCGACAAAAAGCAAGGGGTTGAATTCAGTTGCCCGTGCCGTGAAGCGCGGAATCGGTCACGGCCCGCTCCGGCCCTTTCCAGCCCCGGCAAAGATACATATATATTGTTTTGACCGGCCGTTCCGGGTCGCCAAGGACAAGCGGAGCGTGGATCGGCTCCACGCTCCCGCACCGCGCTCTGACCTCCCGCGGCATCCTCTTGATGTCAACGTAGAGCGCGGTCCGGCCCGTATCCCGGGAAAGGCCCGGCCACAGGTCCCACTGGTTGCCCCGCTGTCCCTGGTTGTAGCACTCCACCTCGGGCTGATCGGGCAGCATGAACTCCAGCACGCCGGCGATCTGGTAGCGCCGTGTCAGTATGAAGTCCGCCCGCGGCCGCTCCTGCTCCGTGAGCGCCGCCATCTCGTCCCATCCGGCGAAATCCGCGTCCAGCCGCCAGTCAATCCGCTCGGTAAGCCCGAGGGCTTTTTCCAAACCGGCGAGCGCCGGCCGGAAGGCCCGCGTGCGCAGCTGCACGGTGAAGAGGAAGATGAGCGCCAGGTCCAGCGCAAGCCCGGCGATGATGAACCGCCTGGTAAAATTACTCTTGCCGGCCCCAGCGCCGCCCTCCCGGAAAAGCCGCGAGACCTCGCTCATCGCCAGCATGGAGGCCGGGACATAGGCCACGCCCGGCCAGTTGCCGAACACCGGCGACTTGAAGGACTGCTGCAGGAAATAGAGGAAGACCGGGAGCGCGAGGCACACCGGGAGCACCACCCGGTCGTCCGCCGGCCGTTTCCAGGCGTCCCTCACTCCTTTCAACAGGGCGGCGAACACCACGATCCCGAGCAGCCCGGAGAATATTCCGATCTGCGAGCCCATGTACTCGATCACCCATCCCAGCCGGTCGGCCGGCGTTATGTGCGTCCGCGTGGTCAGCTCCTGGACCGCGCGCAGACTGATCCAGCCGTGCCGCGCGTTCCAGATCACCACCGGCAGGTACAGGGCGCCCGTGAGCGCCCCCGCCGCGTAGGGGTGCCAGGTCTTCCACCACCTTCGCCCCCGGGGCGACCACAGCATGTACAGCGCGAGGCCCCAGCCGATCATCACCGCGGAAAACTTCGCGTACATCGCGCCGGTGATGGCCAGGCTTAAAAAGAGCCAGTCGCGCGGCCGCCCGTCATGCTTCGCGAGCCGGACGATCGCCCAATAGGTGAGCGCGAGCCAGGGCAGGAAAACGGTATCGTGGATCATGATGATCCCGGTGAGCCAGGTAAAGGGCAGCAGGGAAAAGACCATGGCGAAAACGGCGGCCTCCCGCTCGTCGTCGCGATAGTCGCGATACGCCCGGTAGAGCACCCAGGTGGAGAGCGCGGACAGCACCACGGCCGCCAGGCGCAGAGTGAAAACCGTGGCGTGGGCCCACGGCAGCCCGAACAGCCAATCCACCCACGCCACCATGCCCGGCTGGTCGTAATAGCACACCGCCAGGCGCCGCGACCACGCGAAGTAATAGGCCTCGTCAGGTGAGATCGGGATGCCGCCGATAATGGCGAGACGGAGCACGGCCAGGACCAGAATGAAAAAAAGGAGCGACGTCCGCGGGCTCTGTAAAATTCTCGGCATCTTGAGCCATTATATTATTTATCCCTGACAGCGCAACGCGTCCGCTCATTCCGCCAGGCGACGCCCGAAAATCGTGAAAATATTTTTCAGACAGGATTAACAGGATTTACAGGATGAAAAAACAAGATGCCTATTCTAAAAATCCTGTTCATCCTGTTAATCCTGTCACTCTTGTCCAAAATAGGCCGCAAGAAAACCGCCAAGACGCCAAGAGCGCCAAGGATCGCCAAGTACATCATGATGTTTCTTTGCGGCCCCAAAAAGAACAGCTCCGCAGCGTTGGCCCCAACCGGCTTGGCGAACCGGCCGACGGGAGCGCCAAGCAAGAAATATTCGCACCCAAGCCCTCTTAAAATAGTGTTTAAAAATAATCCTTGGCGCTCTTGGCGTCTTGGCGGTTCTCCGGTCCGTTTATTTTGGACAGCACTGTAATCCTGTCTTTAAATTCTCTCGGCAGGGCTGCCGGTGCCGCTTTAACGGGAACACGGCGCGCCGACCCGTCTTTTGTTCCTCTGAGGCTTTGATGTTATTTTGTCGGCATGGGCCCGCGCGCGAAACTGCCCTGGCCAAGAAGGCTGATCTACTCGGCGTGCCTGGCCGCGGCCGCGCTGGCCGCGCTCGAGCTCGTCCTGGCCGCCTTGGGCCCGCTCATGGTTTTCAGGCCCTTTGCCTGCGGTGACAGCGGCCCGGACGGCGCCCGGCGCTGCCAGTATGTGTTCAAGCCGGAAATCTCCTTTGCCTCGCCTCAGGACCCGGCCGTTAGGCGGATCGTGGTGGCCGGTGAGAGCGCGGTCAACGGCTGGCCGTTCCCCGGAGCGGGTTTCCCCGAGATGATGAAGGCCATGTTGGAACTCGAGCCGGCGGCGGCCGGGCGCTACGAGATCATCAACCTGGGCTCCAACGGCATCAATACGGCACAGCTCCTGGAGACTCTGCGCGACGGCCTGCCCCTGCTCCGTCCCGACCTGCTCATTGTCTATGCGGGCAACAACGAGCTCCTCGCCCGGCAACCGATAGACGACCTGAGCCGGCCGCGCACGAGCCGGGCCGTGTGGTGGATGCGCCGGCATTGCCGCACCTGGAACATTCCCGCCAAATTCATGGGCTTTTTCATTACCCGGGGCCTGGCGGTGGGCTACATGCTCAAGGTCTCGCGCATGGAGGACCAGCATCAAACCTGGCTCTTTCCGCCCGCCGTGCGCGACCATGCCCGCAAGCTGTACCTTTATCACATCCGGGAGATCGTGGACCTGGGCCGCGCGGACGGCGTGCCGGTCGTGATATGCACCCCAGGCGCCAACCTGGCGGAGTGGATCCCCACCAAGTCCGTGCACAGCGACGGCATCGGCCGGTCCGAAAAAATCAGGATCGCCCGCCAAGTGACCCAGGCCAGGGCCCGGATCATGGCCGGCCATCCCGACATGGCCATCCCCGAGCTGCAAGCCGTGGCCGGAGAGGACCCGGATTATGCCAAGGCATGGTTCTTCCTCGGAAAGGCCGAGCTGCTCTCCGGCCGGACCGCGGCCGGTATCGCCCATCTCGAACGCGCCGTGGACAACGCGGACTTTTACCAGGAAACACCGCCATCCTGGGCCCGAGACCTCCGGCTCCTGGTCAAGGACATGGGCGTGCCCCTGGTGGACATCGAATCAGACCTGCGCCAGGACTCCATCTTGGGCTGCCCCGGATTCGACCTCTTCGTGGACGGATGCCACCCGACCCTGAAAGGAAACTACCATATCGCCCTGCACCTGGTCCGCGGCCTGGCCCAACAGGGACTGCTCCCGCCCGCACTCGATTCATCACGCGCCCCGGAATTCGACGCCGTCCTCAAAAAAACCGGCGCCAAGGAAAAGGCCCTGGCCATGGCCCAGTTCAATTGCGCCATGGTCCTCGCTTTCCTCTACACTCATCTCGAGTACAAGCCCGTGGCGCTCGGCTATCTTGACGAGGCCGGGCGCATGGGAGGCGATGCCGGCTTCATCGGCTGCTATCAGGGCTATATCTCGTCCTTGCTCGACCGGCCGGACCTGGCGGCCGGATATTTCTCCCGGGCCCGCGCCGCGAACGAGGCTGCCTTCAAGCTCACAATCGTCAACAAGCTCCAGGCCGCGATGCTGCAGAAGGACCCCTGGTTATGGGTGAAGAAGCAGGAGGGCGAGGGCCTGTTCGCCCTTTATCCGCGCGGACCGGGCCAGGGGCCGGCCCCCCTCGCTGATCCCTCCACCTGCGATTACCGCTTCGAATGGAACGGACGGGCTTACCGGGTCATGCCTCTCTGACACCTTTTTTCCTCATGGAATTTTCAGACAGGATTAACAGGATTCACAGGATGAATAAAACAGGGGTTGCATCCTGAAAATCCTGTTAATCCTGTCTGAACGAAAAGGCACGGAATATGGCTGATTGACACCTTCCGCCCGCCGCATCTAAGATAACGGACATGGGTCCGGCGCCGAACAGGAAGATTAATGCCCGGAACGTGGGGGCCGGGACGCTGCTGGTCCTGGCGGCGCTTGGCCTGGGTGTTTGGTACGGCCTGCGCGCGGAATGGTGGAAGGAGCGCTGCCTGGTCCTGGCCACGGTCAAGGACGCGTCCAAGCTCGAGCTGGGCGCCCCCGTTTATTTCCGGGGCGTGGACGTCGGCAAGGTGACGATGCTCAAGCCGCCCTCGGCCGACCTGCCCGGCTACAAGCTGCGCATGGCGGTGGACCAGGCCGCGTTCAAGCACATCCCGCTCGATTCCACGGTGCGCATTGATCCCGGCAGGATGAACCTGCCCATGCAGGTCACCATCCTGCCCGGACTCGACGAGCCGGACTGGGACTATCCCGGCGACGTGAAGCCGCTCCGCGAGGTCACGCCCACCGAGGACACCCTGCGCTTGATCAAGGACGTGCTCGACGGCATTGGCAACGCCTCCCAGCTAAAGGCGGCCCAGGCCGACGCCCTCGATCTCAAGGAAGAAATTAAGAAGCTCCGCGCCGAGATCGAAAAATTGCGGAAACAGGAGCAAAGCGATCAGGAGGCGGGGAAAGGGGAGTGAGATGGGCTTGGGGCTTGAGGCCTGGGGCTTGAGGCTTGAGGGCTGGGGGCGGAGTGACGGATTACCTCAAGCCTCACGCCTCAAGCCCCAAGCCTCATGTCAGAGCCAATACATTGTAAGGAGGTATAGAGAGAATGGATGCAGTGATCGAAAAAACCATTGCCGCGCTCAAGAAGCACAGCTTCAACGCGGTGTACGCGCAAAACCGTGACGAGGCCCGCGAGCTGGTGCTGAAGCTCATCCCGGCCGGCGCCCGGGTGGGTGTGCCCGGCTCGGCCTCCGTGCGCGCCACCGGCGTGGTGGAGGCGCTGCTGGAGAAAAAGCACGAGGTCTACGACCACTGGAAGCAGGGGCTCACCCCGGTCGAGACCATGAAGATCAGGAAGCAGCAGCTCACCTGCGACGTGCTCATCACCTCGGTCAACGGCCTCTCCATGACCGGGGAGCTGGTCAGCATGGACGGCTTCGGCAACCGCGTCGCCCCCATGATCTTCGGCCCGGCCAAGGTCATCATCGTGGCCGGAAGGAACAAGATCGCCCCGGACCTCGACGCCGCCCGCCAACGGGTCCGGGAAATCGCCGCGCCCAGGCGCGCCCGCGAGCTCACCATGAAAACACCGTGCGCCCAGACTGACGAATGCAACGACTGCAACACCCCCTTGCGCATCTGCCGGGCCGAGGTCATCCTCCACCGCCAGCCCTCCATGACCCCCATCACCGTGGTCGTGGTGGACGAGGAGCTGGGGAATTAAAGGTTTGGGGTTTGAGGTTTGTGGTTTGGGGTTTGAACCACAAACCACAAACTTCAAACCACAAACTTTTACAGCCATGGACAGAACCGCCATATCCCACGAAACTTGGCCCATCAACGGCATCATGATGCGCGTGGCCCGGGCCGGGTCCGGCCCCGCCGTGGTGCTGCTCCACGGCTTCCCCGAGCTCTGGTATTCGTGGCGGCGCGTGATCCCCATGCTCGCCCCGCGCTTTTCCGTGTTCGCACCCGACCTGCGCGGCATGGGCGGGAGCGAGGTGTCGAGGGGCGGCTATGACACGTTCAACCTGGCGCGCGACGTGGCCGAGGTGATCGAGCGGGCGGGTCAGGGCGCGCCGGTGCTGCTGGTGGGCCACGACTGGGGCGGGGTGATCGGCTGGCACGTGGCCGCTTCCTATCCGTCCCTGGTCAGCGGCTACGTGGCGGCGGCCGGGCCGCACCCGGCGCGCTACAGCCAGCTCCTGCGCACCGACCGCCGCCAGCTTTTCATGAGCCTCTACACCCTCTTCTTCCAGGTCCCGCTGCTGCCCGAGCTCGCGCTGACGCTTGGCCGCGGCGCGGTCATGATGCGCTTCATGCAACGGAGCATGGTCCGGCCCGGCGCGCTCGCCCCCGAAGAAGCCCTGGTCTATCGCGAGGCCTGGTCGAGCTTCAAGAACATGCGCGCCGGCCTCAATTACTATCGCGCCGCCGCCCGGTCCATGGCCCGGTCCAGCCATTATTACAAGGGCCACAAGGTCCGCTGCCCGTCGCTCGTGGTATGGGGCGACTCCGACAAATACCTGTCTCTGGCCCAGACCCGGGGCCTGGAAAGGTGGTGCGAGCCGGAGCCGCGTGTTAAAATTATCCCTCACTGCGGACACTGGATCGCCCAGGAAGCGCCGGAAGAGCTTTGTGACGCAATCATGGAATTCCATCATGACGTTAAAGCGGCTCCGGCGGAGCAAAAGATATGAAAAAAATCAGCGCGCGCGATATTTTAATATACGCCCTTGACGCGGATGGCATTGCTGACGCCCGTGAACAGGTAAAGCGCTTGCAGGGCGCCGTGAGCGTCTTCAAGATCGGCTTTCAGCTCTTCCTGCGCGAGGGGACCAGGGCCGTAAAGATGGTGCATGAAGAGGGCGGAAAAGTTTTTCTCGACCTCAAGTTCCACGACATCCCGAGCACGGTGGAAAAGGCCGCGCGCGAGGCCGTGCGCATGGGCGTGTTCATGTTCAACGTGCACGCGGGCGGCGGCCGGGCCATGATGCAGGCGGCGGTGAAGGGCGCGAGGGAGGAAGCGGCCAGGATCGGATTTCCGGTCCCGCGCGTGCTCGGTGTCACCGTGCTCACCAGCCTGGACCGGGAAGCGGTCAGGGAGATCGGCTTCCGCAAAGGCCCGGCCGGGCAGGCCGAGGCATTGGCCGCGCTGGCCGCCAGGTCCGGACTGGCCGGCGTGGTGGCGTCGCCCCGCGAAGCCGCCCGGATCAAGAAGATCGCCGGCCGCGAATTCCTGGTGGTGTGCCCCGGCATCCGGCCTTCCGGAGCGGACAAGGGAGACCAGTCCCGGATCGAGACGCCCGCCGCCGCCGTTAAAGCCGGCGCCGACTACCTCGTGGTCGGCCGCCCCATCCGCGACGCCAGGGACCCGGCCGCCGCGGCCCGGGCCATCATGGAGGAAGCGTTGAACGCGCGAAGAGGGAAGTAGGCAAGGAGGCGGTAACGATGACGAGGAATTTTAACAAGGCGTACCTGATCTTTTTCGCGCCGCTCGTTCTGGCCCTGGGCGGCATGCTCATCAACCCGGGGAATGGAGTTTCCGCGAGGATGGACAGTCCGCAAATGGTCCGCTATCAAGACGGCTTCGTCCTCCACGGCGACACCTCGGTCCCCGATGAAAATTTGATCAAGCAGTACCAGGACAAAATCCCGGAGACGCTGATGCTGAACAAGCTCGCCAAGAAGCTCCCGCCCGTTCCTTACAATCACAAGCAGCACGTGGACCTGAAGACGGCGCATTGCGGCAACTGCCACCATGAGGACGTGAAGAACATCAAGCCCTGCTGGGAATGCCACAATGAAAAGCCCGCCGACCCCAAGTCCCCCGAATACCTCAAGGCCTATCACGGCCTCTGCGTCGAGTGCCACAAGGCCGTCAAGTCCAAGAAGGGCCTCGGGGACGGCGACAAGCCCCCCGACAAGAAATGCTACGACTGCCACCTCAAGCCCGAAGGCGGAGCCGATCCTTCAGCTGAACCGGCATCCGAGCCGAAATAAAGTCAAGGGCGCGAAAGGCCACGCCCTTGTTTATTATCTCACACGGCTTGACTACTTCTTGCTATCCTGGGCGATGATGAGGTCCGCGGCCATGATGCCGGAAACCAGGACCGCTGACTGGCCTCCGGCAGGGAATGTCCATGCCCCGGCCAGGTACAGGTTTTTGATGGGAGTTTCCTGTTTAAGCCGCTTCATCAAGCTCTGGTCCAGAGTATTATCCCAGCCGAAGATGCTGCCGCCCGGGTTGAGCGTGTAATGTTCCATGGTCCGGGGCGACCCCACCTCAAAGACCTCCAGGTGCTTGCTCAAGTCGGGCAGGTATTTCTCCGCCCTTTTGACGAAGATCATTCCGGTCTGTTCTTTCAGTTCCTTGTACTTTTTGTAATCTTCCTTTTCATGCCAGCCGTCTTGCCAGTCATAGGGCAGTATGGCCGTGATGACGATGACGTTTTTGCCGGCGGGCGCCACCTTGGGATCCACCAGGCTGTAGTTGAGTATGGCGTAGGGGGAGTGGTCCGGATCTCCTTTCTTGAACATGGCGAAATTGGCAGCCTGGTCGTAAGTCACGTTCTCGAAAATCTCGTGGGCGCCCCCCGGGAAAAATTCGCGGTAATCCTTGTCCACTCCCATGTATACCTGGAAGCAGGAGAGCCCGATCTTCATGTTCTCGACCCGCTTAACGTAATCCGGCGGAAGCAGCTCCTTGCCGACCATCTGGAAGAGAGTGGCGGGGGCGTTGGCGTTGGACACCACGTATCGGGAGCGGAATTCCCGGCCGTCATTGACCTGGACCCCAGTGGCCTGGCCTTTTTCAATGATGATTTTGGTTACCAGGGTGTCCAGCAGGATTTCGCCTCCGTTCTCCTGGATGACCGCGGCCAACGCGTTTGACACGGATTGCGATCCTCCCTCGAAGTAATAATACCCGCCCCGATGGTAGGAGTTCCACATCATGGCGAACACGATCGCGGGCACATCGTCCGGGGAGGCCCCCAGGAACCCGGCAAGCTGGGTGAAGACCGCAATGAGCTTCTGGTCATGGATATGCTTGTCCAGGAGGCTGGAGAGCGGCTTGTTCCAGAAGCGAACAATGGTGTATATGCAGCCGGGATTCTTGGCCAAAATGCGCAGGGACGGGCCGAAGTCGCCGCTCTGAAGGCCAAGCAAGCTGGACATGCCGTCATTGATCCGTTCCAGGTCCTTGAACAGACCCCCGATGCCTTTAGCCTCCGAGGGGAACATCTGTTTGAGCATGGCCTCGTATTTGTTCACGTCCGCGGGGACATTAATGGTGAAGTCGGGATATGCGGCGCGGTACATGGGATCCAGCTTGATCGGCTTGACCTTGTCCAGGATGCCGAGTTTCTTAAAGGTGGGAATGTTCATCCCGGTTTGCGGATCCAGGCCGTCCATGGCGTGGAGCGAGACCTCGAAGGTGTAAGGATAACGCTCGAAGCTGGTCATGTACCCGCCGACTTTCTCATGCTGCTCCAGCACCAGGACCTTTTCTCCGTTCTTCGCCAGGGTTGCCGCCGCGCCCAGTCCACCCCCGCCCGCGCCGACCACGATCACGTCATACACCGTGTTTGGCGCGGCGGTCGCGATGTTTGGGCCAAGGAGCAATATAACCGCCAACACCCATGAGCAAAGATAAAATTTTCGATTCATTTCCGGCCCTCCTATTAACTGATATTTGTTATCGTGAAGTCCGTCATGAATGCAGGCTCAATGGAAAAGCTCCTTGGGAGTTGAGAGTCTAAATGAGCACGAACCAATAGTCGCTGAGCTCTCCCGTGCGCTCCTCCTGCGGCTTGAGCACGCTCCTGACCCGCGCCCCGATCTCGATTTCCTTGCCCTCTACCGGATGCACGATCTGCCAGTGCGCGTTGTCGGCCGCGTCAACCTTGATGAACGATGGACACAATTTCAGGAGCTCGCCCTGTTTCGAGGTCCCGCGGATCAACCGGCTCCACGAGACGCACTTGCCCTCCACCACCGGCCCGAGCCTCACGTACTCGTACTCCAAGAGCTTGCCCTGCTTGATGCAGCGGTGGCACACCGGCCGCTGCGGCGGGAACACGGTGAAGCCGCAGGCCGGGCATTTCCCCGCGTAAAACATCCCGTTGTCCCGGACCTCGCGGAAGAAGCGCGAAGCGTGGTTCATGCTCCGGTACAAGGTGGTGCCGATGCGATAGGGCACGAACAGAAGCTCACCGGTGGCCGGCGCATCGGTCATCTCTTTTTCCATGACCTTCATGAGCTGTTCCACCGGAATCTGTTGTTTCCGGGCCAGCGCCTCAACCGCTTTTTTCGATAGGGCCATTACGGATCTCCTTTCCGTGTAAACATAATCCGAGCCGGGATGAGGGAGGCTTGAGGTTTGAGGCTTGAGGAAGAGGGCCGCGCCACTCCTCACACCTCAAGCCCCAAGCCCCAAGCCCAAGCCCAAGCCCCAAGCCTCTCTCAATACTCGAACACCGCCCCGTAACAATAGCAGTCGCCCGGCCCGCCCATGCCCTTGAGCGCTCCGCGGAGCGGCCGGCCCGGGAATTTCACCTGCGCGTCCCCGGCCTGGCCGGTGAGCTGGTTGAAGATCCACCCGGCCTGCGCGATGTTGGAGGCGCCCACCGGATGGCCGAGCCCGATCAGTCCTCCGGAGAGGTTCATGGGGAGCTTCCCGTCGCGCCAGAAAAATCCGTCGGCGAGCAGGGCCGAGGTCTCCTGCCATGACTTGGTGATCCCGATCTCGATCAGCGCCATGTAGACCACGTGGGTGAAGGGGTCGTGGATCTCGAGCAGCGAGAGGTCCTTTTTCGGGTCCTTGATGCCCGCGCCCTGATAGGCCCGCTGCATGGCCAGCACTCCGCACATGTACTTGGAAACGGTGGGGCGAAGTCCCACGAGCCCGGTGTCGGTGGACCCGCCCGCGCCGGTGATCCAGACCACTTGGTCCGCTACTTTCAGCTCCTTTGCCTTTTGCTCCGAGATCAGGAGCAGCGCCGCGGCGCCTTCCGTGATCTGGCAGTTGTGCTTTCTCCGGAAGGGCGCGGCGATCATGGGC
Organism: bacterium; assembly: GCA_035527835.1. Taxonomy (GTDB): domain Bacteria; phylum RBG-13-61-14; class RBG-13-61-14; order RBG-13-61-14; family DATKZS01; genus DATKZS01. The sequence goes on from DATKZS010000093.1 coordinate 31,536, forward strand.
GATTCCTTGACCGCCTCCACCGTGTACGGCTTCTGGCCAAAGCAATGGGCGTCGGGAATGAGGAGCGCGTTGTTGTGATGGTGCACGGCGATCTCGGAGGCCTCGTCCTCCGTGGGGTGGCCCTCGTGCTCGGCGATGAAGGCGTTCACGGTGTTGGCGTAGCTGGTGGCCGCGGTCACGCCGAGCGGCTCTTCCCAGATGGTGTCCGCGGAAAAGGAGATGGCCTTGAGCACTTCGGACACGGTGTTTCCGGTCGCGAAGTCCTTGCAGTCGTATCCTTTTTCGAATCCGAGGACCAGGGTGACGTCGGAGCGGCCGGAAAGGGTGTAGGTGACCCCGGCGTCGAGGGCCGCGGCCCCGGTGGCGCCGCCGGCGGCCACCCGCATGGTGTGCTTGAGCTCCAGGCCCAGGGTCTCGTTGACGTAGATGTCGCCCATGATCTGGCCCCGGAACAGCGGGTTGTAATGACCATACACGGCAACGTCAATGAGCTCGGGCGCGATCCCGGCGCTGTGCAGGGCGCGGACGTAAGCGATGGCGGCCAGGTGGTTGTAGTCCTTGTCGTGGATGGCCGGACCGAACTTGCTCATTCCGAACCCGAGAATTCCGACCTTTCCGCGTACTCCGGTCAAGGCCATGATAAAAACCTCCTCTTGGAAAGAGCGGTTAGACTTGGTGCCAAGTATAGGCCGCTTGCCGGGCCTTTTCAAATAACATCAACTATGCGATAATGCTTTAATATTGCGGCCGGTAATCGCCGGCGCTATTTTTCGCTTGACAATCAGCGTAAATTTTTCTAAAAAGACACGGGGGGGAGGGTCGGTCCGGGCAAGTAAATTAATGATTCCGGGCCGCGAGGATAAGAATAAATCGTTTTTTAAAACTGATGAAAAGAGGGGAAGGCAGGACTTAATGCGAGTCATGGAGGGATTCATGGGCAGAAAGGCAGTAATGGGGATGGCCATGGCGCTGATCGTGTCGTGGCCGGTCATGGGCAGGGCCGATACGCTATCAACGATGGGGGCTTCGTCGCGGGGCACGGCAATGGGCGGCGCGATGATCGCGATCGCGGACGGGTGGGAGGCCGCTTATTACAATTCCTCGGCTCTGGCCTTGTCCCGCAACTCGTCCTCGATCCAGTACAGCCAGATCAGCGGCAGCTTATACGCCAACAAGAATGATGAGCTGGCGGATGGATCGATGGTCAAGGTCGGGATCAACCACCGATTCCTCCGCGACCGGATCGGAGTGGGCATGCTGATCGGACTCGGCGGGTCTGGCGGCAGCGACCTCTCGTCCCTGTTTGACATCAACAAGCTGCTGGGCGGCGGCGGGCCGCCCAACTGGAGCTGGCAGAACTACAAGGACTCCATGCCCCTGCTTCTGTCCGTGGGCTTTGGCTTCAGGATCACGGATTGGCTCTCCGTCGGGATTACCGCCTATGAAAAGCCCCTGATGGTGTCAACGGGCAATATGGCTTTCCTGATCGTTGATCCCATAGTTAAAGCCACCCTCGGCCTGGACTCCGGGAAGATTTACTCCAATCTCCACGGGTTCGGGTTCAGCGCGGGCGGCGACCCGAGAGCTGATTTCGTCACCGGGTTCAACGTGACCTTCCGTCCGATCAAATATTTGAGCCTGGGCTACTCCTATACTCCGGAGACCTGGGCGCGCTACAAGATACGGGCTGAGCTGCCGGGAGGCCAGGGCGGCCTCCTTGCGGACGATTGGTTTTTCTTGATTGACATGAAGGTCCCGGGCCACGTGGAGACCACGGTTTACGGCGGCGCGGCCAACCTTCCCATCCCCTGGAATGACGGCTGGCTCACCCTGGCCTACTCCCGCGAGCTCCAGAACTGGGACGGATTCTTTCCCAGTACCGTGACGTATGATTGGGACGCCACGACCCGTTGGAACCCGGAGTCGTTCGCGAACAAGCTGCCGCGCGACCCGGGCTTGGAGGACGTGGCCTTCGACCGCTTCGGTTTCGAGTACAAGGGCGACGCCTCGCCCCTCTTGTTCTGGAAGCTGAAAAAACTTTCCAACCCCCGCTTCGCCGTGCGCGGCGGATATTACCACTGGAACTCTCCCCAGCCCGACGCCAACTATACCTGGCAAGTGGCCATGATTGATTCCGACGCCGACGTTTACTCCTTTGGCCTGGGGTTCGGCTATGACCGGGTGAAAAAGGCCGGAACCGGCGGCGGCGCGCCGCCGCGGGTGGAGATTGATCTGCATTTCCAGCAGACGAACCTGGAGGACCGGGACTACAGAATGCTGCCGAACGAGTACGGCTCGGTTCCGCTCGAGAACTACCTGGTCAAGACCTCGGGCGGCATCAGCCAGGTAGGCATCCAGGTAACGTGGTGGCAGTGATGAAGGGGCGGACCATGGCGAAGCTAAATGGAGGTCGTCAGATGATAATGGCGCAAAAGAAGATGGAACGGCTCGTAGTGGAGAAAGGTTTTTTTGCACTCTGCCTGGCTATGCTGCTGGCTTCGGGTTGTTACATCCCCGGACTGGGAGCGCTGGGTGACGCCGACGATCCCCCGGCCAACACCGACCCGTCCGGCGTGGATGAAACCTATTACGGCAAGTTCTTGCTCTACGAGGTGGGCTTGGGCAAAGTGGAGAGGCTGACCGTCCCGACCGATGGCACCTCGCAAATCCCCTACATCGTGGGAGAGACCTATCTCCCGAGCAATGTGCCGGCCCTGTCCAATATCTACAATATCATGCACGTCGGCGACGGGCGTTACTTTTCTCCCTTTGATCTCCAGTTCGGAACCCCCTTTGACAACAATCAGACCTTCTTTTATAGGAACGATAATATTACTCCCATCACTTTTCGCGCCTCTTCCTCCATGCCGGAAGGCATCGTGCTCAACAACTCCCTGAGCCTCTTTTACAACAACTTCATGCTGGGGAATACTGTTGAATTCGAAAACTCCTGCGCCGACGTCGTGCCGAACACCACTCCGGGGACGCCGTTGTTGTTCGTCAACACCATGTACCGTGGAGTGTTCAGCAATCCCGCCCCCGATGTTGACGTCTATGATTTCACCATCGGCCCAACGGAAATCGGGACCATATTGGTGTTCAGGGGAAGGGTTACGCTGTTCAATCGCGGAAGCGATGACCAGTTCCGGCACCGGATGAAGCTGGTGCTCACGGATGACGCCGGAAACGTGCTGGCGGCCTCGGCGCATGGCAATGATCTCTGGAGGTATGTGGACCCGGAAATCTCCTATAACTTCCAGGTCCCCGATCTTTATCATCTCCGGGTGGAAGATCTTCTCGATACCGCCTGCGATAATAGCAACAAAGATGGGTATTGGCTTTACGTGGAAAGTCCCAGCTTCGACGTTGACGTGAACCACATCATGAAGGGAGAGATTCAGCCCGCGCGCAACGGCAACCCAAGCGGCAACCCGCAACTTAACGGGGGCCCGACGTTTGAGCCCGACGACTTGAGCACCAAGATCAAGGACGACTGGCCGGACTGCGACGGGGTCCCCGGCACCGGGGACGAGGGAGATGCGGGGGTATTCGATCGCTGCGGCTCCGTCACTGATTACGGGGCCCGGGACGGCAAAATGGAGTACCAGGAGGTTGACGATAAGAGTTCCATTGATGACGGCGAGTACTTTCAGGGCCGGGCCACCAACGTCGGGACCGCTCTTGATTCGGAGCCGAGCATCATCAACGCTCCGGACCGCGACAGCCTGCTCATGTTCGTCAACTACGGCTCCAGGATTTACATGCTGGAAAGCGTGGACGGAACCGACGGCTTGAGGTGGGACCTTTCCAACATTATCAACGACCGGCCTTCCATCGTGCCCCGGCAGTACCGAGGCGACCGGGGCGACATTGATTCTCCGGTGGTATCGTCAGGGCCCCTGGGCTTCTGCGATACCATCCCCGACCCCGGAGACGCCTGGGGCGCGACGGCCCTGGAGCACTTCGTTTACCTCTATGGAGAGTCCGTCACCGCCACCGGGGCCGTCCCCATTGCCCCGACCGGATACCCCGGAACCTATGCCGTGAACTTCGGTTCCAATAATCACCTGGACTCCCCGGCTTTGGTGGACGTTCAGGCCGGCGATACCATCTATTCCGGGACGGACGGCATCATCAACACCTTCCTGGCCCCGCGTTACGTGGCGTACGGCGAGGTTCCCGTAGCCATTTACTACCCCCCCCCCTATAACAGGAAGGTCTTGATCACCATCCTCCCGGGAAGCACGGAGACGTTGCCGTTCCACGGTCCCGGCAACCCTGACGATCCCGCCATCTATGAGTTTAACGGTGCGACCGTCGGCTACCAGCATCCGCTCGCCAACCCCACTTATGGCGGCTCCAACCAAAGCGGCTTCCTCCTCGGAGACGACGAATGGAACCCCGATATCTTCAAGGGCAACACCCTTTCGCCGCCCGCCTACCTGCAAAAACAGCAGTGCAGCTTCTATATGATGGGGATTTCCTTTGACCAATGCGCCTATGGCGTTCCCCAGGACGAGAATGGCGAGGAGCCTCCGGTCATTGAGTCCGGAGCCGATGGGGAGCTCAACACCTTGAGCTCGCTGCTCATCAAGTACCGCGGGGATGACCACTTGTGCCATGACGGCGACACGGTGGCCATCTGCGCGGGACGGGACGGCAGTTTCGGGTGGCAGGACATCTATATCCCCATCCTCGGCGACGACCGCCTCGAAGTCGTGCAGGACACCGGCAGTACCATCGGCGATTATTTCCCCGGCCCTGCCGCCGCAAGCCTCTATTGGACCGAAATCTTGAATGATAACACGGCGGGGCTCTCCTGGGGGCCGCGGCAGGTCATCGGCATAAGCTCCGGGCCCGACCACGTGCTCCAGACCGGAATCATTGATTCCACCACCACGATTGACATTGACCGATGGATCGTTTATGTCGGGGGCGACCATATGTGTGAGACCCTGGACGGCTATCCCGCCATCTGTCCGGGCGTGGAAGCCAAGATTGACCTGTACCAATGGAACGACCCCAATTATAAAACCCGTCCCGAACCAACCCGGAAGATCCTCAGCGTTTGGCCCATGTATTTCAGCTCACCCTCCTTCTCGGGCTTGAAGACGAACAACACCACCGACGCCATGAAGAAAGACCTCCGGTTCGCCCGTTCGGATTATTATGGCGACGCTGACGACGTCTTCTGCATGATCGGCTCCGAGATGGCGATTTGTCCCGGCATGAACGGCTATTTCCAGAGTTATCCTACCAGCCAGAAGGTGAAGGTGGCTGAGGACACTGATCCGTTCAACCTGTATCGGAGGATTGCGGGTTACCTGACCCAGGATTGCTATACCATGGTTACCGAGCATGAACAGAAGTCATGGGAAGATGATGCCAAGACCTATTATCGGCTCTATCATTTCCAGGGCGTGCGCCATGACGACCGGATCAAATGGGACGCCGCCAAAGGCTATTTCATCAGCACGGGCCAGAACGGCATCAACCAGAGCTGCATGGCCTCTGGAGACATGTTGACCGTTCATCACGTCAACGGACGGGCCGTCACCATCGGCCTTTACAAGGGAATGCCCGACATGCCGATCATCAGCGTCGGGCCCAACGGCGTATTGGATACTTATCCCCTGGCCGATGAGAGGATTTATTGGGGTGACGGGATCTACAAGGTCAGCACCGGCCGGGATGGCGTGTCCAATTCCTTCGCCATGGGCGATGACCGTCTGGAATTCTTCATGGGCACGGGAAAGCCGGATTATCCGTGCGTGCGTTCCGGCGACGGCATCGCCGACACCTATGCCCAGCGAAACGACACCCAGCTTTATGATCCCCTTGATAATGAAAAGACCGGCTTTGACTCGTTCAACGTCTGGGGACCGGATGCGGTGGCCGTGGGCGATAAGATCTACCTGTACTACACCGCGCTGGGGTGGCACGAATTGGGCCCATCAAACCGGGACGGCAAGGGCGCCCTGGGCGACCTCGGCGAATGCCGGCGGGCCGGGTTTGATCAAAAGTGGGGAAAATGGAAACGGGATCTGTCCCAGACCAAGGATATCAGCAAGCATCTGGAAAGCATCTACGCATATGATTTCGACCTCAGGGATGGGCAGTTCACGCACCTGCTGGACGACAGCCCGGGCGTGATACTCGCCCCCAGGATCGGAGTGGCCACCAGCACCGTCAGCCGACTCCGCGCCGACCCCGGAGACTGGGATTTCCGCAACCAGCCCGCCCTCGACCTCGGCCGGCAATGCGCCGGATCTCTCGATTTAATCATTGACCTCGGGGTTCAACTTCCCGTTTTGCCCGACACCAATTTCAACGGCGCTTACAGCCCGGAGATCAAATTCACCAGAACGCCCGACGGCGAGAGCCTGCTCTTCCTCATGTTCTTCACCGGACGCGCCGCCATCGAAACCGACAATGCCTATGAAAAGGCCAAGTCGCAGGTCGGAGTCGCCCGCTCCCTCGACGGGATCAGCTGGGAAGTCGTCCGCGACCTGAACCCTCTGGTCTGGCTGGCGGAAATTGATATAATTGCCACGGTCATCGGAACCCCAACCGAATACGCTTATCCCACCGTGGTCAACGCCGGGGCGGACGAGTATGGCGAGCCCATGTACGGCATGTTTTTCAATCAATCCGTGTTCGCTGACATCGGTTGGAATGATATAACGTTCTATGATTTTAAGAGAACGGACCACATCGGCTACGCCGTGCGCAAGGGCAAATCCAGCATATCCTCCTTCTGCTCGCTGCGCTCGAATTACTGGACCGATGACAGCGGGCGCGTCCGTTCCATTCTCCAGGTCGTCATCCTGGCCATCCCCCTGCTGCTGGTCTTCTCGGTCAGGCTGTATCGCCGGCCCAGGAACTAGTAAGCCGAGCGCCTCTCATTCTCCCCGGGGCCGGCCCTCACCGGCCCCGGGGATTTTTCCCGGGTGGGGCCGACACTCTTGTCGGCCCGAAGCCCGGGGACAAGAGTGTCCCCGCCGCCATGTCCTCCCGCCCGGCGCCATGCCGGATTCCCCCGAACCGTCCCCCCTCATGGGGAGTCTGATTGTTTTGGCGGCGGCTTTTTGTTATGATGACATAACCAAGGCATTCCGTTTGCGTATGCGGGATTTCCCTTGGCCCGCGGCCGGGGCGGCCAAGGACAAGGGCGGCCAAAGAGAATAACAGCGGATGCGCGCCGGCTCAATCGGGTGCCCAAGAGGAATTTAAGAAATGATTCTAGGACCGTTTTTTTCCCTTTTCTCCAATGATCTGTCCATTGACCTGGGCACCGCGAACACTCTGGTGTACGTCAAGGGGAAGGGGATCGTCATCAACGAGCCGTCGGTGGTGGCGGTGCACAAGCACCCGCGCACGGGCAAGGACGAGGTCCTGGCGGTGGGGGAGGAGGCCAAGGACATGCTGGGCCGGACCCCCGGCTCGATCCGCGCCATCCGTCCGATGAAGGACGGCGTGATCGCGGACTTCGAGATCACCGAGGCCATGCTCCGCCACTTCATCATCAAGGCCCACCATAGAAAGACCCTGGTCAAGCCGCGCATCATCATCTGCGTGCCCTTCGGCATCACCGAGGTCGAGAAGCGCGCGGTGCGCGAGTCGGCCATCAGCGCGGGCGCGCGCGAGGTCCACCTGATCGAGGAGCCGATGGCCGCCGCCATCGGCTCGGGACTGCCCATCTCCGAGCCGTCCGGAAACATGATCGTGGACATCGGCGGCGGGACCACCGAGGTCGCCGTAATATCCCTGGCCGGGATCGTCTTCAGCAATTCCGTGCGCATCGCCGGCGACAAGATGGACGAAGCCATCGTCAACTACGTCAAGCGAAAATACAATCTATTGATCGGCGAGCGCACGGCGGAGGAGATCAAGATCCAGATCGGGGTCGCGCATTCCTCGGCCCCCAACAAGAAGATGGAGGTCAAGGGACGCGACCTGGTGGCCGGAATCCCCAAGACCCTCGAGCTCAGCTCCCTGGAGACGCTGGAGGCGATTTCCGAGACCATCAACGCCATCGTGGACACGGTGCACCAGGCCCTGGAGCGGACACCCCCCGAGCTGTCATCCGACATCGTGGACAAGGGCATCGTCCTGGCCGGCGGCGGGGCATTGCTCTCCTACATGGACGTGCTCCTCCGCGAGGAGACCGGACTCCCCGTAATGCTCGCGGAAGACCCGCTCTCCTGCGTCTGCATCGGAGCGGGAAAGGTATTGGCGGACGATGATCTCCTGCGCGCCATCGAGATCGAATAAGCGGGACCTCCCGCTAAAAACCCCGGGACCGTCATGTTTGCGGAATGGCTGAGACGCAATCAGAACGTCGTTGTCCCCCTGGCGCTTTTCTTGTCCTCGCTCACGCTGCTCTCCTACGAATCCTATAGTCCCAAGAACCAGAGGACCAGCCTGTTCGCCGGCGTCGTCATTGACGTGATCAGCCTGGGCCAGCGCTCGGTGACCGGAGTGGCTTACGGGATCAGGGACACGTTCCAACACTATTTCTGGCTCAGGGGCGTGGAGGAAGAGAACGAGGAGCTGCGCCGCCGGGTGAGCGAGCTGGACTCCAAAAACCAACGCCTTCAGGAGCAGGCCTACGAGAACGAGCGCCTGCGCAAGCTCCTGAATTTCGAGCCGATGGAAGGGTTCAAGACCGTGCCCGCCCAGGTGATTGGAGAATCGGCGCTGGGACTGCCCAAGACCATAACCATCGAAAAGGGGAGCCTGAGCGGGATCCGGCCGAGAATGGCGGTAATATCTTATAACAGCGCCCTGGTCGGGCAGATCCTGGACCAGCCTGGCTCCGGCATCGGCGCCATCTCCTGCCAGGTCCTGCTCATCACCGACCAGCGCAGCCGCGTCAGCGTCATGGTGCAGAGGCCGGCGAGCCGGGCCAAGGGGATGCTGGTGGGAAGGCCCGGCGAGACCAATACCTGCGACCTGCTCTACACCGAGCGCCACGCCGACATCCGCGCCGGCGATACCCTCATCACCTCCGGATATGGCGGAGTGTTCATGAAGGGACTGCCCGTGGGCGTGATCAAGGAAATAGTGAACGATCCCGCTTCGTATTATCCGCTGGTCCGGGTGGACCCGGTCGCCGATTTTTCCAAGCTGGAAGAGGTCCTGGTCATCGTTCCGGAGGGAGAAGGGCCATGATCCGCCAATACGCGCTGGTGCTGCTGGCGGGAGCCGTGGCCGCGGTGCTCCAGACCACCATCCTTTCCGGCATGACCCGCAACCTGCAGGTGGACTTCATTTTCATCATCGTCGTGATCGTCGGCCTGTTCAAGGACCCGGTCCACGGCTCCATCTGGAGCGCGGCCCTGGGCCTGACCGAGGACATCCTCTCCGGCAGCATGAGCGGAATCTTCATGGCCTCCTGCCTCTGCGTCTTCATGGCCGCGCAGGTCATCCGGGAGAGGCTCAGCCCCGACGCCCCCCTCTCCCAGTTCACCATCGCCCTGGCGCTCGGCCTGTTCGACCGGGTTGTTTTATACATCCTGCAGGGGCTGTTCTCCCCCGAGCCGGTCGCGCTTTCCGGGGGCCTCATTGCCCACGTCTTGCTCGGCGCCTTGATCAATGCCGCGCTGGTGCCCGTCTTCTTTTTTGTCATGAGCCGCCTGCCCGGTTTCATCGAGATGCCCCGCGGGCCGCGGGCCGCCGTCTAACGGGGGACGAAGCCATGCCCATGCCGTTAAGTGAGATGGAACGCCAGATCATCAAGGAGAAGCTCGACGGCTGGCTCTTGATCATCGCCGGCGCCTTCCTCTTGCTCCTCATCCGCTTCTGGGTCCTTCAGGTGGTAAAGAATGAGCTCTACTCCAGCATCGCGAAAAACAACCAGATCCGACAGATCACGGTCCCGCCCATGCGCGGCAACATCTATGACCGCAACGGCTTCATGCTCGCCGATTGGGAGCAGAGCTTCAACGTGTTGGTGACCCCCGCCGACATCAATGACGACGCCCTGAACATGCTGGCGAACATCCTGTCCACCACCCCCGAGGCCATCAAGGAGCGGATGGAAGAGAACCGGTCATGGTCGCCCTTCATCCCGGTGCAGGCCGCCGAGGACATCACCTGGGACCAGTTCGCCAAGGTGGAGGAGAACCGACTGGCAATGCCCGGAGTGGACACCGAGCTTCGACCCGTCCGAAAATATTATCCCGAATCAATCTACGTCTCCCACCTCATCGGATACATGGGCGAAATAACCCGCGACATGATGAACGACCCACGGTTCGCGGACTACCGAATGGGAGACCGGCTCGGAGTCTCCGGCCTCGAACGCGCCCTCGAGCTCACCCTGCGCGGACGACCCGGCCTCACCTCCAAGCTCGTGGACGCCAAGGGACGAGAGATCAGCGCCGACAACAACCTCCAGGACATGCGCGGCCGACTCGACTACACCGAGAAGCTGCGCGAACTCGAAGCAATGGCCCGCCCGGTCGAGCCCGGAAAGTCCGTGGTCCTCACCATTGACATCGGCCTCCAGAAGATAGCCTCCGACGCCATGGGCGGGAACATCGGGAGCGTCGTGATCATGGACGTGAAGAACGGCGAGCTCCTGGCCCTGCTCAGCAAGCCCGCCTTCAACCCTTCCCTCTTCGTGAAGGGCATCGGGATCGAGGCCTGGAAACAAATGCGCGATGACCCGGACCACCCGCTGCTCAACCGGGCGATAACCAGCGCCTACCCGCCCGGCTCAATCTTCAAGATCGTGATGGCGGCCGGAGGACTCGACGACGGATTCATCAAGCCGGGAACCCGCCAGGAGTGCACCGGCCTTTACACGCTCGCCAACCAGAACTTCCGCTGCTGGAACCGGACCGGACATGGAAACATCGCCGTGGAGCAGGCCATCATCCAATCCTGTGACGTGTTCTTCTACAAGCTGGGCGAGAAAATGGGAGTATGGGAGATCGCCAAGTGGGCCCGGCGCTTCGGCCTCGGCAGCCCCATCCATATCGGGCTCGACCAGGAAAAAGCCGGCCTGGTGCCCGACCCCGATTGGAAACAAAGGGTCCGCCACCGACAGTGGTATCCGGGAGAGACCATCCTCATCTCCATCGGACAGGGCTACATGCTGGTAACGCCCCTCCAGGCCGTGCTCATGCCCGCCGCCGTGGCCAACAACGGGACCCTCTTGCGGCCCCAGCTCATCCACCACCTTGAAGACGCCGGCAGAAAACCCCTCACCAAGTTCGAGCCCCGGGTCATGGCCCGGGGACTCATCAGCCAGCCGACCCTGAAAATCCTGCGCGAGGGCATGGACGGAGTAGTGAACGCCCCGGACGGCACCGCCCGAAACTACGTGCGCAGTGATGTGATCAGGATCGCGGGAAAGACCGGGACCTCCGAGGTCAGCAAACGCTACCAGGGAAGGCCGCTCGAGGAAACGCCGGTCAAGTACCGGGACCACGCCTGGTTCATTGCTTACGCCCCCGCCGACGATCCGAAGATCGCCATCGTGGTCATGGTCGAGCACGGCGGGTCCGGGGGCGCCGCCGCGGGGTCCGTCGCCAGGAAAATTCTGGAGGAATATTTTTCCGCCAACACCGCCATGACCGTTCTCGGACCGCCCGGCGGATAAGGGGCTCACATCTTCTTGCGCTCCGGGAGCTTGGGCAGCGTCCCCGGCGATAACGCGCCCTGGATCATCAGCGCCAGGAACCACGCCGACAGAGAGGCCGGAAAATATGTGAATACCGGATCAATGGTACCGTAAAACATCCAGACCACCACCGCCCACGCAATTTCCATGGCCGGAAGCGCCGCCCACCACCCCAGACGCAGCCAGATCAGGAACACCATGAAAAAATGCACGGCCAGCAGGAAATTGGTGCCCGCCAGGTGAAAATAGAAAAAATCGAAATAGACGTCCACCAGGACCGCGCTGTAGCCGATGATCGCGAATTCTATGGGCACCGGAAGGCCGTCGCCCGACCCGGATTCCTTGACCGATGACCAGAACATCTCGTAAAAGGCCAGCGCCGTGGCCGTCGCCAGCACGAAGGGCAGGAGCATCATCCGCATCCGATTGGTGGGAAAGTTCGTCTCGCGGAGCGTCAGGCTAAGGCCCTGCCTGGCGAACGACATCGCGTTCAGCAGCAGGCCGGAGCTGCCGTCGTAGGATGCCATCCCCGCGACCGCTTCGCCCGCCCCCAGAAAATACATGATGCATTGCGGGTTATCATTCTCATCACGCCACCGATCGCCCCGCAACATCGGGTTCTGAACCGGAATTATCTCCAGGCCTGATGCGCCCTCCTTGCCGCCAAGGCTTAAGCCCCCGCGCGGCCTCCCCAAGGCGATGGCATAGGTCTGGTTGGGAGGCCCCAGAAAACCCGTGACGTCCACCAGCCCGCTGGCGGTCAGATCGCTCGTCCACCGCCCGCTCAACAAGGGCACGCTCCTGGAGAACACCGGCATCCAGAACAGCGTGTAATACGAAGACGAGGAACCCGACAGCCGGTATTTACCCTGCTTATCCACCACGTTCTCCCAGAGCTCCGTCCCGCCCGAAACCACACTGACCGGGCCTTCGTAATCAACCTCGATGCTGACCGTGGACTCCTCGAGATCAGGGTAGAGGCGCTCCAGGTCATATCTGGCCCAATATCCGTTGCGGGAGGGATTGAACAGGCACACGCCTTGGCCCAGGTTGCCCACGAACACCGCGAGCACCATAAGGAAAGGAGGCGCCACGAGCAGAAACCCGGTTTTTAAAAGGACCTTTTTCCTCTGAGCGGATTTGATCTTTTCCATGCCACCACCTTCGCAATGCGCTCAAAAGCTTATGCAAAACGGACCGCCACCCGCCTGAGTGGTTGCCGCCGGACCACGGTCAAGCGCCATTCTACTTGAACCGCTCCCCAAGTCAAATGCTGATGACAAAACCATGCCGGCTCATCCTCGATGCTCTTTACCCTTGCCACAATTTCGCCACATCTTTCCCCGGAATCGCCACCTCTTGAACATCTTGACTCCCCGCGCCCCATATATGGTAGCGCCATGATCAAGAGATCGGAGAGAAGAGCAGGAGGTCAAAAATGGTGAAAAGAATCGTGGCGCTCATCCTGATCCTGGCCTGCACTTCCGTGGCCTGGATGATCCTGTCCGTGAACATGACCTACCGCACCCGGGAGCGGGGCGCAAGCATGTCGGACGCGGTCGGCGGCCTCTGGGGCACGGAGCAGCACCAGGTCGCCCCCGCCGTCTGGACCAACTGGGAAACTGAAAAAAGAACGGAGATGAACAACGAGGAGAAGCTGGCCGCCACCAAAAAGAAGCTGGAGGAGGAGCAGGTCAAGGCCGAGATGGAGCAGCGACAGCCCCGCAAGCTGGCCATGAGGCCCGAGGACTTCATCAAGATCGTCAAGGAAAAGCATGAGCGGATGCTCGGGCTCCAGAAGAGCGACATCAGCGTGGACCTCGCCCTCGACTACCGCAAAAAGGGCCTGCTCTGGTTCTCGACCTATACCGTGGATTACAAGTCGCAATACGGGATCAAGAACCCGGTGGCCCTGCCTGTGAGGGTGGTCATGGCTTTTCCCTTCCCCAGCTCCAGCGCCGTTTACGACAACATGGCCATCGAGGCGCCGGGCATCGCCGACCTCGCCTATGATACCGGAGTGGACGAAAGGGGCCAAAGCCGCATGGTCGCCCGCTTCACCCTGCCCGCCAACGCCTCGCAGCTCATCAACTTCCGCTACAAATCACGCGGAATGAATGAGTGGACCTACCAGTTCGGGAAGAACATGGAAATCGTCAAGGACTTCAAGCTCACCATGAGGACTGACTTCGACAATATTGATTTTCCTCGTGAATCCATCAGCCCGGACCGCAAGGAACACGAGACCTCCGGCGGCTGGACCCTGACCTGGGAAAAGGAATCACTGGTCAGCGCCGTGCAGATCGGCATGGTCATGCCCACCCGCATCAACCCCGGGCCCCTCGCCGCCGCCATGTGCACGACCGCGCCCGTGTCGCTGCTCTTCTTCTTTTTCATGATCTTCACGCTCCAGGTCATGCGCGGCATCAAGCTGCACCCCATGAATTATTTCTTCCTGGCCGCGAGCTTCTTCGCATTCAACATCCTGTTTTCCTACCTGGTGGACCACCTCGACGTCAAGCTCTCGTTCATCATCTCCGCCGCAGTCTCCTATTTCCTGGTCGTGTCCTATCTGCGGCTCGTGGTCAGCAGCCGCTTCGCCCTGGTGGAGGCCGGGATGTCACAGTTCATTTATCAGATCCTCTTCGCCTTCGCCCATTTCTTCGAGGGCTACACCGGACTGGCCGTCACCATCGGCGCCATCATCAGCTTGGCCGTGCTCATGCGCATGACCGCGAAAATTGACTGGGATGAGAGCTTCAAGGACAAGGACTGGGGAGGCATGCCCGGACGCAAAAAGGGAGGCCCCAGGATGGGCGGGACCATTGAGGGCAAGGCCCGTCCCCAGGCCCAGTCCCCCATCGTTCCTCCTCCGATGGGGGAAGTGTGATGCACGTCCGCACCATGTCGCGCCGCATCGCGCTCGCCGCGGGGGGCCTGACCCTGGCCGCGGCGCCGGGGCCGTTTCAGGCCCTCCGCGACGCCCTCCGCGCCATCTCCAGAGGCGTGATCCCCTCGGCCTCCATCCAGCCCGGCGGCATTATCGTGCACCACTCCGCCACCGGGCCCGACCAGCTTTGCCATGCCACCGCCGCCGCCTTCGAAGAGGAGCACAAGCTAAGGGGCATGGCAGTGTGGTACCGGGGCAGGATCCATCACATCGCTTATCATTACGTGATCCTGCCCGACGGGACCATCGAGCCCGGCCGCCCCGAGCTCTGCCGCGGCGCGCACACCAAATCCTCGCGCTTCAACCGCTGGCTCGGCATCTGCGTGGTCGGGTACTTCGACCCCAGGTGGGCCGACAAGAAATACCACCGGCCCACGCCCAAGCAGATGCAGGCCCTCGCCAACCTGACCGGCGAGCTCATGCAAAAGTACCGGTTCGACGCAACCAAAATCCTTCCCCATCGCGCCGTCAACGTCACCGAGTGCCCCGGAAAATCGTTCCCGCTTTCCGAGTACCTTTCCCTGGCCAGGACCCCGTCCTCCCCCGTGTCCAGGCCCCAGGCCTCAAGCCTCAAGCCACAAGCCTCTCGACAAGCAGGGTAGGGGGAGCAGGATGAATTCCCCGCGCCAATTTCCGGGATCCAGCGGTTTTTGCTACGATGAGGATGGTGGAGGGGACACTCTTGTCCCCTCTGTCTGGGCCGACAGGAGTGTCGGCCCCACCTCCAAAACCGCACGGCGAGGTAAAACCAAGATGACGCAAACCATACTGGTGATAGACGATGATCCGCACATCCGGGAGATCGTGGAGTACGCACTGACCAAGGCCGGCTACAAGGTGGCGCTGGCCCCGGACGGCAAGGCCGGCATCAAGGCCTTCCAGGCCCGCCGGCCCGACCTCGTGGTCCTCGACATCCTCATGCCCGAGATGGAGGGAACCGAGGTCTGCAAGATAATCCGCGCCGACTCCGACGTGCCCATCGTCTTCCTCACCTCGGTGGACGACGAGGTGGACCGCATCATCGGCCTCGAAATGGGAGGCGACGACTACATCACCAAGCCCTTCAGCCCGCGCGAGCTCACCGCCCGGATCAAGGCCGTGCTCCGCCGTTCCGCGAAACCTTCCCCCGGGCGCGACAAGGCGCCCGAGAACCTGGTCCACGGTCCGCTCCGCCTTGACCTCGACCGCTTCAAGGCATTCTGGAACGAGGTCGAGGTCGCGCTCACCGTCACCGAGTTCCGCGTGCTCCAGGCCCTGCTCGCCTATCCCGGAAAGGTGTACTCAAGGGACGAGCTCATGGACCGGGCCTATGCCGACGGAGTCATCGTCACCGACCGCACCATAGACAGCCACATCAAACGCATCCGGAAAAAATTCGAGCCCACCGGATGGAACCCCATCGAGACCGTCCACGGACTCGGATACAGGATGGCGGAGAATTAACATGCGCTGGACCTGGATCAAAAGGGCATATTCCCTCCGGGCGCTCGTCATCACCATCAACCTCGCGGTCCTGGCCCTGCCCATTATCGGGATAGCGTCGCTGCGCATCTTCGAGAACGTGCTCCACCGACAGACCGAGGTCAAGCTCATCGCCGAGGGAGCATACGTCCAGGCCCTCTACATAGCCGCCCTCTCCGCCGCCGTCGGAAACGGGGACATGACCGACCCGAACCTCGCCCATCTCCTCGATAACCCGCCGCCGCTGGTGGACGACTTTTACCGGCCCCAGTTCCCCCAGATTGATCTCACCCGCGACAAGATTCTTGCCGCCGGCCCGGACGGCCTCACGCCGGAAACCCTGGTCAATCCCGCCGCCCTCGAAGCCGGCGCCGTGATCCAGCCCATCCTCCGCGAGGTCCTGCGCTACAACCTCTCCGGAGTCATCGTCCTCGACGACAACGGCGTGGTCGTGGCCAGCACCGGCGGCATGATCGGCCAGAGCCTCACTAACCGCCATGAGGTCCGGCAGGCCCTCGCCGGACATTACTGCTCCGTGCTCCGCGAGCGCGAGCTCGGGCCACGCTCCGAGCTCGGCTCCATCAGCCGCGCCTCCCGCGTCCGCGTTTACGTGGCCATCCCCATCCTCTACCAGGACAAGTACCTGGCCGGGGTCGTCTATCTCCACCGCACCAGCCTGACTTTTTTGCGCGACCTCTGGGAGCGCCGCTTCGCCACCGCCCTCATCATCGTCGTCGTCATCACCATCGCCATCAGCCTCCTCCTCGCAAGCCTCGTCACCCGCCCGCTCAACACCATGATCACCCAGGCCCAGCGCATCGCCGCCGGAGAGTCCGGGGTCTCGCTCAAGGCCGGAAAGATCGCGCCGGTCGAGGCCCACGAGCTCTCCCAGGCCCTCTCCGAGATGCTCACCGAGCTCAAGCGCCGCTACAACTATGTCGAGGAGTTCACTAAAAACGTCTCCCACGAGTTCAAGACGCCGCTTGCCGGCATCCAGGGCGCCATCGAGCTCCTGCGCGACGGATGGCCGGACATGAGCGAGGCCGACCGGGCCCGCTTCCTCACCATGATTGACACCGAGGTCAAGCGCATGGAGCGATTGGTCAAGAGGCTCATCGCGCTGACCAGGATCGAGCTCGCCCAGCCCGCCGACGCATCCACCGACATCGCCGACCTCCTCGAACACATGGCCCGGCGTTACATGGAGGCCGGGCAGACCATCACCTTAGTGAAAAAGTCCGACGCCGCCCCCGCGCGCATCGCCGCCGACATGGCCGAGACGCTCTTCACCAATCTCATTGACAACGCGCTCACCCACGGCAAGGGCGCGCCGGTGACCGTCGAGCTGTCCGCCGGGCCCGTGGTCGAGGTCAAGGACGCCGGCCCGGGCATATCGCCCGCCAACCTGCTCCGCATCTTCGACCGCTTCTTCACCACCGCCCGCGACGCCGGCGGCACCGGTCTGGGACTCGCCATGGTCAAAGCGATCTGCGAGGCCAATGGCGCCGAAATAAACGTGCATTCGGACGAACAGGGGACCGTGTTCAAGGTGGCCTTCAAGCCAATGGCCGGGGGCCAGAAACACTAAACCGTAAAACAATCAGGTGAAAACGGGAAGGAGGATTGTCATGAAACTCCACAGGATTCTTGCGGCCATTTTCACCCTCATAATCATCGCCATGACTCTGGCCGTGGGCAATGATTGCGAGGAACAACCGGGCTCGAAAAACGCGGCGCCGCCAGCCGCCAGGCGCGGACAACCCGCGCCGCGACAACAGAGCGCCACGGGGCCCCAGGTCATTCAGCCCGTGCACACCGGGACGAATAAAGCCCCGGCCCGGGAGGCCCCGAAAACCCAAATGAAGGCCGCCGATCCCTATGCCCCCGTCATCACCGCCCAGCGCGGACCGGACATGGTCCTGGCCCGCTTCCCACGGCCCCTGGTGGACGCCAAAGAGGTGACCATGTTGTGCGGCCCCAACACCATCTTCCTCGTCAAGCCGCAGACACAGGCGTCGTGCACGTGGAATGACCAGAGCACCATGGTCCTCCGGCCTGCCGACAGCCTCAAGTTCTACGACGGCTTCGAGGTCGAGGTGGTCCAGGTCGAGACCAGCCAGGGCATCCTGCGCTCGCCCAGGCCGGGAGCATGGGCGGCCGCCTTCAAGTTCACGGTCCTCAAAGTCGCCCGGATCAACTCCAACCGCACGGACTTCCGCAAACGCGAGGCCAGGGTGGAGCTCGCCTTCACCGGCCCGGTCGCCGCCGCCGAGCTCAAGCAGCGCCTTGACCTCAAGCTCAACAACGAGCCCGTGGAGAAGGTCGAGGTCACCAATCTGGACCAGCCCGAAAACCTCTTGATCGTGGCCCGGCTGCCAAGGCCCGGACTGGTCAACGACCTTAACCTCAAAATCGCGAAGGGACTCAAGAGCACCGTGGCCGGCGTCGTCATGGAAGAGGACTACCAGCATGACTTCGACCTCGGCAATCCCCCCCAAATCAAAATCTACTCCGTCAACCTGAGCGAAGGCGCCGAAGGCTATTACCTCTTCGTCCAATGTTATGATAATGCCGGCGGCCGCGACTCCTGCGATATTGACCCGGACTCCTTCGATCAAAAGGTCGAGTTCAAGCCGCCGGTCAATCCCCGCCTCGCGCCCGCCCGCGGCGGCTTCCGCATCTACGGCCAATTCCACGAGGGCGACTACAAGCTGGCCCTCGACCGCGGCCTCTACACTAAAAGCGGCGCTATGCTCATCGCCGACTTCTCCCGCGACCTCAAGATCCCCAAACGCACCGCCAAGGCATCCTTCGTGGCCAAGGGACGATACGTCGCGCGCGACCGCCTGGCCAAGGTCCCCTTAAAGCACATCAACGTGGACGAGATCACCGTCACCGCCCGCCGCATTCCCGAGACCAACCTGGTCTTCTGGCTCTCCGGCCAGGACGAGCGCTTCGACGACCGCACCTCCGATGTCATCGCATCCAAGACCTTCAAGGTCGAGAACAAACCCGACCTCGAGCGCACGAGCTGGCTCGACCTCTCCCCCCTGGCACCCGCCGGCGCCAAGGGTGTGTACGAGTTCACCGCCACCGGCGGCAACCGCGCCGACTCCATCCGCGTCGTGCTCACCCGGCTCGCGCTCATCGCCAAGCGAGCCGGCGCCTCCGGCATGGACCTCTCCGTATGGGCCGTCAACTCCGAGACCCTGGAACCGCAAAAGGACGTGGCCATTGAAGTCGTCACCGTGAGCAACCGCGTCATCGCCACGGCGAAAACCAGCGCCGACGGGCTCGCATCCTTCACCAGCCTCGCGGACCCCATCAAGGAGGCCGGCAAGGGGCCGTTCGCCTTGATCGCCCGCTCCGGCGACGACCTCACCCTCCTCAAATTCTCCGACCTCCAGATCCCGCTCTCCGAGTACCGGGTGCAGGGAGACCAGTATCACTCCACCATGCCCTACCGCGCCGTGATCTACGCCGACCGCGGCGTCTATCGCCCCGCCGAGACCGCCCACCTCGCCGCCATCGTCTGGGAGGATGGAGACCGCGCGCCCGCCAAGCCCATCCCCCTGGTCGCCCGGCTGAAAGACCCGCGCGGCAAGGACGCCGACGTGATCTCGGCCAAGACCAATGAAGCCGGCATGGCCGTCTTTGACCTGCCCTTCGACGACTATGCGCCCACCGGCAAGTACGATTTCACGCTCGAGGTCGGAGGCGTGGCCATCGGCGCCTATTCCTTCCAGGTCGAAGAGTTCGTGCCCGAGCGCATGAAGGTCACCGCGACCCCCCTCACCGCCGAAATCACCGCGGCCGAGGAGCCGTCATTCTGGGTCGAGGCCCGCTACCTCTTCGGAGCCGTCGCCAGGGGCGAGAAGGTGGAAGCCAAGTGCACCGTCGAGCCGGCCGAGCTGAGCTTCACCCAGCACCCCGGCTATACCTTCTCCGTCTGGCGCCAGGACCCGATCAAGCCACTCCCGCTCGGCTCGGTCCAGGAAACCCTGAACGATAAAGGCTCCGTGAGCGTCACCTGCCCGCCCGTCGCCGATGTCGTCTCCATGAAAGGACCGGCCACGGTCAAGCTCACGGCCTCCGTGTTCGAGGCCGGCTCCGGCCGGACCTCCGTGGCCCGGTCCTCCATCAAGGTCCATCCCGACCTCCATTACATCGGACTCAAATCCTCGGCCGCCAAGGCCGTCGCCGGACAAAAGGTGGAAGTGGAAGGAGTGGTCGTGGACTGGCAGGGCGCGCTCGCCACCGAGGCCGCCGAAGTAGACGTCGAGCTGCTCGAGATCGAGTCCGAGTGGTCATGGGAATATGACGATAATGAGGGCACCAGCGAGAACCACCGCTACGTCCGCGAGGTCTCGTTGCGGACCGAAAAGGTCAAGGTCAAGGACGGCCGCTTCAAGTATTCCTTCACCCCGGCGCGCGACACCGAGGCCTTTCTGGTCCGCGCCGCCTCCGGCCCCAAAATCTCGACCGGCCTCTACCTCAAGGGCGATGGATACGACTGGTACTGGGAACAATATTACTCCTCGTCCCGCAACGACGACCGCACGCCCGCGCCCATGCTGCCCCAAGGCCTCGTCCTCAACCTGCCGCAAACCATTCAGACCGGCGACCCCGTCGCCGTGGCCGCGAACATGCCGTACCCCGGCCGCCTCCTCCTCACCGTCGAGACCGACCGCATCGTCGAGGCCAAATGGTACGACGTGAAGCCCGGGCCCTTCACCGCCCAATTCACGCTCCATGAATTCGCGCCCAACGTCTACGTGAGCGCGCTGCTCTTAAAGGACCCGTTCTACGAGAGCAAGCAGGCCTTCATCCCCGGACGCGCCTTCGGCGTGGCCTCGGTCAAGCTCGAGCCCTCCCTGCATAACCTCTCGCTTCACATTACCGCTCCCCGGGAGATCGAGCCGAACCAGGAGCTGGCCGTACGCCTCGACGTCGCCGGCTTCCATAACCGGCGTCTCTATGCCACGGTGGCCGCCGTGGACGAGGGCGTGCTCCAGCTCACCGACTTCAATAACCCCGACCCGCTCGCCGACATGTTCAAGAAGCGCGGGCTCGCGGTCAGCACCTTCGAGACCATCGGCTGGACCATGCTCCTGCCCCCGTCATCCGGCAAGAGCACCGGAGGAGACGGCGGCGACGAAGAGGCCTACGACACCGGCGCCGCCGGACCCCGCGTCCAGCCTATCAAGCCCGTGGCCCTATGGTCCGGACTCATTGACGTCGGACGCGACGGCAAGGCCGTCGTCAAGTTCCAGGTCCCCACCTACCGCGGCAGCCTCCGCATCATGGCCGTCGCCGTAACGCCCGACCGCATGACCAGCGCCTCCGCAAAGACCCTGGTCCGCGATCCCCTCGTGCTCCAGCCCTCGTTCCCCAGGTTCCTGATCGCCGGGGATGAGCTGGTAACGCCAGTGTTCATCACCAACATGACCGGGGCCCCGCAGACCGTCACCGTCGAGCTCAAGCCGAGCTCCGAGATCGTGCTTCTGGAGCCGGCCGTCAAGTCCCTGGTGCTCGCGCCCGAACAGTCCGGCACCGTGACCTACCTCGCGCGCGTCAACGCCGCCTACGGCAAGGCCGTGTTCGACGTCATGGCCGCCGCCGGAAAATTCCGCTCCCGCGACCACGCCGAGCTCCCCATCTTCTTGAACGGCGGCGAGACCCACGACATCTACCTGCACAAGCTCCAGCCCGGAACCAACGAGCTCATCGCCGACCTCAAAGGCAAAGGCTGGAGCCCGCTCGCCGAAAAAACCACCGTATCCATCACCAACCACCGCTATGCCCGCGAGCTAACTCACCTCAAGTACCTGATCCAGTATCCCTACGGCTGCATCGAGCAGACCACCTCAACCACCCGGCCCCTCCTCTATATCGGCAGCCTCGTCTCCGCCATGGACCCCGAAGTCACCGCCGACGGCAGCATCGAGGACAAGTTCATGTTCGGCGTCCGCCGCCTCTTCAGCATGCAGACCCCGGAGGGCGGGTTCTCCTACTGGCCCGGCGCGCGCGCCAACACCTACTGGGGCACGGCCTACGCCACCCACCTCATGCTCGAAGGCATCGAGGCCGGCTACCCCATCAACAAGGACCGGGTGGGCGACGCGCTCAGCTTCATGGAAAACATCTTGAACTACAATCCCAACTTCAAAGACCCCAAGTACGGTTACTCCGTGGCCACCTCCGAGCCCTACATGCAGTTCGTGCTCGCCCGCGCCGGAAGAGGCCGCTCCGGAAGAATCCAGAAATTGATCGAGAACCCGAACCCGGAATGGGGCGAGCTCAAGGAAGAAAACCTCTTCCTGCTCAAGGCCGCGCTCTATCTGATGGGCGACGCCACCTATGAGAAGGACCTGAAAAATCCGGTCTATGCCGCCGCGAACCAGCGCGAGAACGGCTGGTCGTTCTGGTCCGCGCTCCGGCAGCAGGGCATGATGTTGGAGGTCGCGCAGGACGTGCTCAAGGACAGCTCGAGCCTCGAGCCGCTGGCCCAGTCCATCTCGTTGAGCCTCCAGGACCGCAGCGAAAACTACACCACGCAGGAGCTCTCCTGGTGCGTGAGCGCGCTCGGCAAGCGCGCGGCCCGTAGCGCGTCATCCTGGTCGGACGTCGCCCTTCTGCTCGATGGCAAGGCCGTGGCGCCCCTCACGAAAGGCAAGGGCGCGGACAAGGACGCCGGCTGGCGCATCTTCGGCGTCAGCGCCATGAACAGCATGGCCATCACCATGGACAAAATCGAGGGCGGGGACCTCTTCGCCATGGTCCGCGTCGAGGGCGTCAAGCCCGACGTTCCGCCCGAGACCGGCGACCACTCCCTCGAAGTCAGCAGGACGTACCGCAACGAGAAGGGCGACGAATTGGACCCCAAAAACCTCACGCTCGGCGACCTGGTTTACGTCGAGGTCACTTTGCGCAACCTGCTGGACCGCCCGATCATGAACGTGGCTCTGGTGGACCGATTCGGCGCCGGCTTCGAGATCGAAAACCCCAGACTCCAGCGCGAGCACGCCGTGTCATGGGCCGACCAGGACTCCATGTGGGACACCGACTACATGAACATGCGCGACGACCGTATCGAGCTCTTCGGCGCGCTGGATGCGCGGGCCACTGTGAGCCAGATCTACGTCCTCCGTGCCGTCACCGGCGGCATCTTCACCACTCCGCCCGTCCGCGCCGAGGCCATGTACGACCCTGAAAAGTGGTCCCAGCAGACCGGGGATACCGTCAAGATAAAGGACCCGTGGGGAGCGCTCACGGACTGAAAGGGAAGGGGATCATGCGCTTAAAAGCAAAAATTCTGATGCTCGTGACGGCGCTCCTGGCGGCCGCGGCGGCGGCCGCCGGGATCGCCGCCGCCTGGCTGGTCCCGCTCCCCCAGCGCCTCGCCGCGCCCGGCTCGCCCATGGTCGAGTACGCCGACGGCAGCCCCATGTGCGTGTTCCTGAGCCCGGACGACAAGTGGCGCATCCACGTCGGCCTGGACGAGGTGGACCCGAACTACCTCCGCGCCCTCATTCAGTTCGAAGACTCGCGCTTCTACCGGCACCCCGGAGTGGACCCCGTGGCCGTGGCCCGCGCCGCCGCGCAAAACCTATACGCCCGCCGCGTGGTCTCCGGAGCGTCCACCATCACCATGCAGCTCGTCCGCATCCTCGAACCCAGGCCCCGCACCTTGCGCTCCAAGATCATCGAGACCCTGCGCGCCCTCCAGCTCGAGCTCCGCTTCGGAAAGCCCCAAATTCTGGAGTACTATCTCGAATTCGCGCCCTACGGAAAAAACCTGGAGGGAGTCGAGGCCGCGTCCCTGTCATATTTCGGCCACCGCTGCCGCGAGCTCTCCCCCTTCGAGACCGCATACCTCCTCAGCGTGCCCCAGAACCCGACCCTGCGCTATCCGTCGCCCGGGCACGCCGCCTACATGCCCCGCGTCGTCGCCCACCTCTCTGACGTGCTCCGGGCCGACGGCGTGTTCAGCGAGGAGCAGGCCCGACAGGCAGGGTCCACGGCCCCGCCGGACGCGCTCCGGCCCTTTCCCCGCGACGCCATGCACGCGGCCTATTATCTGGAGGCCCGCCGCGATAGCGGCCGCGTCAAGTCCACTCTCCGCCGCGACGCCCAGGCCATCGTCGAGACCGTGCTCAGGAACTACCGCGCCGAGCTGGACTCCATGGGCATCCACAACGCCGCCGTGGTCGTGATCGAAAACCAGAGCGGATCCGTCGTGGCCGCCGCCGGCAACTTCGATTTCTGGGACGCCGAGCACCAGGGCCAGGTCATCGGCTTCGCCGCGCCCCGCTCGCCCGGCTCCGCCATGAAACCGTTCATCTACGCCCTCGCCATTGACCGCGGACTCGCTCTCCCCGATTACATGGTCGCCGACGCGCCCGTCTATTACTCGGGCTACGCGCCCATCAACTTCGACCGCAACTTCCGCGGCCTGGTCCGCCTCCAGGACGCGCTCTCCCAGAGCCTCAACATCCCGTTCGTAAACCTGACGCGCGACATCGGCATGGACAGCTTCCTCGATTTCCTGAGGGAGGCCGGCGTGAGCACGCTCAACAACGAGCCCGGACATTACGGACTCGGGATCGCCGTCGGAGGCATGGACATAACCCTCACTGACCTCGTGAACCTCTACGCCATGCTCGGCCGCGACGGCGTGTATCAGGACGCGGCCTGGACCCGCGGACGGCCGCCGTCCCCGCCGCTTACGCTCCTCACCCCCGGCGCAGCCTACCTCACCCGCCAGGCCCTCCGCCTCCGCGACCGCCCCGACTTCCCCGGTAGAAGGCGCATGACGCTCCCCGGAAACATCTTCTGGAAAACCGGCACCTCCGCCCACTTCCGCGACGCATGGGCCATAGGCGGAGACGGCGAGTTCACCGCCGGCGTGTGGCTCGGCAACTTCGACGGGGCCTCGTCCAACTACCTCACCGGCGCCGACCGCTCCGGACCCGTCCTCTTCGACGTCCTGGAAGGCATGGCCGCCAAGGGCCATAACCAAAGCGTTGACCGTCCCCCGCCCGACCTGATCCCGGTGAAAATCTGCGCCTGGTCCGGATACCTGGCCGGACGAAACTGCCCCCACCTCAAGACCGCGCTCGCCCTCCGCGGACACCTGCCCCCCATGAAATGCCCCTATCACGTCGAGTACCTGGTGGACAAGGACTCCGGACTCCGCGCCAACCCCCTCTGCGGCAAGGACCTGGAGCTCGAGCCCCGCGTCTTCACCGCGCTCCCCGCCGCGGCCGGACGCTGGATCTCGGCCCTCAACATCGAGGCCCCGGCGCCGCCCCCGCTTCATCCCCTGTGCCGGGACACTAATGTGGCCGAAGGCGCCGCCAGGATCCTCCGCCCCAAGCCCAACGCCGTCTTCTTCATCACTCCCGGCCTCCCCCGGGACAAGCAGGAGATCCCGCTCGAAGCCGCCGGCACCGCCGCCCGCGAGCTCTACTGGTTCGTGGACGGTCGCTTCATGACCTCAGCCTCGCCCACCCAACAAG
This sequence comes from bacterium, assembly GCA_035527835.1. Classification (GTDB taxonomy): domain Bacteria; phylum RBG-13-61-14; class RBG-13-61-14; order RBG-13-61-14; family DATKZS01; genus DATKZS01. Next base: position 57,100 of record DATKZS010000093.1, read on the forward strand.
TCTGGCTCCCGCCCACCCCGGGAAAACATGAAATCAGACTCCTCGACGCCTCCGGCCAGGGCGACACCATCAGGATCGAGATCATGGCGCCCGGCTGAGATATTTGTCAACCATCCCGGAACCTGATAATCTTTCCGGAAACCGCTTCGTGACGATACGGTTGTACACGCCGGACTGGGTACGGCTCTGACCGAAAACAAAATAACTGGAGAATTAAGAGAGCCGCAGATGAACGCAGATTAACGCAGATAATTTTTAAATAAATTTTTTTGATCTGTGTTCATCTGTGTTCATCTGCGGCAGAAAAAAATTCCGTATCCTTGATGTCAGTAGCACAGGGGGAAAAAAGTGAGCAGGAAACTATACAATCCACACCTGGGGGGAGAGATCATGAAGGACAGCGCTCTGTTCCAGAAATGGGGGACCTTCGGCAAGGGCATGGACGCGAAGAGCATCCAGATTTCTTTCGCCAACCATCTCGAGTATTCGCTGTCCAAGGATAAGTACACCGCCACCATGCGCGACCTCTACCACTCGCTCGCGCTCACCGCCCGCGACCGCATGGTCGAGCGCTGGATCCGCACCCAGCAGACCTACTACGACCAGGACATCAAGCGCGTTTATTACCTCTCCGCCGAATACCTGCTCGGCCGCGCCCTCATCAACAACCTGATCAACCTGGACATCTACGGCGAGACCCGGAAGGCGATCGAGGACCTCAACCTGGATCTCGAGGAGATCGCGGAGGAGGAGCCGGACGCCGGACTCGGCAACGGCGGACTCGGACGACTCGCCGCCTGTTTCCTCGACTCCATGGCCACCCTCGAAATCCCCGCTTACGGCTACGGCATCCGCTACGAGTTCGGGATCTTCGAGCAGACCATCCGTAACCTCGGCCAGTCCGAGCTCCCCGACGCCTGGCTCAAGTACGGAAACCCCTGGGAAATACCCCGGCCCGAGTACAGCTTCCCCGTGCACTTCCACGGCAAGATCAAGGAAATAACCCTGCCCGACGGAAAACTCAAGACCGAGTGGCTCGACACCAACGACGTCATCGGCGTCGCCTACGACATCCCCATTGACGGCTACGACAACAACACCGTCAACACCCTCCGGCTCTGGTCCTCCCGCGCCTCCCACGAGTTCGACCTCAACTACTTCCAGCACGGAGACTACCTCAAGGCCGTCGAGGAGAAGAACCTCTCCGAGAACATCTCCAAGGTGCTTTACCCCAACGACAACATCTACCAGGGCCAGGAGCTCCGGCTCAAGCAGCAGTACTTTTTCGTCTCCTGCTCGATCCAGGACCTCATCCGCCGCTACCGCGTGACGCACCCGACGAGCTTCGACGAGTTTCCCGACAAGGTCGCCATCCAGATGAACGACACCCATCCCTCCCTGGCCGTCGTCGAGCTCATGCGCATCTTCCTCGACGACTACGCCATGAACTGGGACAAGGCATGGGACATCACCACCCGCACCTGCGCCTACACCAACCACACCCTGCTCTCCGAGGCCCTCGAAAAATGGCCCGTCTCCATGTTCGGCGACCTGCTGCCCCGACACCTCAAGATCATTTACGAGATCAACCGCCGCTTCATGCGCGACGTGTCCGTGCGCTGGGTCGGTGACAACGACCGCTTAAGCCGCATGTCCCTGATCGAGGAGGAAAAGGGGAAGAAGGTCCGCATGGCCCACCTCGCGTTCGTCGGCTCCCACTCCGTGAACGGAGTGGCAGCGCTCCATACCCGGCTGCTCAAAGAGCGCGTGTTCAAGGACTTCGACGAGATGTTCCCGGACCGCATCAACAACAAGACCAACGGCGTCACGCCCCGCCGCTGGCTCTATGCCGCCAACCCCGGCCTCTCCGCCCTCATCACCGAGCGCATCGGCAAGGGCTGGATCAAAAACCTGGACGAGCTCAGGAAGATCGAGCCGTTTGTCAAGGACCCCGCGTTCCTCGACCAGTTCAACGCCGTCAAGAAACAAAACAAGGAGAGGCTTGCCAAGATCTCCGCCGACCTCACCGGCTTCACCCTCGATCCCGACGCCATCTTCGACGTGCAGGTCAAACGCATCCACGAGTACAAGCGCCAGCTCCTCAACATGCTCTACGTCATCCACTCCTGGCTCCGCATCAAGCACGACCCGCATCTCGACGTGGTCCCCCGCGCATTCATCTTCGGTGGAAAGTCCGCACCCGGATACTTCATGGCCAAGATGATCATCAAGCTCATCTGCCACGTCGCCGAGATGATCAACCGCGACGGCTCCACCAACAAAAAGCTCAAGCTTGTGTTCCTCCCCAACTACCGCGTCTCCCTGGCCGAGAAAATCATACCCGCCGCCGACGTCTCCGAGCAGATCTCAACCGCCGGATACGAGGCCTCCGGAACCGGCAACATGAAGTTCGCATTGAACGGCGCCCTCACCGTGGGCACCCTCGACGGCGCCAACATCGAGATCATGGAGGAGGTCGGGCCGGACAACATCTTCATCTTCGGACTCACCGCCGAAGAGGTGACCGCCGCCCGCAATTCCTATAGCCCCCGCGAGTACTATGATCAGGACCCGCTGCTCAAGGAAGCCATTGACCTCATCAGGCAGGGCTTTTTCTCGCCTGAGCAGCCATACCTCTTCGGGCCGCTGGTGGACATGCTCCTCGACCACGACCCGTACCTCGTGCTCGCCGACTTCCCGAGCTACTGCGATTGCCAGGAAAAAGTGGACCAGGCCTACCGCGACCGCAGGGGATGGGCCAGAAAGGCCGCCATCAATGTCGCCCGCATGGGCAAGTTCTCCTCCGACCGCGCCATCTCCGAGTACAACCGCGACATCTGGCGCGCCGAGCCCCTGCCCATCAAGAAGAACGGGGACAAGGCCTGACCCTGGTTTTGATGGTGAACAATCGTGCGGAAAAGGTTCTTCAGAATCTGGTGTTGATGAGAAGAGTAGGGCGTAGGGCGAAGGTCGAATGGCGTGAATCAGGCCGGATGGTGGCCTAATCAACTTTTTCGCTCTACGCCCTTCGCCCTTCGCTTTACGCTCTACGCCCTACGCTCTCAAAAGCTCAGCCGCGGCAGGGAATAGACTGACCGCCAGCCTTTGCTGAGCGGCTCTTTGAGGTAAGGCGCCATTTCCCGGGCCGTGCGCAGTGTGACCTTTTCCGTGGGCGGCAGCTTGCCCGGAGGGAAGGCATCGAGGATGTGGCCAATGGTGAGCGTGAGGTATTCCATGATCGCGGCGACCGGCCGCTTGGCCTTGCTCGCGGTGCCTTTGCCGGGGCAGCCGACCACGCCCTCCGGCGTGGCCTTGAGCTCGATGGCCATGTGGCCCTCGCCCTCGCTCCAGCGGTGCGGACGGTGGAAGTTGTCAACCGAGTTGTCGAAGTGGCCGGGCGGAAGATAGGCCACCGGCTTGGTGTCCACGCATGCGCCCATGTCCACCATGCCCTTGGGGAAGAGCAGCAGCGCCAAAGACGTCTCCGACTCGTCCGCGTGCACGAACGGCGTGTCCACCTGGTCCGCCGTTCCCTTCGGGTACCAGAACTCGCGCACCGCGCGGTGCCAGTCAAACACCTGGAACACGCCCGGGAGCTGGAACCGGTTCAGGAACTCGTGCAGCGCGGCCTCCAGCACCCAGAGCTGGCCGTGGTTGTTCACGATGATTTGCTTCCGAAACCCGTCGTTCCACAGGCCGAGCATCACGTAGATCAGGTACTCGCGCACGATCTCCTGCGGGATGTTGATGTTGCCCGGCATGCCGATGTGGTGGTACGGGTGCGCGCCGTAAGAGAGCGGGTTGTGCGCCAGCGTGACCGGACGGCCGCGCCGGGCCGTGTAGCGCCTGACCCCCTCGCAAATCTGCGTCACGTTGAAGCTGTCCAGCCCCGATACGCTGTGCATCCCGTGGTTCTCCGTGCACCCCACCGGGATCAGCACGATGTCGTTCTGGCGCCGGTTGGCCATGAGCTGCTTCCTTACCGTCGTCTGGATGTAGCACCCCGCCTTGCCCAGCTCCGGCTCCGCCGGCACCCCGTACTTCTTCAGTACCGCGTCAACTTCCTTCTCCGACATGTCCCAGATCTTCTTCTTCAGCCTCCCCACCTCCGTGTTCTCGAACACGATGGCGGGATTCTCCGTGGTCAGCCACAACTCAGTTTTCTTGTTTTTGGACATCGGCTACTCCTTTGATTATTTTGAGACCTTTATTTTCCACGCAAAGGCGCAAAGATCGCAAAGCAAATAAGAATATTATCATTTCTTGTATCTTTCCTTTGCGGACTTTGCGCCTTTGCGTGAAATAAATCTCTCAGGGATTAATAACCACCTTGATCGCCCCTCCCTCTCTGCCCACGAACGTCTTCATCGCCTCGTTGATTTTTATGAGCGGGAAGCGGTGGGTGATGAGCGGCGCGGCCTTGATGCGGCCGTCGCTCATGAGAGGGATGATGCGGCGAAGCGACCAGTCGCCCTCAGCCTTGCCTCCGGCGATGGTCATGTTCCACTGCACCACCTTGTTCAGGTTCACCGGGATCTCGCCCTGGTAGATGCCGATCAGCGCGATGCGGCCGTTCTTCTTCGCGAACTCGACCGCGTCTTTCGCGGCCTGCGCCGTGCCCGCGGCCTCGATCACCAGGTCCGCGCCCACCCCGTGGGTCAGTTGGAACACCTCCTTCACCACGTCGCACTCGCGCACGTTCAGCGTGATGTCCGCGGCCCCCAGCTCGATCCCGAGGTCCAGCCGCTCCTTCCTCGTGCCCGTGAAGATCACCAGCCCCGCGCCCTCCGCCTTCACGAGCTGGCAGGCCATGAGCCCGATGGGGCCGGGCCCCGACACCACCACCGTCTCGCCCGTCCTGACGCCCCCGATCCGCGTGATGCCGTACTGGGCCGTGCCCGCGGTGGTGATCAGCGTGGCCTCGTCGAAAGAGAGCGACGACGGGATCGGGTGCAGGGTGTTCACGTGGTTCACCGCGTACTCGGCGTAGCCGCCGTTCACGGTGAACCCGTAGTGGCGGTGGCCCGCGGCGAGGTTGCCGTAGTTGAGGCAGGTGGTGTAAAGCCCGCGGATGCAGTTCTCGCACGTGCCGCAGCCCTTGTGCGGCTCCACCGCCACCCGGTCGCCGACCCGGAAGTTACTCACGCCCTCCCCGAGCGCCGCCACCGTCCCCGCGAACTCGTGGCCCGGGATGTACTCGCCGAACGGAGGGTTGTTGGGCCAGCCGTGGGCCACGATCTTCGGGTCCGTCCCGCAAATCGCGCACGCCTCCACCTTGATCAGCGCCTCCATCGGCCCCGGCCGAGGCACCGGCCTCTCCACCACTCGGAGGTCGTTATAACCGTAGAGCACCGCGGCTTTCATGCGGGAAGGGATGGAAACGCCTTTCTTTGTTCTTTTCATGATGGCTCGATTCATTACAGCGCATCCTTAAGCAGTTGCTTGAGTTCTTCACCGAGCGAGGGAAGATTCAATTCGATAATGCCCCAGACCAGCCGGTTGGACACGGATGAGTAGCCATGGATCAGTCGGTTCCTGAATGCGATGATGCTGGAGGCCGACGTGATTGAGTCTTTCAGACTTGGTTCCATTTTCAATGCCTGGCTCAGGGCTTCGCCAATGATCTCGAATTGGCGTTCTACTCCGGACTTGATCAGAGGATCATCGCAATAGTCCTCAAAAGATTTTCCCCTCGTGAACTTCTCGATCAGCCCACAAGCCTCTTGCATATCAAAAAGATACTTATTGACTTCAGGCGGCCTCATAAAGAACCATCTTTGTCCGTTCGATCTCCCGCTTGAAAAACGGGTTGGTGATGGGCTCCGTTTCCACCAGGTCAACCGCGGTCCCGAAAAGTTTTTCCAGGTCTTCAAGCAGCGCGAAGTAATTCCTGGAGTATTGTGAAGGCGGCAGGGGCTGGAATTCGACCAATAAGTCCACGTCGCTGGTCCCAGGCTTGAACCCGTCACGAATCGAGGAACCGAAAACAGCAAGACGCATCACGTCGTGCCTTGCGCAAAGCTCCCTGATCTTTGCAAGCCTGTTCTGGATGAAGTTTTCCATTCCCGTGTTCCTTCTCATATTATCCCATCGAGTCATGCCCCAGACAAGTCGCGCCGCCCCGGACTCGATCTTGTTCAACGGCCCTTACTTGCTCCACGACCCCCGGTTGATCAGGATATGGAACTCGCTGGCGTAGTCGGACTCTTCCTCGTAATTGATCACGATGTCGCTTTTGCCGTCGCGGTTGAGGTCAATGGCGCGGTTGAACATGGACGACGGGATGGCGATCCTCTCCTCGATGCCCATGAGCTGTCCGTTTTGGTCGCGGAGGTTGACGACCAGCAGGTCCTTGTCCGCGCCCACGGCCTCGTCGGGGAAGCCGTCGCCGTTGAAGTCGCCGAACACGTTGGGGATGCCGGAGTCGAGCTGGAACTTTGAGATGTTGAACTTGAGATCGGTATTGAATGACCGGTCAGGCGCGTTGTTGAATTTGTGGCCGGGCCGCTGCAGGAAAATGTTCCAGGTGACGGTGAGGCCTCCGGTGATGAGGACCTTGCCCGCGGTCCAGGCGCCCAGGTTCATGGTGGGCATGATGAGGTCGGGGAGCTTGTCATTGTTCACGTCGCGGACGAAGATGCTCATCACGGTGTTGTCCAGCTTGAACTCCTGGCTCGGCTGGTTTTTGGCGAGGTCGTCGCCGTTGCCCCAGTAGAGCACGGTGCGGGAGGTCATGTTGGCCAGCCCGCCCTGGGATTGTGTTGCGAGCACGTCCATGCGTCCGTCCCGGTCGAGGTCCGCGAAGGCGAAGTTGGGACGGTTGCGGCCCGGCCGGTGGCGATCTTCATCGGCCATGAGCTTAAGATCATAGACCTGGGCCGGCTCGATGGAAAAGCCCTGCGCGTTCTGGGTGAAGACCAGGACCCTGGACTCGAAGTTGACCACCAGGTCGGTGAGCCCGTCGTTGTTGGTGTCAAGGATGTTCACCTGCGGCGCGTAATAGGCCACCCGGAACATGGGCGATTCGCTGTCGCCCAGGAGCTTGCCCACGTCAAAGGCCTGGATGTCCATGCGCGGCCGGAGGCGCAGCTCCTGGATCGCGAACTCGCCGGGCGCCGTCTGTTTTGCGAACAGCGACCTGGCAAACCCCACCACCAGCGCGTCATCTTTCCCGTCCCCCGTATAGTCGCGCACGAAGTTGTAATACGGCACGCCCCGCTCATAGGCTATGGCCACCATGGAAGGCGCCGGGAACAGGCTCTTGAGCGCGCCCACCTTGCCGTCACGCACCACGGCATACGACACCCCGTCCTCGGTGATGAAACATAGCTCCCGGCCCGGGTCAGCCGCCACGTCGCCCACGTCAATGGCGGCGACCTCGGGAGGAAAGGTCCAGTCCGTCCTCTTCTTGAGGTCAAAGCCGTCCTGGTCCTGCCTGAAAATGGCCAGATGCCGCTGAGGAGGATCGGTGGACTGGTCAACGTGCACCGCCAACGCCTCGTCCAGCCCGTCGCCGTCCAGGTCCTCCGTGATCACGTCCGTGATCTCGCCCTTGAGCTTGAAATCAAAGCGCTGGAAGCGCCCGGCCGGCGCCGTCTGCGCCTGGCCCTTCACGGAAAGCAGAACGATAAACAATAAACCAATACACACCCGCCGCATCGCCGCCCTCCCGTTGCATCGTCTTCGCTGCGTCAGTATTTGATCCCCAGGTCCGCGAGGAGTTTTCTGGTAAAGACCAGGCTCGCCTCGATCATCTTCTGCGACTCCTCGGCTTCCTCCCACCCCTCGGTCTCATAGGAAAGCGCGCCGTCGTACCCGGCCTGGCGCATGATCTCAAGCTCTTCTTTAAGCTTCACCTCGCCCGTGCCCAGCACCACCGCGTTCCGGCCGACCACGTCCTTGAAGTGCACGTGAACGACCTTATCGGCCACCGGCCTCAGCACCGCGAGCTCATCGCCGGCCGCCGCCTGGTCCAGCTTCCACTCGAAGCCCTTGTGGGTCGTGCCCACGTAATCGCCGCGGTGCGGGTTCGCCGTGTCAAAGTTCACCCCGACCCACGGCGATGGCGCCAGCGTAATAATCTTGCCGATCCCGCCGGGAGACAGCGAGAGCGAGCCGTGCGGCTCGATGGCCAGATGCACCTTGCACCTCTCCGCGACTTGTGCCAGCCGCTCCATCTTCGGCCTCAAAATCTTGAGCGCCTCCTCCGGCGACATGCCCTCCGGCAGACGCCCCTCGCCGGTCGCCACCACCGGGACCTTGGCCGCCGCCGCGAACTCCAGCGAGTGCTTCAAGTCCTCCTCCGCCGTGGCCTCCGAGATCAGCTCCCGGTGCGAGCCGATGCAAGTGATGTCCGTGAGCCCCGAGCCCAATACCTTCTCCCGGAACTTCACCGGATCGTCCTGGTCCGTGCGCGTATGGTCGCACCACGACAGATTCGCCTCGACCTCAACATACTTGTACCCACCCCGCGCAATCCGCTCCAGGGCGAAGTCGAGTGAGTACTTCCGGAACGCCACGGTATTGCAACCTACCAGCATTTTTTTCCTCTCGCCGATTCATCGGAGCTCGCGACGGCTAAAGCCATGATGCGAGAAGGCCGTTAAAACGGCCTCTCCCCCTATTCCCGCCACCGCTGAACCAGGCATAAATGCCTGGCCTGCACTCTTAAGAAAGGCCGTTAAAACGGCCTTCCCGCCAACCATTCCCATACTTTATTTTTTCCTTTTTACTTTTTCCTTTTGCCTTTTTCCCCCGCCTTTCCGGTCATGTCGAACACCACCTTGAGCGCCTTCTCCCCCAGCGAGAACTCCAGGGCCTCCTGCGCCTTGTCCAGCGGGAACTTGTGGGTGGTGAATTTTTTCCAGGGGAATTCTTTTTTGTAGCGCTGCATCATCTTGATGGTGCGGTAGTACTCGGAGTTGGGGTGGTTGGTGTTGCCGATAAGGAGCACGTTCTTGGCGGCGAGGTGGCGGTGGACATTGATGGTGGTCTCGCCGGAGTCCACGAAGTTGCCGGCTTCGAGGTAAGTGCCGCCGCGGCGCAGGAGGTCGAGACCTTCCGGCAGCACGGTGGCAAGCCCGGTGGTCTCGATGACCATGTCCGCGCCGCGGCCGTCGGTCAGGTCGCGCACGAACTCGAGCCGCTCCTTGAAGCTGGTCTTTTTCACGTTGACGAGATGGTCGGCGCCGAACTCCTTGGCCAGCTTGAGGCGGTAGTCCGAGGTGTCGAGCGCGATGATGTCGCCCGCGCCCAGCACGCGGCACTTGATGAGGTGCGCGATGCCCATGGCGCCCACGCCCTGGATCAGCACCGTGTCCATGAGCCCGAAGCCGCGCGACGCGAACTCCATGTAGCCCTTGGCCCGGTCCACGTTGTTGGTCACCACCATCAGCTCGATGTTGACCGCGATGTCGGAGGGCATGTCGTCCGGCACCTTGTACACGAACGAGCCCGGGAAGATGTACATGTACTCCGCCCAGCCGCCGGTCACGTGCGGCCACTTGTCCGACCGGAAGTACACGCCATAGGTCTTGTTGTTGGCGCAGTAGGGCCAGCCGAACACGTGGCGGCAGTAGTAGCACTTGCCGCAGATGATGTTCGGGCACATGGTGACGCGGTCGCCGATTTTGAGCGGGCGGCCGTCGTAGTCGGGGTAGGGCCCGTTCATCTCCACGATCCGGCCCACGTTCTCGTGGCCCTTGACGCACGGGAACACCCCGCGCTGCTCGGCCTCCGTGCCCGCGTACAGCACCATCTCGCCCTTGAACGCGTGCTTGTCCGTGCCGCAGATGCCGCTCATCTCCATCTCGATCACCATCGCGCCCGGCTTGGGCCTCGGGTAATCGAACTCCTGCACCTCCATCCGGCCGGGCGCCATCATCACCGCGGCCTTGACCATCTTTCTCGACATGGGACACTCCTTTCTCTCGGGAAACGATCTCTACATTAGATTAGAGCATGGCGGAGAGTCAAGGAGATGATGTCGAGGCGCGGCCTGGCGTTTTGGAGTGCGCGGGCACGACCGCGCTTTCATTGGCGACGGCATGGCCGCGGGGCTGTCCAACCGCAGAGGCGCAGAGAACTTTGAGTTGAAAAATATTTCTCCTCTGCGTTCTCTGCGTCTCCGCGGTGAATTAAGAGGTGCTTAACCTGGCAGCGCCAATGAAAGCGCCGTCATGCCGGCGCACTCCAAAGTTGCGGCGGTGCTCCGGAATTTGCTAGAGTATGCAAGGGTGAAGAGGCCATGAAATATCTGGAACAGGTCCCGATCATCGGCATCATCCGGGGCGCCGGGACCAAGGCCGTGGAAGGCGCGGTCGCGGCGGCGGTGGAGGGAGGACTGCGCGCGCTGGAGATCACCCTTAACCGCCCCGAGGCCTGCGATCAGATCGCCCAAATCAAGAAGCGATACGGGGACAAGATCGCGCTGGGCGCCGGCACCGTGCTCGACCCGGCCGCCGCGGCCCGGGCCCTGGACGCGGGCGCCGAGTTCATCGTCACGCCCGCGCTGCTTCCCGACGTGATCGCGTTCTGCAAGGAGCGCAACGTCCCGGTCTTCCCCGGCGCCATGACGCCGACCGAGGTTCTCGCCGCCCACAAGGCCGGCGCGGACATGGTCAAGGTCTTTCCCGCGTCCGTCCTCGGCGCCGCCTACATCAAGAGCCTCAAAGGCCCGTTCCCGTTCATCAGGCTCATGCCCACCGGAGGCGTGACCGTGGAAGCCGTGCAAGGGTATTTCCAGGCCGGCGCCGCCGCGCTCGGAGTGGGCAGCGAGCTGTTCAAGAAGGAATGGATGGAAAAAGGCGACTGGGCCGAGATCGAAAAAACGGCCGCGGCATATGTTTCAGCAGTAAAAAAAATTAACCACGGATGAACACGGATGAACACAGATATGACTATAATGAAATTGAGCGAGGCCTCATCGGGTTTTCCCCTGGCTGCTGGCTACTGGCTGCTGGCTACTGATTGGACTTGGCGGAAAAGCCATGAAGTATGACCTCACCACCTTCGGCGAGACCATGGTCCGCGTTTCCACGCGGCCCGGCCAGGCCTTGGAAGCCGCGACCCGCGTTGACCTCTACACCGGCGGCACCGAGTCGAATACCGCCGTCGCGCTCGCGCGGCTCGGATCAAGGACCGCATGGGTCTCTCGCCTCCCCGATAACCCGCTCGGCCGGCGCATCGCCGCCGACGTCGCCCGCCACGGCGTTGACGTCTCCGGCGTGATCTGGCAAAACGACGCCCGCGCCGGACTCTATTTCGTCGAGTTCGCCACGCCGCCGCGCTCAACCACCGTCACTTACGACCGCAAGGACTCCGCCATCTCGCGCCTCAAGCCCGGCGAGCTCGACTGGAAATTCCTCCTCGATACCCGCATCCTCCACCTCACCGGCATTACCCCGGCCCTCTCCGCCGGCTGCGCGCGGGCCGTGGCCGAGGCCATCAAAAAGGCGCGCGCAAAAAAAATAGCGGTGTCCTTTGACGTGAACTACCGCGCCAAGCTCTGGCCGCCGGCCGCTGCCGCCAAGACGCTGGCCCCGCTCATGCAGGGCGTCACTATCCTCGTCATGACCAGGGAGGACGCGGAAACAGTGTTCAAGCTCGGCGGCGAGCCGGAGCGGACCGTGCGCGAGATCAAAAAGCGTTTCGCGCCCAAAATCGCGGTCCTCACCCTGGGCAATCAGGGAGCGCTGGCCTTTGACGGTAAAAAGCTCATCATGGAGCCGGGCTTCCCCGGAGTCGAGCCCATTGACCGCCTCGGCGCCGGAGACGCCTTCACCGCCGGCCTCATCTTCGGATTCCTCCGCAAAGACCTCGCCCTCGGCCTCAAGTTCGGCATCGCCATGAGCGCCATGAAAATGGGCATGGCCGGCGACTACTTCTGGTCAAGCCGCGACGAGGTGGAGCAGGTCATCAGGAGCAGGGGAGGGGACGTGAGGAGGTAGAAGGATTAATTATGAATTGTGAAGGATGAAATAATATGGCGCATTAGTCTAAGAAAGTAATGCGGAGAAAAAGAACATTATGACTTCAGACGAGACAATCCGGGAAGCGGCGAGGCGGCTCAAGGAAGCCGCCCCGGGCGCGACCATCATCCTGTTCGGCTCCCACGCCCGGGGCGACGCGCGGAAGGGGAGCGACCTGGACTTTATGGTGGTGGAGCCGGAGGTGAAGGCGCGGCGGGAGGAGATGGCGCGGCTGAGTGAAGTACTGCGTTCCCTGCAGATCCCCGTGGATGTTCTGGTGACGAGCCGCGATGTGTACGAGAAGTGGTCCCAGGCTCCCGGCACTGTATATTACTGGGCAGCCAAGGAGGGCAAGGTGCTTGAAGCTGGAACGTGAACATGCCGAAGCGCTGATGGGCAAGGCCGCTCAGGATGAATACATCCTGAATACTTTCCTGCATGATGACGATGCTCCGCTTGAGGTTTTCGGCTTCCATGCTCAGCAGGCGGCGGAGAAGATGCTGAAGGCCCTGCTGGCCGCGCATGGCGTGGCTTACCCTCCAAGCCATCGCATCGCCGAATTGATTGACCTCTTCAAGCGACAGGGAATATCATTTCCCGAACATTTTAAAGACGTCTCCGCATTAACCACTTTCGCCGTGATATATCGTTATGAGTTTCTGGAATATGATGATGAACCGCCGCTGAATAAATCAGAGATCCGGGAGTTGATTGCGGAATTCCGCTCCTGGGCGGAAGCCGCTATCAAAGAGAGGTTCGGAGCAAAGGTAAAATGAGAAATTGAGCAACCGAATTTTGCAGACTGGCAGGGGACCAAGATGAAGATCGTCATCAACTACCAGGAGTACGCGGACGTCGAGGCCGAGAAGAAGGTATTGAAGGGCCTGGGCGAGGTCGAGGTCATCGAATCGAAAACGCGCGATCCCGGCGAGTTCATGGCCCAGGCGGCGGACGCCGACGGCGCGCTGGTGCAGTACGTGCCGGTGAACGAAAAAGTGATCAAGGCGATGAAGAGATGCAAGGTGATCGTCCGCTACGGCATCGCCTACGACAACATTGACGTCATCGCCGCCCGCGCCGCCGGCATCACCGTCTGCCACGTGCCGTCGTATTGCCTGAGCGAAGTCAGCAACCACGCGCTCGCGCTGATCCTGGCGCTCCACCGCAAGCTCTTCGTGGCCGACCGCGCCATGCGCGACGGCTCCTACGCGCTGGATAAAATCCTGCCCATCGCCCGCTTCGGCAAGTGCCGCGCCGGGCTGGTGGGCCTGGGCCGCATCGCGCAGGAGCTCGCGCTCAAGCTCCGGCCCCTGGTGCGCGAGGTATGGGCCTATGATCCGTTCGTGGATAAGAGCGCGTTCGGCCAGGCCGGCGCGAGAGAGAAAAAACTGGACCAGATTTTCTCCGAGTGCGAAATCATCTCCATCCACGTGCCCGTCAACAAGAAGACGCGCCGCCTGGTGAGCAAAGAGATGATCGGGAAAATGAAGCGCACCGCGTACCTGGTAAACACCAGCCGCGGCGCCGTGGTGGACGAGGCCGCGCTGACCGAGGCGCTTCGCGCGGGAAAGATCGCGGGCGCGGGACTCGACGTGTTCGAGACCGAGCCGCTGCCCGAGGACAGCCCGCTCAAGAAGCTCGACAACGTGATCCTGACCGGCCATTACGCCTGGTACTCGGAGGGCGCGATCAAGGAGCTCAAGGAAACGGCGGCCATGGAAGCGGTGCGGGTGTTGAAGGGCGAGGCGCCGCATCATCCCGTCCCCGAGTTGTGAGGACAACATGGACCTGTTCGATCTCTCCGGAAAAAAAGCGCTGGTCACCGGCGGCTCCTACGGCCTGGGCAAGGCCATGGCCGAGGCCCTGATCGAGGCCGGGGCCGCCGTCGGACTGGTGGACGTCTCGAACGAGCTCGCCGCGACGGTCAGCGAGCTGCTGGCCAAAGGCGGGCCCCAGCGCCGCGTTGCCGGAATCACCGCCGACCTCATTGACCGCGCCGCGCGGCGCCGCGCCTTTGACGAATTCATCGCCGCCTTCGGCACCATTGACATCATCGTCAACAACGCCGGCATCCAGCGCCGCCACCGGGCCGAGGACTTCCCCATCGAGGACTGGGACCAGGTGATCGAGCTCAACCTCACGGCCGTCTTCGACCTGTGCCAGATGGCCGGCCGCGTCATGCTCCAAAAAGGCGCGGGCAAGATCATCAACGTGGCCTCGCTCCTCTCATTCACCGGCGGCCTCACCGTGCCCGCGTACGCCGCGGCCAAGGGAGGAGTGGCCCAGCTCACCAAGGCGTTGGCCAACGAGTGGGCCGCCCGCGGCGTCAACGTCAACGCCCTCGCGCCCGGCTACATGGACACGCCCCTCAACACCGCGCTCAAGAACGATCCCGCGCGCTCCCGCCAGATCCTCGAACGCATCCCCGCCGCCCGCTGGGGCGTGCCCGCCGACCTCAAAGGCGCCGTCGTCTTCCTCGCCTCCCGCGCCTCCGACTACGTCCACGGCGCCGTGCTGGCGGTGGACGGCGGATTTCTGGGGAGATGATAGGATTGTCTCAGTGTAGCACTTGTGCTACATTAAAATAATAAAGGAGGAAATAAAATGCCGGCTAAAAATCCTCGTCTGACCACGGTGGTCGAAAAGTCGCTCCATCGTTGGCTCAAGGAAAATGCCCGCAAACGGGGTGTGTCCATTTCCTGGCTGATGCGCGATCTCCTGCGGGAAGCGTATGAGCGGGAAGAGGATATATATTTATCGCGGGAAGGTGAAAAAAGGCTTAAAACCTTTGATCGGCGCACCGCCCTTACCCATGAGCAAGTCTGGGGCAAGGTGAAATGAATGGGTTTACGATCTACTATCATGCGCTGGTTTTAGAAAAGGAACTTCCCCGCCTCGACGCCGAAATCCGAAAAAGAATTGAAAGGGCCATTAATTTCCGCTTGAGCGTCAGTCCGAAAATTTTCGGCAAGCCTTTGCAATATTCAATGAAAGGATTGTGGTCACTCCGCGTCGGTGATTGGAGAGTGGTCTATAAGATGAAAAAGAATGAGGTCTGGATTCTGCGGATCTGTTATCGGCGCGAAATCTACAATCTACCCATCCGAGAGCTTAAGTAAGGGCAATCCATGATTAAATCGAAGCGGGGGCGAAAACGGTGATCACGGAAGAGACCATCCGGGAAGCGGTCGAGCGCCTGAAGGCGGCCGCGCCGGGCGCGAAGATCATCCTGTTCGGCTCGCACGCGCGGGGAGACGCGCGGCAGGGGAGCGACCTGGACATCCTGGTGGTGGAGCCGGTGGTGACGGCGCGGCGGCAGGAGATGGTGCGCTTGAGCGATGTGCTGCGTCCGCTCAGGGTGCCGGTTGACATCATCGTGGCCAGCCGGAAGAGTTTCGAGGAATGGGCGGACGTGCCCGGCACCATTATTAATCGGGCGGCACGGGAAGGGCGGGTGCTTTATGACGGTGAGCAAAGCGGCTGAGTTGATGTTGGGCAAGGCGGCCCAGGATGAATTCGTTTTCGATCAACTGAGGATCAACGAAGAAACTCCGCAGGAAGCGCTCGGCTTTCATGCCCAGCAGGCGGTTGAAAAGCTGCTGAAAGCGCTGCTGGCTGCGGCCGGGATCGAGTATCCGCTTACCCATCAGTTGGCCGAATTGATGGACCTGGTCCGGGACTCCGAGATTGATTTGCCGGAAGATTTCGAAGAATTGCGGTACCTCACTCCCTTCGCCATCGAATTCCGTTATGATATTTACCCGCAGGAATCCGAAGCCAGGGTTGATTGGGACCGGGTCCGGCAGGAGATCAGGCGCTTGCGATCATGGATCGAGACTTGGATCCAAAAAAGATGACGTAAGAATAAGGGGGGGTGGCTGATGGCCAGGAAAGCATCGCCTAGGAAAAAGGTCCGGGAGGATTACGAGCCCAGTTTCGAGCCCAAGTACAGAAACGACGCCAAGCGCGCGTACCACACCGTGGAGAGCATGGGCGCAACGCTGGGCACGATTACCGAGGAGCAGGTCGCACAGATCATGCGCGGAGCGTGCGACCTGCACATCCACTGCTGGCCCGATCCGCTGATTGACACCGGATGGTCCCAGAGCCACATCGCCAGGCGCGCCACCGACGAGGGCATGAAGGCCGTGCTCTTCAAGTCCATGACCATGCCCACCGCCTTTACCGCGCCCTACGTCCAGGAGATCGTGGACATCTACGCCAAAGAGAAGGAGCTCAAGCCGGTGCGCGTCTTCGGCGGCATCGTGTGCAACTACTACGTGGGCGGACTGTTCCCGGAGTCGGTCGAGGTATGCTGCCGGGCCGGCGGAAAAAAGGTATGGCTGCCCTCCCACGACTCCGCGCACCACCACCGCGTCATGGGCGAGAAAGGCGGCATCGAGCTGCTGGACGCCAAGGGCAAGCCGCTCAAGGAGCTCATGGAAATCCTGGAGATAGTCAAGAAGTTCGACGTGATCCTCGACCCCTGCCACGCCTCGGTCAAGGAGCGCTTCGTGGTCATTGACGCCGCCCGCAAGATGGGCATCAAGAAAATTCTGCTCACCCATCCCAACTGGAACGTCAACCGCGCCACCATCCCCCAGCAGGTCGAGATGGCACGCCGCGGCGCCTTCGTCGGACTCTTCATGTACTCCTCCGTCAACCACTTCAACAACCCCAACGGCGACCCCTTCGAGATGCTCGAAATCATCAAAAAGGTCGGGCCCGACCGCATCGTCATGTCCACCGACCTCGGAACCATGCTCAACGTCCACCCCGTCGAGGGCATGAAGCTCTTCATCCGCCTCCTCCTCGCCCTCGGCATCTCCCGCGCCAACCTCGAGAAAATGGTCAAGAAGAACCCATCGTATCTGTTGGGGTTGTAATGGGTGGATCAGGGAATTAATTTTATGGTCTCTCCTGTAATCCGCTTGCGCGGCATCCGCAAGTCCTTCGCCGGAAACGTCGCGGTGGACGGCGTTGACCTGGACCTGTTTCCCGGCGAGGTCCATGCGCTGGTCGGAGAGAACGGCGCCGGCAAGTCTACCCTGATGCGCGTGCTCGCCGGTATGTTCAGCGATTATGAGGGGACCATCGAGGTCGAGGGCAAGATTGCCCGGATCAAGAATCCGGGCCACGCCCGCGGCCTGGGCATCGCGCTCGTGCACCAGGAGCTTTTCCTCGTGCCCGAGCTGTCCATCGCCGAAAACATTTTCCTCGGCCGCGAGCCCGCCTCCATTCCCGGCTTCATCTCCCGCAAGAAAATCAATGAGCGGGCGCGCGCGCTGCTCGGCGAGATCGGCGTAAGTCTCGCCCCGCGCCTGAAGACCGGCCTTCTCAGCGTGGCCTGCCGCCAGCTCGTGGAGATCGCGAAGGGACTATCGGTGAGTCCGCGCGTGCTCATCCTCGATGAGCCGACCGCAAGCCTCACCGAGCTCGAGATCGCCGCGCTTTTCGATGTTATCCGCCGGCTCAAGGCGAAGCAGACAGCCGTTGTTTACATCTCGCACAAGCTCAGCGAGGTCTTCGCCGTGGCCGGCCGCATCACGGTCCTGCGCGACGGCGCCCTGGTCGCCACCGACACGGCGGACAGGTGGGACGAGCCCTCCCTGGTCCGCGCCATGGTCGGCCGCGAACTGTCCATACTTTATCCGCACACCCACGCCTCCGATAATCAGGAGGCGGCGCTTACGGCTCATGACCTCACGCGGCGCGGCGCGTTTTCGAGAGTCTCGTTCACTCTCCGCCGCGGCGAGGTGCTGGGCATCTACGGGCTGATCGGCGCGGGCCGCTCGGAGCTGGCCGAGGCGATCTTCGGACTCGCGCCCGCCACCGGCGGCGCGCTCAAGGTTTTCGGCCGGCGGGTGAGGATCCGCTCGCCGCGCGACGCCATGGCGCTGGGGATCGCGCTGGTCCCGGAGGACCGGCGCGGCCGCGGGCTGGTGCTCATGCACGCGGTCTCGAAAAATTTGTCGCTCCCGGTCCTCTCCGGCCTTTCCACGCTCGGGTTCGTGCGGCGCCGGGAGGAGCGCGATGACATTATCAAGATCATGTCCGCTCTCGGGATCAGCGCCGCGGCCTACGGCTCTGTGGCCGCGAACCTCTCCGGCGGGAACCAGCAGAAGGTCGTGATCGGCAAGTGGCTGATGCGTCCGCCGCGCATCCTGGTCCTGGACGAGCCGACCCGCGGCATTGACGTGGGCGCCAAGGCCGAGGTCCACGCCCTGATTGACCGCCTCGCCGTCCAGGGCATGGCCATCATCTTGATCTCCTCCGAGCTGCCCGAGGTCATGGGCATGTCCGACCGCGTCCTGGTCATGCGCCACGGCGGTATCGCCGGCGAGTTCGCGCGCGAAAATGCCACTACCCAGGCGCTGGGCGCGGCCGCGGCCGGCGTCGCGTTTACGTGCAACGCCGCGGGGGGCGCCGCATGAGCCGGGGCGGGACCACGCCAGGCGCCGCGCCGCGCTCGGCCGACCTGCTTGTTGCGCTGCGCGACTACGGCATTTATTTCGCGCTGCTGGGCGTGGTGGCCGCGTTTTGCCTGATCAGCCCGGAGTTCCGCACCGGCGCCAACATCATGCTGATCCTCTTGCAGGTCTCGGTCGTGGGCATCCTGGCCATCGGCGTGCTCTTCACCATCCTCACCGCCGGCATTGACCTCTCCGTGGGCTCGCTGCTCGCGGTGTGCGGCATGTTCTCCGCCATTTTCGCGCAGCAGGGGACCGCGCACCATAGCCTCGCCCTCGCTTTCACGCTCCCGCTTCTGCTCGGCCTCCTGGGCGGGGCCATCAACGGCGGCGTGATCACGGCGGGAAGCGTGAACCCGCTGATCGTGACGCTGGGCACGCTCACGGCGTATCGCGGGTTCGTGGTCTGGTACCGGGTGAACCCGGTGTACAACCTGGCGCCCGCGTATCGCGCCATCGGGCAGAGCACGGTGCTCGGCATCCCGGCGCCGGTCCTGATCTTCATCGGGGCCGCCGCCATCGCTGGCGTCGTCCTTAACCTCACCCGCTTCGGACGCTACGTGTACGCGGTGGGCGGAAACGAGGAAGCGGCCCGCGCCGCCGGCGTCAACGTGGGGATCGTCAAGCTCGGCGTTTATATGATCAGCGGCTTCTGCGCCGGGCTCGGCGGACTGGTCTTCACCTCCCGCCTGGGCGCGGCCCAGGCCATCTCCGGCCAGGGATTCGAGCTCCAGGCCATCGCCGCCGTGGTGGTCGGAGGCGCCAGCCTTTTCGGCGGACGCGGCACCGTGAGCAAGACCCTGGTCGGCGCCCTCATCATCGGCGTGCTCTTCAACGGCCTGATCATGCTCAACGTCGGGAGCCCCGCCCAGCAGATGATCATCGGCGCCATCATCATCGCCGCCGTCTGGTTCGATGGAATGCTGCGCAAGAAAGGATGAGTGAAAAATTATGAGTTATGAATTATGAATGATAAGGGAAGATGAGGGATAGGAATGCCGGCGCTTTTGGTCCCGGAGGGACATTTCGATATTAGCCCAGGAATTCATTCCTGGGATTCCGGGATCAGTAAACCGCCGAGTCCCGGAGGGACGGACGAAAGCTCGATCGTCCTGCAAAGGCCGACATCAATGAACGAAGAGACAGGAGGTGGGCTATGAAAAAGACCTGGGGCGCGGCCCTGGTAATAATATTCGCCCTGACGTCATGCTCCAAGCAGCAAGCGCCGGAGCAGGCATCGGAGAAGAGGCCGGAGGCCGCGCCGGCCAAGGTCTCGGAACAGGCTCCGCGAGTCCCGTCAAATTACGTCATCGGCGTTTCCTACCAGAACCTTGCCTTCCCCTACGTGGCCGCGCTGCAGCAGGCCGCGGAGAACGAGGCCAAGAGGCTGGGGGTAAAACTGGTGGAGACGGACGCGATGAACGACACGGGCAAGGAGCTGGAGAACGTGGAGCGGATGCTGGGTCAGAAGGTTGACTGCCTGGCCTTCGAGGCCGCCAGCCTGGACGCCTCCGTGGCCTCCCTCGAGGCCGCCAACCGCGCCGGCGTGCCCGTGGTCCAGTTCAACGGCAAGGCCAACGGCGGCCGGTACGTCACCTTCGTCGGCTCCAACCAGATCGAGTCCGGCGACCTGCTCGGACAGTGGCTCGCTGAATTCTATAAAAAGTCCGGCCGCGACCGGCTGCGCGGCATCTACCTGCGCGGCGTGGCCGGACAGGTCACGGACATCGCCAGGAACGACGGCTTCAAACAGCGCCTGGAAAAGGAAGGGCTTGCCGCCAGGATCGAGCTCACCGAGCAGTTCGCCGATTATGACCGCGGCAAGGGCCAGAGCGTGACCGAGAGCATCCTGTCCAGGGACAAGGACTACGATTTCATCATCGCCAACAACGACGACATGGTGCTGGGCGCTCGCCAGGCCGTGGACCAGTTCGGGCTCGCGGGGAAAATCGCGCTGGTCGGAGTGGACGGACTGCCCGAGACGCTAGCCGCCATCAAGTCCGGCCGGATCACCGCCACCGTGTTCCAGAACCCGGAAGGGCAGGGCGCCGGCGGCATCGAGGCCTGCGTCAAGCACCTGCGGGCAGAGACGCTGCCTCAGGAGATCTTAATACCGTTCGAGCTGGTCACGCCCGAGAACGTGGACAAGTTCATCGCCATCGCGGAGAGGGTGTACGTCAAGTAAAAAGGAAAAAGTAAAAAGGAAAAAATGATGATGAATGAATAATGGCCTGAGAGTGGAGGCATTCTTGTCCCGGAGGGACGGCCGAAATTCTAACCTGATGCATGGCGACGGCAATGGAAAATTGAAATAAGGGGGAACATGATGAAAAAGGGTAAGAAGGCCGCTAATGAAATGGACGTGCGCTCGATCAACGACCAGGCCCCCGCCATGGAGCATGACGGCACAGTGGCGGTGTGGTGGCTGGTCCCGCCGCGCGAGATGAAGAAGATCACGGAGGGCGGGTTCCTGGAGCTGGTGAGCGAGTTCGAGGTCGCCGGAGGCTCCAT
The DNA here is from genome assembly GCA_035527835.1 of bacterium. Taxonomy (GTDB): domain Bacteria; phylum RBG-13-61-14; class RBG-13-61-14; order RBG-13-61-14; family DATKZS01; genus DATKZS01. The sequence goes on from DATKZS010000093.1 coordinate 78,050, forward strand.
GGTCAACCCCCATAAGCACCCCACCCACGAGTTCTATTACGTGACCTCCGGCCGCGGCATCATGGTGGTCTCCGGAAAAAAGCGCCTGATCGTGCCCGGCGACATGGTCCACATCCCGCCCAACGCCGTACACAGCCTGAAGCCCGTGAGCAGGCATGCCGCCATCCACTGCTTCTGCTTCGCGGTGGCGGTCAAGGGCGCGCCCGAGATTGATTACACGTCCAATTAATCCCCGGTAATCCGGAGCCGGGATTTTAAAGCGCAAAGCCGCGGAGATCACAAGGAATTTTATCGAGTCAGTTTCATTATCATAAGAATAAAGAACAAGGATGAGCCTCTTGCAAAATTAGCCAATGCCCATGAATTTTTCAGAAACAAACCGGTCCTTCCATGATAAGATGGTTTTGGAACCCAAAACCAACCACGAAAGGACCGGCCTGATGATAAAGACATCACAAGTTTGGAATCATATGCAAACCAACTTGTTCCCCTTCATGGCTGAGGAACTCGGCTCCGTGACCGAAGCCCAACAGAAACTTATCTCCATCCTCGAGTTGATTCGGATCGAGGACTTTATTCCGGCTCGGTGGTGGCGTTTGGGCCGACCGCCCCAGGACCGGGTGGCCCTGGCCAACTCCGCAATGCTCGACGACCTGCCGAGAGTGTGCGATTGGGGCACGAAGAAAAAAAACGGCAAGACCTATCATTGGAAGGGCTACAAGCTCCACGTGGACTGGGCCGACGGCGAAATCCCGGTGAGCGCGATCCTGACCTCGGCCTCGGTCAACGACAGCCAAGCCGCCATCCCGCTGGCGGCGATGAGCGCGGCGCGGGTGCAAAGCCTGTACGACCTGATGGACGCGGCCTATGACGCGGAGGCGATCCGGTCCTACTCCCTCTTGCCGGGGCACGTGCCGATCATTGACCGCAATCCGCGCGGGGGCGAGTCGGTGGAGATGGCGGCGGCGGAGAAACGTCGTTATGACGAACGCTCGACCGCGGAGCGCGGGTTCTCGATGTTTAAGGAGGGTTTTGGTGGTCGGCAGGTGCGGGTCCGGGGTCACGCGAAAGTGCCGGCTCATTTGATGTTCGGCCTGTTGGCTCTGACGGCGGAGCGGTTGCTGAATCTGTTGTGAGAGGTTGGAAATCAATGCGAACCGCTCCTGGGCCGGAAGAGGTGCGCGCAAAAAAGGCGGATACGGGCCGAAAACGCCGGTTTGGGGCGCGGCGGCCGCTCCAATCATGAAAAAATGGCCGGCCGGGCCACAATAGTGCATATTGTCAACGGCAAATGAAATCTTTTTGCAAGAGGCTCGGAAGACAGAGTTGTTCAGGAAAAAAAATGGGATAAATTATGGTCGAAGGCGCCGCCATCCGACCTTCAACTACAAACGGGACAATCTCGCCTCAAGCCCCACGCCTCTTTAAAAAACAGGGGCCGCGACGCGCAAGCTATTGTTATTATTGGAAACGTGGACGAAAAAGGGCGAAAAATTTTCCGGAAACCGGCCCGGTGGCCTAAGAATAAGGCCAGCTACGGTATCGAGCGCGGTAAAAGCCTGGTTGCGCGTTTGTTTAGTCCGGCGCAACGTATTATTGCGCGATTGCGCCGCATCTGGATGCGAGATGCTGGCCGAGGCGAAAACGGCGGAATTCTTGGCACTTGTAAGGCCATGAAAAACAAAGCAAATTATCTTTTTCGCTGGCAGGGCCGTGATTGGCACCAAGCTTGCTTTTATATTGAGCGCGAGGTGAATAGAATGGACAAGCAAAGGAAACCGTTAATGGCGTTATGGTATCATAACCTGAGAAAGGCGGTGTTTGCCATGAGAAAGACAATGATGATAGCGGTGCTGATTGCGCTCGGGCTGTTTGGTTTTGGGTCGCGGGCGCTGGCTGAGGATCCGCAGGAGGTCACGGGACCGGTTCCGTGGGTAAGCGATGTTAGCGGGAAGGCCAACTCGCTGCTGCTCAAGCAGTCTGACACGGACTGGTTCGAGGCCACGCAGAACACGCCGATTGGCGAGGGCGACATGGTGTGGCAGGACCAGGGCGGCGAGTCGGAGATTTACGTGGGCCAGGGCACGTACCTTCGCCTGGGTGAGGACTCAGGCGTCCAGTTCACGAAGCTTGCCGACGACGAGGTGCGGGTTACTCTGACCAAGGGCAAGGTTGTCGCGGCCTCCGGCGGCGCTCCGCTGATGCTGGACATTCCGGGCCAGACGGTGGTGCTGAACACGGGCGACCGTGCGCGGGTGGACGTGGCTGACGACGGCGCGAGCCGGGTGACGGCGAGCGGCGGCAAGGTCGAGGTTGACGGCCCGCGCGGCCGGTTCAACCTGAACCCCGGCCAGTCCTTGAGCGCGGACGCGAGCGGCGACAGCGTGCAGCTCGTTCGGAGCAGCGGCCGCGACCAGTTGGATAAGTGGAGCGACCAGCGCGACCAGCAGCTCGCGGCGGCGGCGCCTCCTCCGGCGGCGGTGGCGGGTTATATGCCGGAGCCGGCGGCGGCGGAGATGGCGGCCAACGGCGTGTGGGTGAATGACCCGACTTACGGCTATGTGTGGCGTCCGCGCGTGGTGGTGGGCTGGACCCCGTACCGTGACGGCCGGTGGGTGTGGCGTCCGGCGTGGGGCTGGACCTGGGTGAGTTACGAGCCGTGGGGCTGGTATCCGTACCATTACGGCCGGTGGGTCCTGGTGACCGGCGGATGGGTGTGGGCCCCGGTCCATGTGGTGCACACGCACTGGAGCCCGGCGCTGGTGTTCTGGGTCGAGGGACCGGACTACATCGCGTGGCAGCCGATCCCTTATGACGTGGTGACGGTGGGCGTGTTCTTCAGCTTCGGGCCGAGTCATTATGACCGCTACATTGACCATCGGTGCATGACGGTGGTGCGCTATAACGATTTCGGGCGCGGCCATTACGGGCGTTACGTGCGGCCGTGGCCGGGCAATTGCGGGAGCTCGTGCAAGGTTGTGCGGAACCCGTACCGTGAGATCTCGCGGCACCTGGACGTTGACTATAACGCTCGCACGCCGCGGCCCAACGGCTACGTGAGCCGTGACCGGCGGCCCAGCGACACCAGGGTGTACGCGCACAACCGGCCCGTTGCCGGCAGCCGAGACACCAGGGTGGCGCGGGTGGATTACGGCAGCCGCGCCGCGAACCCCCGCAACAACGACGTGCGCGACAATCCCCGCAGCATGACCGGCAAAGAGCGGCCGGAAGTGAACAACGGACGCGCGGTGGGTAATAACGACAACCGGCCCACCGTGAACGGCAGGAACACGGGCAACACCGGCGAGCGGCAGCACCCGACGGTGAAAACAAGGACCACCGGCAACGGCGCCGGCAATGACGCGCGCAACGTCTCCGACCGGATGCATCCGACGGTCCCGTCGAACCGCAGCTATGGCTACAAGACCGGCGACAACAACCGTGTGGCCCCGGGCCGCGGCCAGTCTCCGGCGGTGAACAATGGCAACAACGGCAACAAGGGCAGCGGCCGCACGGAGGCGAGGCCGACGACGAACTACCAGTACCGCAACGATCGCAACAACAGCGCGACACGCGCTCCGAAAACCGAGACCCGGCTGCCCATGAACTACGGCCGTGACGAGCGCGGCAACCTGGTCGAGGTCCCCTCCAACCTGAACGGCGGCGCCCGGACCGGCAATGGCGGGAACACGGCCACCCGTCCGCAGAACAGCGTGGCGCCAAACCGCGCGTTGAGCGGTGGGCAGAGGCCGAGCACGCATTACGGATACGACGGCAACAACGGCGCGCGCGGCGCCACCAATACCTACCGCGCTCCGGCCGCCAACAACGTCCCGGCAACCAACAGAGTCCCGGCGGCCAAGCCGGCGCCGCAGACCCGTACTTATTCAGCGCCTCCGGCCAATACCAACGTTAACCGCAACGCGGCCCCCGCGCGCGGCTCCTATAACAGCGCGCCCCGGGCCAGCGCCCCGGCGCCCGGCAACAACCCGAGCCGCAGCACTCCGGCTCCGAGCTACAACCAAAACCGCGGCTCCTCGTCTTCCAGCTCCTCGGTTTCGCGCCCCTCAACTTCACGCTCCTCGGCCCCGGCCCGGAGCAGCAACTCCAACCGGTCGTCTGGTGGCCGCTCCGGAGGAGGCCGTTCCAACAGCAGGAACAAATGACCTGAGGCCATGAGGTCATAGCGCAAGGGCACGGCCGGACGCCGTGCCCTTGAAGTTTATCCGGGGCACGTTCATAATCTTGCGGGAAGGAGCGTAAGATATGCAAAGCCTGCTTAGCGATGCCGAGGTCCGGGTGTTGGGGTGCCTGCTCGAGAAGGAGATGAGCACGCCCGAGTATTATCCGCTGTCCCTGAACGCTCTGGTTAATGCTTGCAACCAGAAGAACAACCGCGACCCGGTGGCGGCCTATGACGAGACCACGGTGGCGCGGGCGCTGGAGGGCCTCAAGCAGAAGCAGCTGGTGTACCAGTCGTCCGGCGCGCGCGTGCCCAAGTACGGGCACAACTTTACAAAGCAGAGCAAGATGGTACCGGCGGAGGCCGCGGTAATGTGCGAACTCATGCTGCGCGGCCCGCAGACGCCCGGAGAGCTGCGCTCGCGCACCGAGCGGCTGCACAAGTTCGGCGCGCTTGAAGAGGTCGAGCACGCGCTCGATGACCTTGTCGAGATGAAGTTCATCGTCAAGCTCCCGCGCCAGCCCGGGCGCAAGGAATCGCGCTACGCCCACCAGCTCATGGGCGAGATCAAGATCGAGGAGCTGGCGCCCGAGGCCCGCGTCGAGCCGGCCATGGCCGCGGTCCGCGCCGAGAACGACCGGATGGCGGAGCTTGCTCAAGAAATAAAGGAGCTGCGCACCCAACTCGATGAGCTCAGGCAGGCGTTCGCGGATTTCAAGAAGCAGTTCGAGTAAGTTGAGCCTGCCACGCTGGACGAGGCCTTCGGAAGCTCCGCGGTCAAGGGCTTGCATCACCCTTGAACCTGGCGGCGTATGACGCGGTCAGGTCAAGGTAGGTTTCTCCCAGCTCCTGGCTCGGCTCGATCTCGCTGCCTTCATACCACTCGTTGAAGCTGGTGATCAGGACCCAGTCGGGTTCGGCGGCCAGGGCCTTTTCCCAAATTTGTTCATAGGTCTTTCCATCTTTTCGCTCGAGGCGGACGCCGGGCCGGCCGGGGACCAGCCGCTCATCATAGCCCGGGATCACGGTCACGGCCGCGCTCCGGCCGGAGCAGCGGGCGCGCTGCACAAACCCGCGGTAATCAACCAGCCAGGGCGCGAGGATTTTCAGCTCGTACACCTGGTTGTAAAAATGCACCTGGTCAAAAACTTTCGGAACCAGCGGGTCAAGGAAAGTCGTGGCCGCGTCGGCGGAGAGGAACAACTCCATCTCCGGGCGGAGCTGGGCGATGATTTGCGGCCACTCGCCCATTCCATGCAGCATGGCCCGGATGTAAACGAACACCACCGGACGGCCGTCCGCCCGAAGATAGGAGGGATGAGAAAAATAACGGGAATGGAGCCAGCGGAAATCATCCAGGGCCGCTTTGACCTTCTCCGGCCCCTTCATCTCATCGCAGGTCCAGCCCCGGCAGCCCGGAATCATCTCGTAGTACACGGCGATCTTGAATCCCGGCGCATGCTCCCCGGCCTCGTCAAGCACCAGGGCCAGCGCCGCATCGGTCTGGTCGCCCCGTCCCCACCAGCTCACGACCCAGCCGTCAATCCCCGCCCGCCGCGACTCGTCAAGGTGCCTTCTCACCACTTCCGGATTCAAGGAGTCGTAAAGTCCGCCCGCGGGCAGGCGCGGCGTGTTCTTGTTCTCGGCGCACCTCTTGTCCCGGTCCTCGTATTGAAGTCCCCCGAAGTTCCAGGTGCAGTATCCGCTGTCCTCAATTGTCCGGTACCACGGATAATAAAAGGCCAGGACCAATTTCTGTTCGGCCCCTGCCGATGCCGTTAATCCGGGTACCGGAACGGCCAGACAGGCTAATAAAATAATGATGCTCACAACGGAAGATCTTATTAAGCATTCCCTTGCCACGCTTGAATTTCTTTTCATGACCGCTTCCATCGTATGAATGATTAATACCGGTTTCATGGCCTTCTTCTATATAAAAATCGCCGCCAGCACCAGCCCCAGCACGAACCATCCGCCGGCGACGCGGACCCACCAGACGCCCCAGGCCACGTACCACAGGGGCCAGAGGGGATAGGACTCGATGGGCTTTGACGGGTCGAAGCGGGCGCGCAGGTCGGCGGGGATGACGTCCTCGGCCATGGCGAAGGCCTCCGAGGCGGTGGCCGGCACGGGCTGGCTCAGGGTGTGGATGAAGCGACTGGCGCGCGGAATGGTGACCAGGGCGAGGAGCGCGGGCCAGGGCAGGAAGCCCATCGCTGTCAGCGCCGTGATGATGAGGTAATAGCTCCACACCATGATCATGGTGAGGCTGCGGCCGCCCTTGTCGCCGAGCACGACCGGCAGCGTGCGCACACCCTTTTCCCGGTCCTTGTCCGCCTTGTCCAGGTGCTTGCCCATGAGCACGGCGGAAACGCCGATGCCGTAGGGCACGGTGGCGAGAATGATGGGCCAGGACAGCGTGCCCGCCATCACGTAGTAAGTTCCGCCGATCATCAGCGGTCCCCAGATCAGGAAGATGGCCAGCTCGCCCAGCCCGCGGTGCTTGAGCTTGAGCGGCGGGGCCACGTAGAACACGCTGAAGGCGAGCCCGGCCACGGCAAAGGCCAGCACGGGCCAGCCAACGAGCCTGGTGAGATAGATGGCGATGGCGAGGTCAAGGACGTTCATGAGCACGATGGCGCCGATCAGCCCCTCTTTACTGACCAGGTTGTCGAGGATGGGATGGGGAGCGTAGTTGGCGCGCGGGTAGTCCTTGGTGTCCACGCCGCCGAGCACGTCGAAGAGGTCGTTCACCATGTTATTGGAGGCGTGGCCGAGCACGAGGCCCACGGCCACCAGCAGCAACAGGCCCCAATGAAACGGCGCGGCCGCGTACACGGCGGCGAGCAGGCCGCCGATCAGGGCCGAGATCAGGGTCATGGAGAACACGCAGGAGCGGGTGATGATGAGCCACTTGCTTATCGGGTCCATCCTCGCGCCTTCCGGCAGATTGCAGGTCCGTATCGCCTCGATCCAATTGCGCCACATGACAGTCCCTCCTCTCGTCTTTTATTGTTGCATCGCGGGGAGGAAACGGCAAGCGCTGAGCCCCTTTCCCGGGGGTAGGACAGATTCTTGTCTGTCCGGCTCTGCACGGGGTGAAAGCCGCTGGACAGGCAGGAATGCCTGTCCTACCATGTTTAAGATGTCTCTGAAATAAAGCTCATAAGGAGACGATGGAACATGAAGAAGTCCAAGGTATTTTTCGCGCCGCTCCCGGACGGGGCTTCGGCGGCGGAGCAGGCGGCGGCGCTCGGGCGGGTGATGGAGGCCACGGGTTTTGTGAAGCGATTGAAGAAGCTCGACATGGTGGCGATCAAGCTGCACGTGGGGGAGCGCAACAACACGACGCACGTGAAGCCGGAGCTGGCGGCGGCGGCGGTCGCTCTGGTGAAGAAGGCCAAGGCGCAGGCGTTTTTGACCGACACCTCGACGCTGTATAAGGGGAAGCGGGAGAACGCGATCAAGCACGCGCTGCACGCTAACGAGCACGGGTTCACGGTGGAGGTCACGGGCGCGCCGTTCATCGCGCTGGACGGGCTGTCGGGGACCGACGAGGTCGAGCTGGAGGTAGGCGGCGAGCTGCATCAGCGGGTGAAGGTGGCGGGCCAGGTGCTGCTGGTTGACGCGCTGGTAGTGATCTCTCACGCCACCGGCCACATCGCCACCGGCCTGGGCGCGGCGATCAAGAACGTGGGCATGGGCTTGAGCTCGCGGGCGGGCAAGATGCGGCAGCACAGCAAGATCACGCCGGAAGTTATCGTGAAGAAGTGCACGGACTGCGGCAAGTGCCGGAAATGGTGCCCGACCCAGGCGATCAGCGCGGCGGAGGGGGCGTCATTCATTGACCGCGGCAAGTGCATCGGTTGCGGCGAGTGCATCGCGGTGTGCCGCTTCGGCGCGATCAAGTTCGACTACCGCATCGAGTCGCCGGTGCTGCAGAAGAGCATGGCCGAGCACGCGGCGGCGGTGGTGAGGCGCTTCGCGGACAAGGCGGTTTACGTGAACGTGCTCGCGGACATGACCAAGGACTGCGACTGCTTCGACATTGCGCAGAAGAAGATCGTCCCGGACGTGGGCGTGCTCGCGTCCACCGACATCGTGGCCGCGGACCAGGCCACCCTCGACCTCACCGCCAAGGCCCACGGCAAGGACCTCTCCAGAATCTCGTACCCCAGGTACGATCCCACCATCCAGATCGTCCACGCGGAGAAGATGGGGCTGGGGACTCGCGAATATCTGATAGAGCAAATGTCCTGATTGGAAAAAGCAGGCCCCGGTACCGATTGATCCCGGGGCCTGCTCAGTCTTACCTCAAGATCGCAGTATCAGAAAACAAAATCCATTCTTACGGTATAGAAGTTTTCCACGGCCTCCTGGCGGCGGACCATGTTCTGCTGCTTGCGTTGCGAATACTCGAAGTGAAGGGCCAGATTGTCCTGCGGATAATACCTTATCGCGCCGGTCCAGCGGGTGATGTCCCGGTCCTGCTTGACGGGTGCGTTCACCCAGTCGTAACGGACCAGGCCCACGAAGTTGGTGGCCGGCAGAACGCTTAGCTCGGCGAAGCCGCCCTCGAAGGACACGGGCTTGGCGGCGCCCCACAGCCTGCGGTTGTCCTGCCCCGTCAGGTACTGGGCAGTGAGGTTGATCTGCATGAAGTTGAGGCTTGCATCCACCGCCACCCGGCTGAAGGGCTGGCGCGAGTCGCGGGGCATTAGCGCGGGGTCCGGCCGCGCCGATCCCCAATATCCGGTGACTCCGATCCTCTGCCCCGCGGTCTGTCCCTCTCCTTGTCCCAGGACCGCGGCCATCCGGACATAGTAGTCGGTCGGGCCGTCATCGGGGTCGTTGGTGGGCGATCCGTTGACGTATCCGGCGGCGTAGCTCAAGCCGTATCCATAACCGGTGACCTCGATTCCCTCCTGGGTCTCGGAAAAGACCATCCCATTGGGCGCGCCGACGTCATAGATTTCGCAGGGTGAGAACGCCAGGTTGCGCTTGACGCTGACGGCGGCATATGCCGGTTCGAAGCGGCCGGCGCGGACGTTGAGCCAGGTCGAGGCCAGGTTGGAGAAGATGACGTTGGCCATCTCGACCGTTCCGTCCTGTCCCTGTACTCCGCGTGAGGCGTTGATCTGGGGCGGGTAGATCAGGAAGTAGCCGATGTTGCGGCCGATGAGCCCTCCGGAGAGGAGGTCGAGACCGTTGACCTCGAAGCGCCGCGTGTCAATTGCGCCGGGGGTGCGGATATAGGAGTCGTTGTTGTAACCGGCGCTGACGCGCGCGGCAAAGGGGGGCGGGCTTTCCAGGACGGTCTTGTCTTCGTTTTCGCGGCCGGGGATCTGGTAGCCGTTCTGGCGGTAGCGCCATCCGAAATCGTTGAGCCGGGGAAAATTGGAATGGCACATGGTGCAGTTAAAGCCGTACTTGCGGGCGAAGACGGGGATCGCCGGCGACTCGCCGGGCCAGAGGGAGATTATAAAAGCCGCGATCAACAGCCATGCGATCTTGCGCGTAATATTCATGGTCTTCCTCCTTGCTCCGGGGCCGGTTCAGGGCAGCACCGGCGGTTCGACCTTGGGCACGGGCCCGGTCAGGGACTCCATGAACGCCACCAGGTCTTCCTTCTCCTGCCGGGTCAGGTTGAGGGGCAGGACGAGCGGATCAAGGTTCGGGTTCCTGGCGCCGCCCTTGTTATAGAGCTCGATCACGTCCATCAGGGTGGCTTCGGAACCGTCATGAAGATAGGGAGGGGTCTCGGCCACGTTGCGCAAGCCGGGTGTTTTGAAGCGGCCGCGGTCTTTGGGGTCATTGGTGACCTTTTCGCGTCCGATGTCGGGATCGGGCTTGTCCATGCCCACGCCGAGGTTATGGAAGGATTGGTCGGAAAACGTGGGCCCGCTGTGGCAGGGCGTGCAATGGGCCTTGCCGTTGAACAGCTTCATGCCCCGCTCCGCGCCGGCGCTCAATGCGGTCTTGTCTCCGGCCAGATATTTGTCATAGGGTGAGGGGCCGGAGATGATGGTGCGCTCGAACGAGGCAATGGCCTTGCCGATGCCCTCGGTGGTGACGTCCGTGCCGAATACGGCCTGGAACTGCTCGCGGTAGCCGGGGATGGCGTTGAGCTTCCTCACCACGTTGTCGAGGGTCTCGCCCATCTCGATGGGATTGGCGATGGGCCCCAGGGCCTGCTCTTCCAGGGACCCGGCGCGCCCGTCCCAGAACTGGAATTTCATGTAGGCGGCGTCAATGATGGAGCCGGAGTTGCGGCCCCCGACCTGGCCTTTGATGCCGGTATCGGTGGGAGCGCGGTGGGCCCATCCGGTTTCGGGGATGTGGCAGGTGGCGCAACTTACGGTGTTGTCGGCGGAGAGGCGGGTGTCGAAGTAGAGTTGCTTGCCGAGCCGGATTTTGGGGTCGGTCTGCGGGTTGTCCGGCAAGACCGGGACCGAGGGCAACATGCCGTTTTGCAGGAACTGTCCTTCGCCCCGGGCCAGGAGACCTCCAAGGAAAATCGCGCCGGCCAGGAGCACTGAGGCCATAATCAGTCTCTTCATTAGCGGCCCTCCTTTTCTGATCATCCACTAATTCTGAAAATCCGAGCCATGCGTCAGACGAGATGTCTTATGTTAATGTTATCTCTCGTACCCCATGTAATGTATGTACAGTTGAGATTAAAGCAAGCCCTGCCTTGTAATTTCATCCGATGTTCATAAAAACCTCATGCTCCCGCCCATCATCCGGAAAGGACATCTTCAATGCCCCTTCGGTCATCAGGTAAACACAATCAATATCTTGATCCGACCCGGCGGACGGATCCGAGATTTTCAAGCCGCCGCCATCCAGTCTGACCTCGGCGGGACGCGGGGAATGGTGGATTTTCAGGGTCAGGCGCCGTGGCGGCGGAGTGAACGGCCCTTGTTTTGCCGAGATCTTAACACTCAGTCCGTCCGGCGTACGCTCCTGCCTCACGGTCCTTTTGCAGAAAACGCCGTCCAGATATTCGAGCGTGTGGCCGTCGTCCTCGTAAAGCACGGCCTCGGATGAGCCGCTCTCCGGCGGGTAGAGCTCGATGAAGAGTCGGTCCACCGGGCGCTGGTCGAGCCAGGAGAGGGCGGGCCACATGAAGATGACGGCGCCGGCGCGGACGTAGATGGGCATGGTCTCCAGCGGCGCGTCGCGCTCGATGAGCCGCGGGCCCTTGATGGTCTCTCCGGTCCAGAAGTCGGTCCAGAGGGATCCGGGTAGGTAGACCATCCTGCGGGTGCGTCCCTTTTTCATGACGGGCGCGAGCAGAATCCACGGCCCGAACATGCACTGGTCCTCGATGGCGATGGTTGCTGGTTCGCTCTGGAATTCGTAGAAGAGCGGGCGCAAGACGGGCGCGCCGGTCTCGTGGCTATCGCGCAGGAGCGAGTAGAGGGTAGGGTGGAGGCGGTAGCGGAGCTTCAGGTACTCGCGGGCGATGCTCTCGACGCGGGGGCCGAAGCTCCACGGCTCCTGCCTGCGCATCTTGATGGCGCAGTGGGTGCGGCACATGGGATAGAAGGCGCCGAGCTCGATCCAGCGGGCGTAGAGCTCGGGCGAGCAGTTCCACATAAAGCCGCCGATGTCGGGCCCGGCAAAAGACAGGCCGGAGAGTCCGAGGTTCAGGAGCATGGGGATAGTGAGGCGGAGCTGGGCGAATGTTGACGAGTTGTCGCCGGTCCAGATAGCCGCGAACTTCTGCACGCCCGCGTAGCCGGAGCGGGAGAGAATGAAGGGGCGCGTGTCGGGGCGCAGGCGCAACAGGCCCTCATGCGCGGCCTGGTCCTCGCACAGGCCGTAAACGTTGCGGAAGGAGAGATGGGGGGTGTTGCGGCCCTCGTCGTCGTGGACCATGCGGGGATGGCGCACGGGCTTTAGCGCGAGCACGGTGTCGCGGGCGCGCACGTCCACGGTCCAGCAGGAGGGCTCGTTCATGTCGTTCCAGACCCCGGCCACGCCGGCGTCGGTGAGAGTTCGGTGAGAGTCGCCCCACCAGCGCCGCGCTTGCTCCCTGGAAAAGTCGGGGAACGCGACCTTGCCGGGCCAGACGCGGGAGTGATACTCGCCGCCCCTCTCGTCCTTGCAAAAAAGCCCCTTTTCGCGGCCGTCGCGATAGATGGGATAGTCATCGGCCACGGCCACGCCCGGGTCCACGGCCGTCACCACCTTGAAGCCGTCGCGGCCGAGATCGTCGGTCATCTTCTTCACGTCCGGGAAGCGCTTGCCGTTGAACGTGAACACGCGATAGCGGTCCATGTAGTGGATGTCGAGGTAGATCACGTCGGTCGGGATGTCGCGCTTACGGAAATTGGCGGCGATGTCCCGGACCTCGGCCTCGTCCATGTAGGACCAGCGGCACTGCTGGTGCCCGAGCGCCCAGCGCGGGGGCATGGTCATGCGGCCGGTGAGCGATGTGAAGCGGGCGATTACGTCCTTCACCGCCGGGCCCTCGATCAGGTAGAGGTCGAGCTCGCCGGACTCGACGCGATAGTTGAAGCTCCCGCGGCCAGTGCCTGCCTGGAAATGGGAGCGGGCGGGATTGTCGAAAAACAGGCCGTGGGCGCGGCCCGACCGGAGCACCACGCAAAACGGGATGGAGATGTAGAGCGGGTCGTAACTCACGTGGTAGGGCATGTCCGTGTTCCACATCTTCATGGCGCGGCCCAGCTTGTCCATGGGACCGGTCTTTTCGCCGAAGCCGAAGAAGTGGGTGCCGTGCTCGATCAGGTGGGTGAGGGACAGGCCCTGGTCCGACCACTCGAGGCCGGACCAGGGATGCTCGCGGAAGAGGAGCGCGCCGTCGCGGTCGTAGGCGCTGAGGAGCACGGGGTTCTTGAGGGCCGCCACTTTAAGGCCGGCAAAGGAGATGTCGAGCTTTTCCGCGTTCTCGGCGATTTGCGGCGCGATGGCTCCCTGCCTCTGGGCCACGGCAAATGAGCGGTCCTCTCCGAACTCGCCGCCCAGCCCGGATCTGATGCGGACCACGCCGGCGGCGGGCGAAGAGAGGAGGAGGGCGCCTGCCTGGCCGGTGAGCTCGACGCTCATTTCCTGGGCGCGGCTCTCGATCAGCTCTCCGATTTTCACGGCCGCTTTTTTACCACGGTTTTTTCGGGGCCACATCAACTGACTTCCTTGAACTGACACATGCCGCGCGATGGCGGCGTCAATAAAGCGATGGCGATGTCCATGCCGATAACATATTCATCTTGTCCATGAAAAACAAGGGCCGCGTCCATCCGCCGGCATCAGCCAATATAATTCATCGTTCCGGTCCGGGCAACGCGGGAAGGGGGGCCTTAAATCTTGTGGCCGGCCCGCGTTTTCCGTAATGGATGGCGCCGCTGGCGCATACATGGACGCAATCGAGACAGGCGTTGCAGGCGTGGAGGTTCAGGGCGGGAGGGCTGTGCCGGGTTATGGCCCAGGCCGGGCAGTCGCTCGCGCAGCGGCCGCACTGGTCGCATTGTTTCGGGTCAATTCTCACGGCGGGGAGGCCGGCGCGGGCGCCCACGGCGTGGAAGATGGCCATCAGCGCGCCGGCGGGGCAGATGAAGTTGCACCATCCCCTCCCGCCTTTCATGAAAATTCCCAGGATGAAGAACCAGAGCGCGAAGGTGATGATGGAGAATGAGGCCCAGTGGAGAAGTCCGGTGAACTCGCCAGCGGCGGCGCTCACCAGGTTCTGCATCATCCCGAAGTTGCAGAAGGCGCAGCAGAGATGGGCGCCGGCAAAGGGTGCGAGGAGCGTCCCGGCGAGCACCCCGTAGCGAATGGGGGACGGGTTGATCCGGCCGGCGAGGTCGAGCTTGAGGCGGTCGGGCACTATTCTTCCCGTCCACTCGGGGAGCTGTCCGGCGGGACAGACCCATCCGCAGAAAAGAGGTCCCAGGAAAAAGGCGGTTGCGGGCAGGAGCAGGGCTGCTACCAGGTAGAGGGGCTGCCTGATCATGGTCGGGTACATCCAGGGCTGGAGGAGCCACTCGACGGGCATTCGCAGGCAGATGCGGTGGACGTCGGCGCGGAGCGGCGAGTCGAGGAGGTGGAGCAGGAGCCGGGTGAGGAGGGCGAACGGCGCGTAGAACAGGACGATGCCGAGCATGAAGAAGAGGAACCGCTTGATTAAATGCGCGCGCATCAGTCATGCTCCGCGCGGCCGGGCTTTGCCTCGGCCGAATTGATGAGCCGGATGGGCAGGAAGGTGAGGAGCTCCCCAACGTCCGCGTCCATCACCTTGAGCCCGCCGTCGCAGATCATGCGCTGGTCGCGCCGGGGCGGCTGGACCTGGAGGTGCCAGTCCATGGTGGCGGTCCGGCCGGGCACGATGGCCCGCGTGAATTCATGCGTTTTATAATCGAAGCTGCTTTCGAAGGTCTCCCACTCGACGGGCAGGCCGCAGGCGTCAAGCTCGAGACGCACGCGAATGGGCCTCCGGCCCACGTTGCGCAGCCAGTGGGTGGAAATGGTGACGTCACCCGGCTGGACCAGCTTTTTCAGAAAGCCCTGTTGGCCGAGGTCAACGGTGATGGCGCCTTCTCGTCCCCAGGGCAGCAGCCCTCCTGCGGGGTATCCGGTCCATTCGGGGTCGGGGATGCTGGTCCAGGGCCCGCCCAGCTCAACGCGGCCCAGGACGTCACGGGAGGGCGCGGGGAAATTCACGGAGAAGTGGACGTACTCCGAGGTCGTTGCGAGGCCGAGGGCCCAGCGTCCCGCCATGATGGCGAAAAAGCCGGAAGCGGCGAAGATGATGATGGACCAGGGCCGGGGCATGAATTAATCATGCATCGGCCCAGGTGGGAACTCAAGCGAAGAAGGATTGCCGCGCGATGCTGGAAGCGGGGCAGGGGAGATGGCCGTGACTAAAGATGCTCCTGTTGCGGGGTGCGGGTCGGGTCAAGGCTCCTTGCATCGGAGACGCGGAACCATTAGAATTTGCTTGAAAGATTTTGTCCCCGGGGAGGAGAGCATGGATTGGTCACAGATGGACTGGTCCCAGTTGTGGACGGGCGCGGACGTAACCTTCACCGTCATTCTGTCGCTGTCGCTGCTCATCATGCTTTACGCCATGGCGCTGATGAACCGTCAGATCCGGCTGCTGCAGTACCAGGTGTCGGTGATCGAGACCGACCTCAAGCTGATCGGCGAGGAGATCAAGATGCTGGGGAGCAAGGACAGGCAGGAGGCTCTCCGGCAGGCGCGGCCGGTGGAGGCTGACCTGGACAAGTGATCCCGGCCCTCCGGCCGGCCCGACGAGCTCGGACCCGGGGCGGCGCGGAGGCATTACCAAGGAGGAAGTGATGGAGATACTGGCGCCCGGCATGGCGGCCCTCAGGACCTGGATGATCATCTCGCTCGTGCTCTACGTGGTCGGCGGCTTGAGTTTTCTTCTCGGCCCGAACCTGATGCTGGAAAATTTCAACACCCTGTCGCAGCGGCTGTTCAAGGACCGGCTGCCGCTGATCCCGCTGTCCACGGAAAGATTCTGGCTCGCGCTGACCATCTCGATGATGCTGATGCTGGTGGTGATCTGCGCCTTCGTGGCCGCGGACCCGCAGAAGTATTACGTGATGGTGGTGGTCCTGCTCTTTTCCAAGGCCGCGTCCACCATCCAGTACATCGTGCTCTTCTCCCAGCGCCGCTTCCTGGCCTATGCCATGGGCTTCATCAGCGACGGACCGCTGTTCATAATAACTCTGTATTTCTTTATAAGGGCGGTGTGAACGATAGAGCAAGATTAAACGCCAAGACGCCAAGTCCGCCAAGACCGGAAAGAGAGAAAATTTATATTTAAAAAATCTCTATTGCTTCTTGGCGCACTTGGCGTCTTGGCGTTAGTCTTCGCTTCCCTCCTGGTGGTTCAATTCCTCTTCTTCACGGCCTGATCGCCGCCGCCGTCAGGCCCAGGGTCTCGTCCATGCCCAACATGACGTTCATGTTCTGGACCGCGGCCCCGGAGGCGCCCTTGACCAGGTTGTCTATGGCGGTGGTGATGGTGGCGTCGCGTCCGGCGGGGGACACGGCCACGGCGAGGTCCGCGTAATTGGTTCCGCGCACGCGGGAGACGCAGGGGAGGACGCCGGCCGGGAGCACGCGCACGAACGGCTCGCCGGCGTAGGCCTCGGCCATGACCGCGGAGAGGTCGCCCGCGGAGCAGCGCTTTTTGAGCTGCACGTAGATGGTGCCCAGGATGCCCCGATTCATGGGAACCAGGTGGGGGCTGAAGGTGACGCGGACCTTGCGGCCCGCGGCCTTGCCGAGCTCCTGCTCCATCTCCGGGGTGTGGCGGTGCGCGTAAAGGTTATAGGGACGGAGCGCCTCGTTGACCTCGCAGAAGGCGAGTTCGAGCGTGCCCTTGCGGCCCGCGCCCGACACCCCCGACTTCATGTCCGCGATCACGTGGCCGGGATCGGCCAGGCCCTCCCGCAAAAGCGGCGACACGCCCAGGATGACCCCGGTCGGATAGCAGCCCGGGTTGGCCACCAGACGGGCGCGGGCGATTTTGGCGCGATAAAGCTCCGGCAGGCCGTACACCGCCTCCTTGAGCAGGTCCTGGCGCTCGTGGGCGCCGTACCACTTCTTATAGGCGGCGGCGCTCTTCAAGCGGAAGTCGGCGGACAGGTCCACCGCGCGGGCGCCGAGATCCATGGCCCCGCCCACCGCGGCCTGCGACTCGCCGTGGGGCAGGCAGAAGAAGATGAGGTCGGCCTCCCTGGCGAGCTTGCCCGGCCGGTACTCGCTCACCGCCGGGAGCGCATGGCCGCGGAAACCGGGGAACAGGTCTCCATACTTCCGGCCCGCGTTCCGGCGCGAGGTCAGCGCGATGATCGAGACGCCCGGATGCCCGAGCAGAATGCGCACAAGCTCCTGACCGGTGTAACCCGTGGCGCCGACGATGGCGACTTTTTTCTTCTCCGACACCCTGAAACCTCCTTGCCGGCCGCCGCGCGACACGCCGTTATCGGGCAAAAGGGCCGCGGCGGCGGGGCCTGGCCGATAATTTAACAGTTTATCCGGGCGATTTCCAGCCGGTTCGGTACGCCGCCTGCGCTCTCTCTCCCAGCATCACGTCAACCGGATCGCCGGGGATCAGGTGGATCAGGGCGAATACCAGCACCAGCACCCCAACCGCCACCGACACGCTCAGCAACACCCGCTTGATCAGGTGCGACCTCATCGCCTCCATGGTAATGACCACACCCCGACAAAATCCTGCGCCAGGCGCCGGGCCGCTCGTTTTCCTGCGCTGCTGCATTGAC
>DATKZS010000094.1:0-2308 GCA_035527835.1 bacterium
CCGGTTCGCCAAGCCGGTTGGGGCCGACGTTCCGGAGCTGTTCTTTGCCGGGCCGCGAAGAAACATCATGATTTACTTGGCGATCCTTGGCGCTCTTGGCGTCTTGGCGGTTTTCTTGCGGCCTATTTTGGACAAGAGTGATTTTGTCTTGTAATTCTTTGCGTTCTTTGCGTCTTTGCGCTTAAAATAAAACCCAACCTCGGCAAACGAGTATAAAGGAGTTCAACCATGGCGGTACCGAAACGAAAGAAATCCAAGTCGCGGACGAGGACCAGGCGCACGCACCAGGGGCTCACGGCGCCCAACGTGATCGCGTGCCCGAGCTGCGGCGAGCCCATGCTGCCCCACCAGATGTGCTCGCATTGCGGCAAGTACCGGGGCCGGGTGGTCAAGGAAGTTGAAGAGGTCTGAGCGCTACGATCTGATCTCTTTGGGCGGACGATGAGCAATGGGCGGATGGGCTCTGGTGTTTCCCGGCCAAGGCTCCCAGGCCGTGGGCATGGGAAAAGCGCTGTGCCGCGAGTTTGCCGTGGCCCGCGAGACTTTCGCGGAGGCCTCCGACGCGGCCGGGCTCGACCTGGCCGGGATCTGTTTTAATGACCCTCACCACCGGCTCGAACTGACCGAGTTCACCCAGCCGTGCGTGCTGGCCGCGAGCGTGGCGGCCTGGCGCGTGCTTAAACAAGAGACGGGCCTCGTGCCGGCCGTGGCCGCGGGCCACAGCCTGGGCGAGTATTCGGCGCTGATTGCCGCGGGCGCTCTGGGGCTGGGCCCGGGCGCGCGGGCCGTGCGCATGAGGGGCAGGTGGATGCAGGAGGCGGTCCCGGCCGGAATGGGCGGCATGGCCGCCATCCTCGGAGCGGAGCCCGCGCTGATCGAAGCCGCGTGCCAAGAGGCCGCGCGGGGAGAGGTCGTGGTCCCGGCCAATGACAACGCGCCGGGCCAGACCGTGATCTCCGGCCATAGCGCCGCGCTCGACCGCGCCATCGCCATTATCAAGGAAAAGGGCGGCAAGGCCAGGAAGCTCAAGGTAAGCGCCCCGTTCCACACGGAACTCATGAGCGGCGCGGCCGGGAAGATGGCGGAGCTGTTCGCGGGCGTCACGTTCTCGAAGCCCGCCTTCCCGGTCATCGCCAACGTTGACGCGGCGCCGTACCCGGGTCCGGAGGCCGCCGCGGACAGACTGGTCCGGCAGATGACGGCCGCGGTGCAATGGCGGCGCACCATCGAGGCCATGGAAGAAAAGGGAGTGAAGCCTTACGTGGAGGCCGGGCCGGGCACGGTGCTGGCCGGGCTGATCAAGCGCACCGCGCCCGCGGCCGTGGTCCTGCCCATGGCCGAGCCCGCGCACTTGGAGAACATCAGGAAGGCCATGGAAAATGGCGATGCACGCTGAGCTCGAAGGCAAGGTCGCGCTGGTGACCGGCGGCGGCCGCGGCATCGGCCGGTCCATCTGCTTTGCGCTGGCCCGTGCCGGCGCGGCGGTGGTGGTGGCCGACGTTATCGAGGACGCCTCCGCCGATGCCACCCATAAGAGCATCGAGGCGCGGGGAGGCGTCGCGGTCTTCAAGAGGCTCGACGTCACCGACTTCGACGCGGCGCAGGCCATGATCGCCGGGGCCGCGGAGGAGTTCGACGGCCTCGACATCCTGGTCAACAACGCCGGCGTGAACCAGGACCAGGTGGTGGGCCGCATGAAGCCGGAGCAGTGGAAGCGCGTGATCGAGGTGAACCTGACCGGCTGCTTCAACTGCTGCCGCGCGGCCTCCCGCATCATGGTCCGCGAGAGGCGGGGCCGCATCATCAACGTCTCCAGCATCGTGGCCGCCATCGGCCGCGCCGGCCAGGCCAACTACGCGGCCAGCAAGGCCGGCATCGAGGGCCTCACCCGCTCGCTCGCCCTCGAGCTCGCCCACCGCGGCATCACGGTCAACGCCGTGGCGCCCGGATACATTGACTCGGAGATGACCCGCGCGCTGCCTCAGCAGGTCCAGAAAGAGATCCTGGGCCGGGTGCCCCTGAAGCGCGCCGGCTCCGCGGAGGACGTGGCGTCGCTGGTCGCGTTCCTGGCCGGGCCCCGCGCCGCCTACATCACCGGCCAGACCATTCACGTGAACGGCGGGTTGTATTTAGGCTGAAGGCCGGGTAGAATTTACAAGCTGAAACACTGATGCGGAGGCTCGTGGATGAGCATAAAAGACCAAGTGATCGCGCTGATTATCGAAAACCTCGAGGTGGACGCCCAGGCGGTGGTCCCCGAAGCCAAGTTCATCGAGGACCTGGGAGTGAGCTCCATGGACCTGTGGGA
>DATKZS010000095.1:0-19905 GCA_035527835.1 bacterium
GTCCGGCGTCAACGGCAAACTTGACGGCGGCCACGCCACCATCGTCCTCTCCATCACCGGCCACGGCGCCATCATCGTGAACGCTCAAATCCCCCATTGCGGTCTTTTGCTCGCCGAAGAAAAAGGCCGATGGATGAATGACGTTGACCTGTTGCCGGCATTCAGCCTGAACGCCGTAAACCCATAATCGGCATTATCCCTATAACCTCAAGGGAGCGGGCCTAAAAACCCGCTCCCTTTTTTCCCGCCGACAATACCGCGCCCCGCACGCCCGTTGCCTTACCGCCCCATCCCGGATACACTCCCCATCTGCGCATCTTGGAGCCGCCGCATTGCTTATGTCTTCGCCGAGAAATCGGGGCACGTATCATGGGTACGCGCGAGGATACCGGGCACGGGCCTCCGGCTTGCATCGCGCCTTCACAATGATAAGAATAGAAATGGGTCCGGCGCCCGCCGGGAGCGGTTGCCGGCGGACCCGCAATTTAAACAGGGGAGGTGCCAGGTGTACCAGAACAACATCTTTCGCGAGTACGACATCAGGGGCGTGGTGGGCAAGGATTACGACGACGAATTCGCCAGACTCCTGGGCCGGGCCTTTGCCCGGGCGCTCACGGACCACGGCGGCAAGACGGCGGCCATGAGCCAGGACTGCCGCCTGAGCTCGCCGTCGCTCACCAGGGCCATGATCGAGGGCATTCTGGAGAGCGGCGTTGACGTGGTGGACATCGGCATCAACACCACGCCCATGCTCTACTGGAGCCTGTTCAACCTGCCGGTGGACGGCGGCGTGCAGGTCTCCGGCTCGCACAACCCGCCCGACCAGAACGGCTTCAAGGTCTGCATCGGCAAGGAAACGCTCTACGGCGACGGCATCCAGCACCTGCGCCAGATCATCGAGAAAAAGGACTTCCCCCAAGGCAAGGCGAACCTATCGTCCCACCCCGTGCGCGACGAATACATCAACTGGATCACCTCCCACATCAAGCTGCAAAAGAAGCTCAAGGTGGTCACGGACTCGGGAAACGGAACCGCCGGCCCGGTCGGGCCCGTGATCCTGCGCCGGCTCGGCTGCGAGGTCGTTGAGCTCTACAGCGAGATGGACGGCCGTTTCCCCAACCATCACCCTGACCCCACCCAGGAGAAATACCTGAAAGACCTCGTGGCCAAGGTGATCGAGGTCAAGGCCGACCTCGGCATCGGCTACGATGGCGACGCCGACCGCATCGGCGTGGTCACTGACCAGGGCGGCATCGTCTGGGGCGACATGACCCTCATGCTCCTCTCCCGCGGCGTGCTCAAGGAGGTCCCGGGCGCAACCATTATCGGCGAGGTCAAGTGCTCGCACCTGCTCTATGACGACATCGAGCACAACGGCGGCCGCGCCATCATGTGGAAGGCCGGGCACTCGCTGATCAAGGCCAAGATGCGGGAGGAAAAGGCCGCCCTCGGCGGAGAGATGTCGGGCCACATCTTTTTCTCTCACCGCTACTTCGGATACGACGACGCCATCTACACCAGCTGCCGCTTCCTCGAAATGATGTCCAAGACGGACGAAAAGCTCTCCGCCATCGTCGCCCGCATCCCCAAAACCTTCAGCACCCCCGAGATCCGCATTGACTCCAGCGACGAGCGCAAGTTCGACATTGTCGCCAAAATCACCGAGTACTTCAAGCAAAAGAACCGCAAGGTCATTGACGTGGACGGGGTCCGCGTGGTCTTCCCCGACGGCTGGGGACTGGTCCGCGCCTCCAATACCCAGCCCATGCTCGTCATGCGTTTCGAGGCCGAGAGCGAAAAAAGGCTTGCGGAGATAAGAGAGATGGTCGAGAAGAAGGTGAACGAGCTGAATAAATGAGCGCTTCCGCAAACCGCGGAGGCGCGAAGAGCGCGGAGAGTTACTTAGTGAGGATCATATGTAATCACGCACTGGCGGCGGCTGGCGTCGCCGTATTCCTGCTTTTAGCCGGAGTTGCCCGCGCTGAGAATATATCCTTCACCCCACCCGCCACCTACCGTATCAAGGACGGACCCGCCCAGCGCGTGATCGGAGTGCAGGACGGCGTGCTCGCTTACACCGCCATCACCAGCACCACGCCCGGCAAGGTACGGCAGTTCAAGGGCGTCGAGTTCATCATCTACCTGGGCAAGGGCCGCCCGTCGGAGCCGGCCTCGCACTCTGAGCTGGTCCCCGACGATTTCCAGGTGACGGACGCCGCGCAGCCCGGGCCCGGGACTCTGGACCTCACCCTCTCCTCCGGTACTCATCAGCTCGACGTGCTCATCCATTACCGCCAGGACCCGGGAAGTTTTTTCATCCGCAAGTGGATCGAGCTCCGCCCGCGCAACGAAAATATTTTTGTCCACCGCATCGTGCTCGAGGCCTTCAAGCCCTGGGACCAACCAAAGACTTTTGCCGGGCCCGGCCAGCCCGTGTACGTGGGTGACACCTTCTGGGGCGTGGCCTATCCGTCGGCGGAGAACACGGTGGAAGGTGGGGAAGATGGTCGCCCGCCGGAGCCGGCCCCCCACGCTCCGGAGCAGTGGGTGTCATGCGGCTACCTGGTCGGCCTCACCATCGGCCCGGTGGGATACGTCTCCCGGGAGGCCGTATACGGCGTGGCCGCCGCCGGCAAGGTCCGCGAGGCATTCGACGAATACATCGGAATCATCCGCGCCCGGCCCCCGCGGCCGTTCCTCCTCTGGAACACCTGGTACGACATCTTCAACTACAGCGAGCCGGAAGTGGAGGCCGGCATCGCGGGGCTCAAAAAAAATCTGGCCGGCCCGTACGGCATTGCGCTCGACTCGGTCGTGCTCGACGACGGCTGGGACGACTTCCAACGTCTCTGGCAGCCGGACCGCGTCCGCTTCCCCGCCGGATTCGGCCCGGTGAGCAAGGCCGCCGGCTCCATCGGCGCCCGCCTCGGCCTCTGGATGAGTCCCATCGGCGGCTATGCACTCAACCACAGCCGCCGCATCCTGGGCACGCTGGGCCAGGGCTACGAAAAAAACCTGGCCGGCTTCTGCTTCGCCGGAAAATATTATCAGCGCGCCTTTGCCGAGCGCATGACGGATTACGTGCGCGAGAACGGCGTCAACTACTTCAAGCTCGACAACCTCAAGACCTCCTGCAACTCCCGCCGCCACGGCCACCGCGTCGGACCCTGCAGCCAGGCCGGACTCACCGACGCCTTCATCGAGGTCTTGCAACAAGTGCGCGCGGCCGATCCGGGCGTCATGATCAATTTCACGGTCGGCTCGTGGCTCTCGCCGTGGTGGCTCATGTACAGCGACGTGCTCTGGCGCGGCGGGGGCGACTTCGGCTTCGCCGGCCAAGGCAGCCTCCGCCAGCGCAACATCACCTACGTGGACCAGGTCCTCTTTCAACGCCTCCGCGTCGAGCGAAGCCAGTTCCCCATCTCGTCCATCATGACCCACGGCATCATCAAGGGCCGCCGCCAGAGCTTCGGCGAGACCGGCGAGAACCTCCGCGACCTCGCCGACGACGCCTGGATGTACTTCGGCCGCGGCGTCATGATGCAGGAGCTCTATCTGTCGCCGGACCTGCTCACCGGCCGCGAATGGCGCGTGCTCGCCGACGCCATCGCCTTTGCCCGCGAGAACGCCGCCGTCCTCGCCCGCTCCGAGATGATCGGCGGCGATCCCGCCGCCGGAGAGCCTTACGCCTTTGACCACCGCCTAAACGGGCAAAGGATCCTGGCCATCCGCAACCCCGCGCCCGGGCCGCGCGAGCTCCCGCCGGACATCAGCTCCGGCCTCGCCTCCGACTGCGCCGTGATCTATTCTTCCTCCAATCATGCTCCCCGCTCCGCTCTCGGTCCGCTCGAGACCCGCATCATCTCCTGCGGCGCCCATCCCTGATCCCAAGAAAGCTCGCAAGAACCCACGGAGGAGCGGAGAACCAAGATAATGAATGTATCCTGCCATTGTGTTATATTAAAAAATTCCATGGAGCAGAGTCTTCTTTCCGCGCTTGATCCTTTCCACAGTCAAGCCTGCAATTGCATGCCGGCATTGATGTTGGGAGTGGTTAATGGACGTATTGCTGTTTACACCGGTTGATCCCTTCGGTTATCAGATCATCCCGGACCTTGGTCTGATGTACCTCGCCTCCGCCCTGCGCCGGGCGGGGCATTCCGTGGCGATCAAGGACTGCCGCAAGGAGGGATGGGATCTGGCGGCGGTCGAGGACTACGTGCGCGCCGAGCAACCCCGGATCGTGGGCATCAAATGCTACTCCAACGAGGCGGAGGTGGTGGCCCGGATGGTGAAGGCGGCGCGCCAGGCCTGCCCGGAAGCGGTGATCGTGGTGGGAGGACCTCACCCCTCCATGGACCCGCGCGGGACGCTCCCGCTGATGCCGGAGGCGGACTTTGTTTTCATCGGGGAGGCCGAGCTCAGCCTGCCGGCCTTGACCAAATGGGTGTTGAAGGGACGGCCCGGACCGGTCCCGGAAGAGATCAGGGGGATTGCATTCCGTGACGCCGGCCAAGTGGTGGTCCGGGAGGTGGCGCTGATGGAAAACCTGGATGACCTTCCCCTGCCCGCCTGGGACCTGATGCGGCCGGACCGGTATCCGGACGAGGCCGCGGGAATTTTCGTGCCGGCCTTCCCGGCGGCCCCCATGTCGCTGAGCCGCGGCTGTCCCTTCCGCTGCTCCTACTGCGGCTGCCGCTACATCGCCGGCGGAAAGATCCGCTACCGGACCACCTCGAGCATTCTGCGGGAAATCGAGATGCTGGAGACCGAGTACGGCGTGCGCACCCTCACCTTCGTGGATGACAATTTCACCTGGAACAAGAAAAAGGCCATGGAGCTTTTCCGGGCGCTGGCCCAGAGGCCGAGCAAAATCCGCTTCACCTTCCCCAACGGCGTGCGGACGGACGGCATTGACGCTGAAATTCTGCAAGCCATGGAGGAAGCCGGGTGCCACCTCACGGCCCTGGGCATCGAGTCCGGCAACGATGAGACCCTGGTCCGGATGAACAAGCAGCAGACGCGCGCCCAGATCGAGGAAGCGGTCAAGCTGATCCGGTCCCGGACCCGGATCCTGGTGACGGGGTTCTTTATTCTGGGTTATCCGGGCGAGGGACTGGCCGAGATCGAGGAAACGGTCCGCTTCGCCGTCAGCCTGCCCATCCATCACGCCCACTTCTGCCTCTTCATACCCATCCCCGGCACCCCGGTTTACGAGGAGCTGGTCAAGCAAGGGAGGGTCCGACCCGACCAGGTCTGCTTCTCCGACCTGACCATTGACCGCGCTTCCCTGCCCCCGCCCGGCGTCGAACGCCGCAAGATGATGCGCCTCCATCAACTGGCCTATTTCCGCTTTTACTCCCGGCCCTGGCGCATGGTCTCGCTGCTCGGGCAAATCCGCAGCCTGAGCCATCTGCGCATGATCGCCCGGAGAACCTTGAATCTCTTCCGCTGAAGATAACCGCTGAGGAAAAGGGCGGACGCTGGGCCGGGCGTGAGAATCATGGCCCCGCGGACGTCCGTCGCGTCTTCAGCAGCGGAGCCAGAACGTAGCAGAGCACGGCAAGGAGCAGGGAACAAGCTCCGCACCACAGCCCGATGCGGAACGGCACCGGCCGGTAAATCCAACTCAGCCGGTGCACGCCCTCCGGCAAGAACACCGCCCGGAACGCACAGTCCGCCGGATAGATCCGGACCTCACGCCGCGAACCAGCCGACACGTCCTCCGCGCGCCACCCCGCGAAATACGTGTCCGTGAACACCACGAACCCCGGCGCCGACAGACGCGCCGTCATCTCCACCCGCTCCGGCCCATAGCTCCGAATCTCCACGCCTTCCGGACCCGCCGGCCGGCGCTCCCGGCCATGCTCCACGATCCTCACCTGGGCCGACTCCTCTTCCAGCACCACGTCATGAAGCGGGGAGAACCGCGCCGGATCGTCCATGTACTTGAGTATCGCCTCCGTCCCCGTGATCACCACCGGAGACCGCGCGATAAACGCCCGGGGCAGCGCCGCCTCGTTCCGGTAAACCGACAGATCGTCAAACCGCGCCTCCTCCTGGAACGGCCGCGCCGGATTGACGATGTCAAGCGACGCCACCTCCAGGTCGCTGCCCTGATCACCAGCCGGCGTCCACGACAGCCCGAAAACCCCGCCCTGGGCCAGCGCGTCCATCCCCGCCACCAGCCGCGCCGCATGACCGCCCTGGAAACACCGCGCCAACAGCAGGCGGCCGCCCTGCTCTCCCCCGTCCCCCGCCGTCAGCGTGAGCCACCCCGCCCCCTCTCCCCGCGTCGTGCCCTTCACCATGACCCGGTCCCCGGCAAAGCCCGCGAAGCCGGCCGTCATCCTGGTGGGGCCCTTGATCATGGCCCCACCCTCAAGCCCCCGGTCCAGGCCCGCACCCAGGAACTCCCACTCCACCGCGCCCGGTCGCATCAGCGAATACGGCGACGCATAAGGAATGGACAGGCCGCGGTTGAAAATCACCGACGGACCCGCCAGGTTGAACAGGTGCATCCGGCCCCGGTCTATGGTCCCCGGATTGGTCATGCTCCAGCCCGAAAACATTTTCTCACCGGACACAGTGCTATAGATCAGGCGGCGGTAGATTTGCGTGAGGAACAGGAAAATCCGCGCCGGCGGCACCCGCGACGGACCCACGATGTTGTTCGCCCCCGAGGCAATCTCGATCGTCCCGAAAATCGGCGGCGCCGAGGCCGGGTCCTCCGTAAGCAGCTGCTCGAAAACCGCGTAGCGCGACTCCGGAGGGAGCGTGCGCGCCAATGCGGCCACCGGCGGACTGAGCTCGAACCTCCGCGGATCGGTCCGGGGCACGAACCGCAAAGCCAGGGCCATGACCTCGACCACCGTTAGCGCCGCCGCAAAATATACCGCCGCGCGCGCCGATACCACCGGCCCTCCGCCCTGGCGCGCAAGGAACGCGAGCCCGCCGCACACGGCCGCCGCTCCGATCGCATAACGCTCCACCCCTCCCAGGCACCAGGGCTGCGCCGCGATCATCGCCGCCCCGCTCAGTAAAAGCACCAGGCCCAGGACCCTGAGCCCCTTTCCCCCGCTCCGCCCCGAAATTACCCCCGACAGCACCTGGACCGCCAGTATCAGCCCCAGGGCATGGATCAGGAGAAGGGCCTTCTCCGAGTAGTGAAGGATTCCCAGCAACGGGATCATGTCAATGATCCGGCTGCCCAGCTCACCCTCCCGCACGAGCACGAACAAGGAAAGTCCGGCCCAGGCGAGGGCGGGCGGCCTGAGTGCCTTCTCGCGCCAGGATAAAACCATGCCCCATATGATCAGGCCGACGATCAAAAAACCCTGGTAATAGAAACTCAACCCGGAGTTGAGCGCCAAGGTCGGGTTGAGATCGCGGTAATACTTGAAGGGGAAGAGGATGGTGGGCAGAAGGAGCGACCACGGCAGGCCCATGCTGATGATGTTGAGCTTGAACGGCATCTGCGGACCCCGGATCGAAAAATACACCATCTCCATCGTGGAAAGCGCCACGGGAGAAACCATCAGGAACCCAACCGCCGCCGGTGTGAGGAACCACAGCGCCAACCGGCCCATCCGCCCCGCCCCGGGACCGGACTCCAGGAACATCAGGAAACCGAACACCATCAACCCATAAGCCAGCAACTCCACGTCCCCCGCGATCCCGCACCAGGCCACGGAAAGGCAAGCCCCGATAAACCACGAGAGACGGGCGCGACCAGACAACTCCTTGAGGCAGACCCACAACGCCATTAACCCGCAAATGGACCAATGCATCCACGGAAGATCCAACCTGCCCAGAAAGCTCCCGGACAGAAAGAACACCATGCTCGCGGCCCCTGAAACAACCGGATCACCGCCGTAGCGCCGGAGCAAAAGGTAAAACAGCGCCGCCGCGACCAGACTGTGAAAAATGATCTCCAGGGAATACGCCCAGATATACGGCGCCAGGCTGAAAAGAAGGACCGCGACCGGGTACAGGCCCCCGCTTTGAGAATACCCGAGATGCGGCGCCCCGCAGGCCGTGTGCGGGTTCCACAGCGGGAACTCGCCCCGCCTCCAACTCTCGCCCATCCAATAGACGTTGGGCATGACGTTGAACGACACGTCAATCAAGGCGGGATTATCAACCATCACCCGCCCCCGGGCCAGGATCGGAACGTAGACGGCCAGGATCAGCAGCCACATGGCCGCGATCACCCAAACGTCCCTGCCCTTCAACCCACCCACCCCGATTTACAGCAAAATATTGACAACGGTCCGGAGGGCGGCCCGGAGAGGGCTGAGGCTCTGGATCCGGCGGGGAAGAGGCGGCTCATAGCTCATCGCGCAGCGGTTTCAGGTTCCGGCTGTCCAGGGCAACCTGCCGGTCCGGCGTCAGGATCACGTGGTCAAGGTCCTGGCTCCCGGGTTCGCGAACCTCCGAGAAGATCACCGAGTCCCGGATGGAAATCGAGTCCGGAAGACGGACGTTGTTCCCGATCACCGAGCGTTCCACCCTTTCCGGAGAGGGGCCGGAATAATTCTCTCCGATCTCGCGGGACAGGCCGCGCCGCGCCAACTCCCACTGGTTCAAGATCAGCAGGTCCTCCGGGTAGGTCAGGTTCAGGTCAAACTCAATCTGGTCCATGGCCCGCACCGTGAGCCCGTCCTGGATCAGAAGCTGGATCGAGTCGGTGATCTCGTATTCGTCACGCGCCGCCGTGCGCGGCGTCCGCCGAACGCTGTCGAAGATGTGCAGGTCAAACGAATAAAGCCCGCACCCCTTGAGCATCGTCTCCACGTACCGCGGCTTCTCGATCACCCGCGCCACCGTGCCGTCCGGGCCGAGAATGATCAAAAAATTGCGCCGCAGCCGCTCCGGGTTCGGCTCCTTCCGCGCCGCCAGAACGCAGTTGGCCTCCCCCGAGATCAGAGGGGTGATCATTAAAGACAGGTCGCGCGCCCGGAAAAAAACGTCGCCCAGAAACAAGAGAAACGGGCGGTCAATCCGGGACTCCAGATACCCCAGCGCATGGGCGATGCCGAAGGTTTGTTCCTGGTCAACGTACTCGATGCTGATCCCCCATTCGCTCCCGTCCCCGATCTGGCGCACGATCTCGAAGCCGTAATAGCCGACCACGATGATCACCCGCTTGATCCCCAGCCGCGCCATCTCCTCGAGCTGATACGCGAGCAGCGGACGGTTGAGGATCGGCAGCAGCGGCTTGGGAAGACGCTCGCTGAATGGATACATGCGGCTGCCCTTGCCCGCCGCCAGGATGACGCCGATTAATTCCGTGCCCAGGTTCATTCTCTTTCCCTTCTGATGATTCCCGCCCCCTTGAGCAGGCTCTGGAAACGAAGATACATCAGGAACAAAATGAATTGCACCCCGCTCCGCAGCGGATGCAGCTTGCTCGATCCCGCCGTCCGCGGATGGTGGCCCACAGGCGCCTCCCCCACCTTAAGACCGGCCGCCGCCGCCCGCGCCACCATCTCCGTGGGCGTGGGAAAGCCCACCGCCTCCAAACGCAGGCCCCGCGACGCCGTGAGCGTCATGACCTTGAGCGCGCAGTTCGTGTCCCTGAGCTTCAGCCCGAAGGCCAGGCGCACGATCAGGTTGAGCAAACGGTCGCCCGCCACCTTGATCCGCGAGTCCTGCTTCTCCCGGCGCCAGCCCGTGACCAGGTCGAGCTGCTCCGCTTCCAGCTTGCCAAGCAGCGCCGGCAGGTCCGACAGCTTGAACTGCCCGTCCGAGTCTATCGTCACCACGTAACGCCCCGTGGCCCGCGCCATCGCCGCCGAAAGGGCCGGACCATAACCGCTGTTGCCCCCGAGCCGAACCACCTGGACCTTCGGGTGGGAAAGACCCTCGATCAGCTCCGCCGTACCGTCCGAGCTGCCGTCGTCCGCCACGATGATCTCCCACGGTCGGCCCAAGCCGTCCAGCGTCGTGATCCAATCGGAAACCACGCCCACGATGCACTCCGCTTCGTTATAAGCCGGAGAAACCACCGAGATGTCCGGACCCCGCGTCTCGCTCATGTCACCATTCTATCCTGCCACCGCCGCCGCCGTCAAAGTCCCGCCTCTTAACGGCCCGCCAACCGAGTCCCGCGCCGCCGTCTCCGGGAGGCATGGGGCCCGACTCAGAAGCATCATCGCGCGGCAAACCGGCTCCCGGGCTATAATAGATGGAGCAGGCCCCCGGCCATGCATCACCAATGCTTGACTTGACCAAGATTTTCATGAAACGATGGAGAACATGGATACCTCGAGGTCAGAGGAGCTGATCCGGGAGCATTATGCATCCCTGATCGCCGCCGGCATGCGGACGCAAAACGCCGCCCGCCACCGCGACCGCCTCCGCTTCTTCCTCCACGCCTATCTCGCCGAGGAATGGCCCCGCAGCCTCGACCGCGTGGACGGGCCCATCATCCGCGACTACCTCGGCTCCTGGTTCATCAATAACGTGGGAGGATCAAAGGCCGACCTCCTCACTCATCTCAACACCTTCGCGCGTTTTTACGAGTCCCTCTACCAGGCCGGCAGGATCAGCGGGCCCGAGCACGATGAAATCATCGCGGTGTGCGCCGGGCACGACTACTTCATGGCCCGCCACGATGAGCGCTTCGCCCCCGAGCCGGACCCCTGGGCCGAATTCGCCGCCGGACGCGCCATGGCCGGAGCCCACATGTTCTCCATGCTCCCACCCGGCGCCGCCCCGGACAGCGGCCTCTGGGTCATCGCCAAAAACCTCGAGCGCCCGCCGGCGCCGGCCATCCTCGATTTCTCCCTCTTCCTCGATTACCTCTGGGCCCGCCCCATCCGCCTCACCGGCGCCGGAATGATCCCCCTTCCACGGCTGCGCCGCATCAATCAGAGCTTCACCCAGCCCGAGCGCCTCGCCCCCGGAAACGCCATGGCCCACTCCCGCCGCATCAGATGGTTCTTCAACATGGCCCTCGCGCTCGGCATGGCCCGCATCAATGACGGCCACGCCCTCCAATTGGCGCCAGGAGCCGACGCCTTCCTCGACCTGGACCAGGAGCAAAAAATCTCCGTCCTGCTCGACGGCGCCTGGAACCGGATGCGCTGGGCCGACCTCGCCACGCCCGAGAACCGGAGAGTCTCCGCATGGGCCCAGGAACACCGCGACGGATTCGCCGCCCTGCTCGCCGACCTCAATCCCACCAGGGAGTGGACCCCGGACCCCGACCCCGGAACCGGCCGCAACGAGGCCCTGCTCGCCCGCTACATCATGTTCCATGAAGTCGTCCAGACCCACATCCTCTTCATCCTCCGCGAATGCGCCATCCTCGATTACGGCGCGGCCCCCAAGGCCGAAAACGGAAAAGAACGGATCAAGTCATTAACCATCACCCGCTTCGGACGCCAGGTCATGCGCCTCTTCGCCCGCCGCGGACGCCGCGACGGAATGGCCCAGCAAAGCCCGCTCCAGAATCTCCGGCAAACCCTGCTCTCCGGCAGTCCCTCCCGCTGAATTTTTTCTTCTTTACAGTTCAAAGCGATCATGATATAGAAAATAGACCTGGAAACGACATGGACGAAAGGAGGAAGGGAGAGATGAAAAAGGCGATTGGGCTGGTGGTTGCGTTCTGGTCGGTGGCCGTGATCCTGGCCGGATGTTCGCTGTGGGAGCCGGCGCTCAGCCAACGCATGTCGGTCTCGGAGCCCGTCTCGCGGAACTACGCGCTCGAAACCAAGAGCATCATGGCCGGCGACGTCAACATCGCCTACATGGAGGCCGGACAAGGTCCGTGGGTGCTGTTCCTCCACGGCGGAATCATACCCATGAGCCCCCAGGGCTCGCTGGCCGTGAACCCTCTGTTCGACGTGCCCAGCCTGGCCATCGGATACCTGCCCCTGGCCCAGTCGGTAATGCATTCCGGCGCCCTCTCCACCGCCGACACCTGGAACAACAACATCGTGCCCCTCGCCAACGCCTTCCACGTCGTCGCCCCCGACCTCCCCGGATTCGGCGCCTCCGACAAGCCCGACATTGATTACTCCATGGACGACTTCATCACCTACCTCGACGCCTTCATGGCCGCCAAGGGCATTGACAAAGCCATGATCGTCGGACACGGCTTCGGAGGAGAGCTCGCCATCGCCTACACCCTGGCCCACCCGGAAAAGGTGGACCGCCTCGTCCTCGTGGACAGCTTCGGCGGATACGGCCTCGGATCCAACCATCCCCGCCTCAAGCACTCCCCCCTCAACCTGCCCCGCCCCGTCATGAAATACTGGCAAAAGGAAAAGGCCGCCAAGGTCAGGTTCTACCTCCCCCTCATGCGCCGAATGTTCGGAGGATGGAAAGCGCCGGTGGAAGGAGCCGTCAACATGACCGTCTCCCAGAAAATCGCCCACGACGCGGACAACAAGGCGAAAAAGCTCATCCTCTCCCGCGACGGCGGCTCCGGCAGGTTCCTCGATTCCCTGGCCCAATACAAGGCCGCCTACATCACTACCGAGGACGCCCGCAAGGAAATCCAGGCCTCTCACCTGGCCCTGCTCGAAACCAGGCGCAAGGACCTCGCCGCCGATCTGCCCGAAATCAAGGTCCCCGTCCTGCTCATCGGCGGACTCTATGACCCCATCGTACCACCGGGAGACGTAAACTATATGGCCGCCAAGCTCCCCCGCGCCCAGGTCATCATCTATGAAAACAGC
This sequence comes from bacterium, assembly GCA_035527835.1. Lineage (GTDB taxonomy): Bacteria > RBG-13-61-14 > RBG-13-61-14 > RBG-13-61-14 > DATKZS01 > DATKZS01. The sequence continues at coordinate 12,690 of DATKZS010000095.1, forward strand.
GCCCATTACCCCATGATCGAGGAGCCCGAGGCCTTCAACCGCGACGTCGCCTATTTCCTCACCGGAAGGGACATCGCCTCCAATACTAGTAAATAATAGATTTAACAGCATGACATCGGTCAAGGCAGCGCTCTTCCGACCGCTGCCTTTTTCCGGGCCGCGCGCCCGGGACGAATAAAAATCTTGAACGCCGGGCCGAATGCCAGTGTCATACCGCTGGAGAGCGAGCTAATAGCCCGGCCAAAGGCTTGAGCAATGCCAATGAAATCAAGCCATTTCAAAAGGGCCTCCCCCATTTGTAAAATTCATCCGAGATTTTTGATGATATAAATTGATTATGGAGCATGAATCAGATTTTATTTATATATTTGGCGCTTAAGCTAACAGTATCAGGCTATCATTAATTATTGGCACGGAACTAATTGTAATTATATATTTATTTACCCTCGTACTTTTCGCGGCCATACCTGAGTGCAACACGGGGAGATTGGTAACGGATTGAAAATAAAGGCCTTTAAAAAATGGCGGTTTTTCGTTGTTTTTTCCTTTGACAAACCGCTTGAAATCTGCTAATTTGGTCATTTAAAGGATCCTATTCCCAGAGGTGGGCTTAGATGAAACTTAAACAGATTCAGCTCCAAGGATTCAAGTCCTTTGTGGACCGGACCGTGATCAATTTCACCACGGACATCACCTGCGTGGTCGGTCCCAACGGCTGCGGCAAATCCAACCTGGTGGACGCGATCCGCTGGAGCCTGGGCGAGCAGAGCGTGAAGCACCTGCGCGGCGGGACCATGGAGGACGTGATCTTCCACGGCACCGAGGACATGCCGGCGGTGGGCATGGCCGAGGTCGCCATGATCTTCGACAACAGCGACGCCCTCTGCCCCCCCGAGTACGCGGGCTTCCCGGAGCTCCAGGTCACGCGCCGCCTCTTCCGGAGCGGCGAGAGCGAGTATTACATCAACCGCGCGCCCTCCCGCTTGAAGGACATCACCGACCTGTTCCTGGGCAGCGGCGTGGGCACCCGGGCCTATTCCATCATCGAGCAGGGCAGGATCGAGGGCATCATCACCATGAAGCCCGAGCAGCGCCGCACCCTGATCGAGGAGGCCGCCGGCGTGTCCAAGTACCGCGTGCGCAAGCTCGAGGCCGCCCGCAAGATGGAGGCCACCCGGCAGAACCTGCTGCGCATCCGCGACATCATCGCCGAGCTCAAGCGCCAGATGAACTCCTTGAACCGCCAGGCCAAGAAGGCCGAACGATACAAGGAATACCGCGGCCAGCTCCGCGAGGTCGAGACCGAGCTCGCCGCATACAAGGCCCGCGGCATCATCGCCGAGCAGCAGGCCGTGGCCGAGAAGCTCGCCGAGATATCTGACCGCGAGCTCGAGCTCAGCGCCCGGCTCGAATCCCGCTCCGCCGAGCTGGAGGCCGAGAAGACGTCCCTGCTCGAATTGGAGCGCGAGGCGGGCGCCGCCCAGGCCCGCGCCGTCGAGGCCTCCCGCGCCGCCGAGAAGCTGGAGAGCGAGCTCAACATGCTGCGCCAGGAGGCGGCCGGCCTGGGCCGAACCGTGGAGCGCCTGGCCGGCGAACACCAGGAGCTTGCCGCCCGGGCCAAGTCCGTGGCCGCCGAGCAGGCGGAGGCCCGCGCCGAGTGCGATGGGCTCGCCCGGTCCATCGCGTCCGCGGAAGAGGAGCTTAACAAGGCCGAGGCCGCGCTCAATCAGAAGGAAGCGGAATACCGCGAGCTGGCGGAGGCCGCCGACGTCCTTAGCCGCCTCGCCCTTAATCTCAAGGCCGGCGTGGAAAAACTCGAGGAGCGCATCGCCTGGACCGACCGCCGCCGGGCCGAGCTCGACGAGCAGAAGGCCCGCGCCCAGGAGCGCCGCGAAAAGCTGGAGCAGGCAATCGAGGAGCAGGCCCGCACCAACCTCTCTTACAACGAGAAGCTCTACCAGGTGCGCAAGGACCTGGCCGAGCAGGGCCGGAGCCTCGAAATCCGCGAGCAGGACCTGGCCAAGGCCAAGACCGTTCAGGCCGTGGCCGCCGACCGGCTCCAGAACGTCCAGCAAAGCTACACCATGGCCCACTCCCGCCTCGCGAGCCTCGAAGAGATGAAGCAGAACTTCGAGGGCTGCCAGCGCGGCGTCAAGGCGATCATGGCCAGAAAGTCCGCCCTGGAGGCCCAGGGCAGAAACGGCACCTACGGACTGATCGCCGACGCGGTGAGCATTGATCCGGAGTACGAGACCGCCCTCGAAGCCGTGCTCGGCGAGAAGCTCCAGTCCATCTTCGTGCGCACCCGCCGCCACGGCCTGGATAATATCCAGTACCTCCGGGAGGCCGGCGAGGGACGCGGCAGCTTTGTGCCCATCGAGGGCGTGGTCCAGCGCGAGGTCAGCGTGCCCGCGGCGCTCATGGAGGCCGGGGCCGTGCCGCTGGCGCAAAAGGTCAGGGTCGAGGGCGAGTTCGCGCCGGTGGTGAAAGCCCTGGTCGGCGACGCCTTGGTGGTGAACGACATCGAGCGCGCGGCCGAGTTGCGCGAGTCCGTGGGCGCCCTGAACGCGCTGGTGACCCGCGAGGGCGTCGTCATGGACCGCGTCGGCGCGGTGGCCGGCGGCAGCGCGGACACCATGGGCGGCCTGCTGGCCAAGAACCGCGAGATGGAGGAGCTGAACGAGCTGATCGCGTCGCTCACCGGAGAGCGGCGGAGCGCGGAGGACGAGCTCCACGCCGCGCAGCTCCGGATCGAGGAGGCGGCGGACGCGTTCAACCAAGACCGCGAGCGCATGCACCGCCTGGAGATCGAGAAGAACAACATCGAGAAGGACCTGTGGCAGGGCACCAACGCCTACAACGCGACCAAGGAGGAGCAAGGGACGCTGCTCGTGGACCTGGCCGCGATCGAGGAGACGGTGGCGGGCCTGGAGCGCGAGAAAGAGGATGCCAGGGCCGGGGTGATCCGCGAAGGGGAGGCCCGGGCCTCCGTGGAAAACGACCAGGAATCCAGGCGCTCCGTGCTCGCCCGCATCCACGCCGAGCGGGAGGCCGAGAGCCAGCGGCGCACCGCGGAAAAGGTCAGGGTGGCGTCGTTCCACGAGAAGCTCGCGGGTCAGCTCAAGCACATGGAGAGGCTGGAGGCCGCCCGCGCCGAGGCCATCGCCGGCATGGAAAAGCGCGAGCGGGAGAGCGAGGAAACCAGGACGCGGATCAGCGAGCTTACGGCCCGCGACGCGGAGCTCAAGGAGCGGCACGGCCGCGCCATGGTCGCGGCCACGGAGGCCGCGGATGCGGCCGCCGGCGAGCGCGCCCGCTACGAGGAGCGCTCCCGGGCCGTGCGCGAGGGCGAGGCGGCGCACAAGGAGATGTTCCGCGAGCGGGAACAAATAAAGAGCGGCCGCATGGACACGGAGCTTCTGCAGACCCAGCTTCAGCTCCAATGGGAGCAGCTTTGCGAGAACGCGCGCGACAAGTTCGGACGCGAGCTTGACGCCGTGCTCGCCGAGTACGGCGAGCGCATCAGAGCGGACTTCCCGGTGGAGGCCAGGCGTGAGCAGCGGGAGGAGCTCCGGCAGAAGCTCGAGCGCATCGGCGACGTCAACCTCACCGCCATCGAGGAATACGCCGAGATCGAGCAGCGTCACAGCTTCCTCGCCAACCAGGAAGCCGACCTGATCGCCGCCCTGGAAAACCTCGAGCTCACCATCGCCAAGATCAACACCGCGTACAAGAAATCGTTCCGGCAGACGTTCGAGGAGGTGAACCTGAAGTTCCAGGAGGTCTTCCCCAGGCTCTTCAACGGCGGCAAGGCCTTCCTCCAGCTCCAAAACCCCGAAGACGATCTCGAATCCGGCGTCGAAATCTGGGCCCAGCCCCCCGGCAAGAAAATGAGCTCCATCGCCCTGCTCTCCGGCGGCGAGAAGGCGCTCACCGCCTCCGCCCTGATCATGGCGCTGTTCCTGATCAAGCCGTCGCCCTTCTGCCTGTTTGACGAAGTGGACGCCGCGCTCGACGACGTGAACATCGCCCGCTTCAACGACCTGCTCACCGACCTGTCGCATAGCAGCCAGCTCATCATCATCACCCACAACAAGCGCACCATGGCGCTCGCCGACGTGCTCTACGGAGTGACCATGGAGAAGAAGGGGGCGTCCAAGATCGTGTCCGTCCGCCTGAAGGGATCGGAGAATGCGGCTTAAGGAAATCCTCACGGACCTGGTCGAGCGCACGCCCGGCGCCCGCGCCGCCGTCCTCGCCGACTGGGAAGGAGAGGCCGTGGTCGCGTACACCTCCGGCGACCAGACCGACTACGACATCAAGTTCGTCGGCGCCCACCAGGGCATCATCCTCACCCAAGCCCGCGAGATGATCGAGCGCTGCGAAATGGGCGCCGCCCGCGAGCTCAGCTTTGCCCAGCAGAACTTCCAGGTCATCACCATCCCCGTCAACTCCGACTACTACCTCGTGCTCACCCTCCAGCCCGGACCCCACGCCGCCTTTGCCAGGGCCACGCTGAAAAAGGCGGTCCGCGAGATTGAAGAGGACATCGCGTAAAAAGGCGCGGGGCTTGAGGCTTGGGGCTTGAGGCTTGGGACGTGGGGGATGAGGGCCCAGCCGGCCCGGAAATGAGGCCACCAACGGCCTCCGCCGAAATTTTTTGAAAACCCGCCTCAATCTTTTCCATGAGTTGCCCTCCGCGCCCGCACTTAGGCTGTCCTAAATCATGCCCGTCGCGGCCTGGACATCCGGCCACCCGTGTTCGACCGTCCGAACACGGAATCTGACACGGAAAATACGGAAGAGGTTTAGGGTTTGAGGTTTGTGGTTTGAGGTTCGAAGAACGGGGAAATAAAAACCTCAAGCCTCCATCAGCCGGGGCCAAAATAACTTGCTGTTGAGCACCGCTACCAAAAATCGTCCCCCTCCTCATCTTCAACCCCCAAGCCTCAAGCCTCAAGCCCCAAGCCTCAAGCCCCAAGCCTCAAGCCTCAAGCCCTAAAGAAAGGCCCCTCTATCTATAGGAAGTTGGCAGCGGGCCGGCCGGAATTTTTTACTGCTTTGTAGAGCCGGGCTCAAATCCATCCTCACTTGCATTAGCGGGCCGGAATTGGATAAAATATGGAATTGACGGGCCGGCGGAAAGTAGGATCGTTTAACAAGCAGGGAGCATGAAGCGAGGAGGCTAAGCGGTGGCAAAGATCAAACCATTGAAGGAAAACGTCCTGTTCAAGGATTTTTCGGACAAGGAGATCGCGGTGCTGTCGAAGTTCGTGGAGGAGAAGACGATCTCGGCGCCGACTCCGTTGTTTTTGGAGAACATGAAGGGCGAGAGCATGTACATCGTGGTCGTGGGGGCGATCACCTTGTCGAAGATGCTCTCGGAGGGCGAGCATAAGACGCTGACGACGATGGGGCCGGGCGATTTCTTCGGGGAGATGGCGCTGATCGAGGACGGTCCGCGGTCGGTTTCGGCGATCGTGGCGCAGGACGCGCAGATCTTGGTGCTGAAAAGGAAGGAGTTCGAGAAGCTGATGGAGGAGGCGCCGAAGGTCGCGGTGAAGGTGGTGATCGGGATGTACAAGACGCTCTCGGACCGGATCCGTTCGAGCTCTCCGCAGATCCAGCAGATGCTGATGGGGAAGTGAGGGCGGTTGTTTTTTTGCCGCAGATGAACGCGGATAAACACAGATAAGAAAAGAAAACGAAAATTATTTCAATCTGCGTTCATCCGCGTTCATCTGCGGCTAAAAAAATCCAATCTAAACTTAGGAGAAAGGACCTTGGAGGCAATTGCCATAACGTTGCTCGTTCTGGTGCTGGCGGTGGGTGGGCTCTCGCTTTTTGTATTTTTACAGTTCCTTTCCACGGTGCGCGAGAGCCAGCGGTCGTTCCTGCAGATCCGGGATGATATCAGCGCGCTCCGAAAACAACTGGAGAAACCAGTCCCCTCTTCCACTGAAAAGAATGCGGGGGAAAGAGCGGATTAGGTCATGTTGGATCCCGTTCGCCGCGGCCTGCCCATCATTATCTTTTGCCTCCTGCCCGTGGCCTCATTAGCCTCCGCCGACGCGAACGACGGCCATAGCGGCTTTTTCAAGAGCCTCCTCTTCGGCATTATCCTGGCGGTGATCGTGACGCTATGGGCCGCGCCCTACTTCTACCGCCGCGCGCTCAGCAAGAAGGGCGATAAAAACCTGTCGCGCTTCCTGATGAACGATCCCAAAATGCGCGACGCCATCATCGAGGCCCGCACCGGGAAAAAGCCGGCGGCAAAGGATGATGAAGGGAAAGCTGAGCAGGGGCCGAAAGGCCAATGACGAAATGGGAAGTTTTTATTCGCACAGAGGCACGGAGAACACAGAGAAATAATTAATAAATATATCTTTATAACTCTGTGTTCTCTGTGCCTCTGTGCGAATATAAACCGCCCCTTTATATCCAGTAACGGCCAATGGAAACGCCACCCAGCCCATCCACCGCTGAGCTGATGCGGATTTACGAACTGCTGCTCGCGCGGTTCGGGCCGCTTCACTGGTGGCCGGGGGAGTCGCCGTTCGAGGTGATGATCGGGGCGATCCTGACCCAGAACACGGCGTGGAGCAACGTGGTGAAGGCCATCGCCAACCTCAAGGCCGCGGGCCTGCTCGATGCGGAGGCCCTGCTGCGGGCGGACCTGAGGAAGCTGAAAAGGCTGATCCGTCCGTCCGGGTACTTCAACCAGAAGGCGATCAAGCTCCGGGCGTACGTGCGGTTTTTCACGCGCGAGTTCGGGGGCAGCGTGGAGCGGATGGCGGCGGTGGACACGGCGGAGTTGCGGGAGAAGCTGCTGGCGGTCAAGGGCATCGGTCCGGAGACGGCGGACTCGATCCTGCTCTACGCGCTCGACAAGCCGGTGTTCGTGGTGGACGCTTACACGCGGCGGGCGTTTTCGCGGCTGGGGTTTTTGCCGCGCGACGTTGACTATGACGCCACGCGGGAGTTCTTTGTCTCGCGCCTGCCCGTTGACGTCTCGCTGTACAACGAGTATCACGCCCAGATCGTGTACCTTGGCAAGGACTACTGCCGGACCAAGCCGCGCTGCGCCGAATGTCCGCTCTCCGTGCTGGGGCGGTGCAAGATAGACTGACCTCGAAAAGGAGTTCTTTTTAACCGCGGAGACGCAGAGAACGCAGAGTTTATAGAATAAAATATTTCTCTGCGTTCTCTGCGCCTC
>DATKZS010000096.1:0-2685 GCA_035527835.1 bacterium
CCTTGGCGGTTTTCTGGTTCGTTTGTTTTGGACAGCGCTGATTTCAGGGAAAGTAGCGGAAGTGGCCGACGATTTTCCAGCGGGCGAGCGAGTCGTCCTCGGTGGGGAGGGGAGGGAAGTGGTGGATGATGAGGGGCCGGCCGGAGGGCGCGGTCTGGTCGGAGACGATTCCGATATGGGAGGGTATTCCGTTGTCGAGGAGGTCGAAGATGACGATGTCTCCGGCCCGCCACTCCGTGAGGTGGTCGGGTTCGAGGGAGGTGGTGAGGGACTTGGCGTGGCGCTTGAAGAAGGCCATGAGGTTGGGGCAGCGGCGGTGGTCAATGTTGGTATCGGGCCGGGTCTGCTCGTAGAGGCGGCGGGCGGGGTAGGCGTCGAATTCCTTGACCATGTCCTCGTGGACCAGGACCTGGAGGTCGAGGCCGATGGCGCGGTAGGCGCGGACCACCAGGTCCGTGCACGCGCCCACTCCTCCGCCCGGGTCGCCCGCCGGATAAATGATCACGCGGTAGCTCCCGTCATAGGCCACGCCCAGGCCCACGTACGCCCGCGCCGCCTTCACCAGCTTGAGCGCGGCCGGGTCCTCCGCGCCGCCGGACCGGCCCAGGCAGAACGCGCACGCCAGCAAGACATATAAAGTTAAATTCCTGATCTTCATCCACTGAACCAAATCAGCACAAAAGATTTAACGCCAAGGCGCCAAGAAAAAAATTAATTCTCTTTGTTGGCGTCTTGGCGTTATTCTTCGCTCGATACGAGGCCCTCGGACTATTTCACCGGGAACAGCCACTTGTTGTACCGCCTGACCTTCCCTGTCACCACCTTGTCCATGACCTTGTCCAGCAGCCTGGTGATCTCGCCGGGGGCCTTGAGGCTCTTGCCGTTCACGCGGGCGATGGGCCAGGTCTTGACGATGGACGAGGTGAAGAAGGCCTCGTCGGCGTCCATGAGCTCGGCGGGCTTCAGTTTTTTCTCGACGGTGGTGATGCCGATGTCGCGGGCGACCTGCAAGATGGATTTCCTGGTGATTCCGGAGAGGATCTTGCCGAGCGGCGGGGTTTTGAGGACGCGGTCCTTGACCAGGAACAGGGATTCGGTGGCGCCCTCCGCCAGGTTGCCGTCGAGGTCGAGGAGCACGGGCGCGGTGAAGCCCTGCTTGATGGCCTCGAGCTTGGCCACCATTCCGCCCAGGTAATTGGCGGCGCACTTTGATTCGAGGGGCACGGTGCGGGGGTCAAGCCGGCGCCAGCGCGCGATGGTGACGGATGCGGGGGAGCGCTCGTACTGGTTGAAGCGCTCGGCGTTCACGTCGCGGGCCAGGTCCACGGCGGCCACGAAGACGGAGACCGCCGGGTCGCGCGGCACCACCTCGAACTCGACGCCGCCGTAGTAGCAGATGAGCTTGGCCATGCCCATACCGATCTTGTTGGCGGCAACCGTCTCGGCCACGGCCTGTTTCAAGGCGCGGGCGGAGAGCGGGAGCTTCATGTGCACGAGCTCGGCGGAACGGGCGAGGCGCGCGACGTGCTCGTCGAGGCGGAACACGGCGGGCCCGCGCGGCGTTGGGTGCACGCTCATGACCTCGAACACGGCCGAGCCGCGGCAAAAGGAATGGCTCAGGATATGCACCTGCGCCTTGCTAAACGGCACGAGCTTCCCGTCCATCCACACCTTGCGGCGAGAGAGCATCCTGGCCTCCTTCAGCGTTTGAAATTGAGCGAGCCTTGCGTCTGTTCGTTGTGCTTGACCGGGTAACCCTTGATCGTGTAAACGGCGTTATAGGTAAGGGCGTAGTCGGCCTTGCCCTTGGCGATCAGGGAGTAGGCCCACGAGCCCGCGCTCGCGAAGTCGAGGTGGAGGGGCACCTTGATGGTCCCGCTCGCCTTCCTGGGCACGGCCTGGTCCGCGACGTGGCCGGAGGAGAAGTCCTGGCCCTCCAGCTTGAGCGCGTAGTCCATCGCGGCGATGGCCAGGGGGAAGGAGTTCGGGTTCTGCACCTTGATCCCGATGACCAGGTCCGCGCCGAAGAGCGAGAGCTTGGACACGTTGACCGTCACGCCCGAGAGCTTGGGCGGCCGGACCACCGGCATCATGCCGCTGGTTTGGAAGGGCACGGCGATGCGGCCCACCGGCGTGTCGAGCTGGACGCGTCCGGAGAGCTTGTAGGGCAGCTCGTCCTTATTCTGGCTCGCGTCGTAGATCTTCTGGACCTCGCTGTAGGCCAGGCTGAGCGGAAAGTCGGCCGTGCTTTGGCCCATGGGCTTGAGCTCGAGGCCGGAGGCGAGGTTGCCGGAGGCGAGCGGCCGCTCGGCCAGCAGGAGGGCGTAGTCAATGCCGGCGAGCTTGAGTCCCACCGGGTTCGGGTTGTTGATCTCCGTGGCCAGGTTGAGGTCAATGGTCTGGTAAGAGATGCCGGTGAGCTGCACTGCCTTGACCGTGAGCGAGGGCGGCTGCACCACCTTCTCGATCACGTCCCTGGCCTGGGGGCACCCGAACACCGCGACGATGATGAAGGCTAAGAGAAGCGTCGGATGAAACTTGATCCTTCCATGAGTTCCGGGCATGGCGTCCCTCCTTTTGTTCTCATCATATCAAAGCGGAGCGGGAAAGCAACGGAGAGGGGCTTGGGGCTTGGGGCTTGAGGCACGGGGCACGTGTTTGTAACCCGCGATCTTTTCTCAAGCC
>DATKZS010000097.1:0-2738 GCA_035527835.1 bacterium
CATGCGGACGTACCTCGAGCGCTTCCGGTTCAAGCACCCGAAGACCGCGGACTTCATCGCCGTGGCTAACGAGGTCGCGGGCCAAGACCTCGGCTGGTTCTTCACGCCCATGCTCTATACCAATGAGACGCTGGACTACAGCGTGTCTTACGTGTCCACGGAAAAGGTCGCCGCGGGCAAGGGCTACGACTACACGCTTGGGCCGGACGGCGGCGGCATGACGGACGGGGCCGGGAACGGGGAGATGTACGAGAGCGTGGTCAAGGTGCGGCGGCTGGGCGGGTTCCAGTTCCCGGTGGAAGTAGAGATGTGGTTCGCCGACGGCGAGACGGTGCGCGAAAGCTGGGACGGGCAGGATACCTGGATCGAGTACCGCTGCCTCAAGCCGGCCAAGCTCATCAAGGCCGTGGCGGACCCGGACCGGAAAATCACGGCCGACCTGAACTACAAGAACAATGAGATGAAAACCGGGAAGAAGACCAGGCAACCGGGCGGGCTTTACAGCCCGGGAACAATCAAGTATCTGCTGGACCCTTATTGATGAAGGGCCGTTTGAATTGCTCGTGATCACGGTTTACACTTACTACTATTGAACAACGGGGAGGCGGAGATGAAAATTGTTTACGATCCTGAAGTTGACGCCTTGAGCATCACCTTCAGGGAAACCTCGGTAACCACCCATGAGCTCGGCGAAGGGATTGCCCTGGACTATGATGAGCAAGGAAAGCTTGCCGGAATCGAGATCCTTGACGCGGTCCAGCGTTTCGGCGGAAGGGACACCTTGCATGAGGTGGTTCTTCAAGGGATCGGCCTGCCCCCCGCGAGCCATGGCCGAGCCTGATGGAGAGATCATGATGTGGATTAAAAAAATGGCCTGCCTTTGCCTGGCGGCCGCATTCCTGGCCGCGGGCTGCGGCGACCCGTACCAGAAGGGCCTGGACTTCCTGGCGCGCGGAGAATTTGAAAAGGCCGCCCAATTTTTTCTTCAGCAGACCAGGCTGCACCCCGACGACCCCCGGGCCTATAACGAGCTCGGCTTTGCCTACGTCCGGCTTAAAATGTACGACCAGGCCGGGCCGGCTTATGCCACCGCGATCAAGCTCAAGCCCGATTACGTGGATGCCTATCTCAACCTGGGCACCATGTTCCTCTACAAGCTGGACCCGGACAACGCCGCCCTCAACCTCAACAAGGCCATCCAGCTCGATCCCAACTGCGAGGCCTGCCGCGTCAACCTGGCCTGGACCTATATCAATATGAACCGGTTCGACCAGGCCAAGGAGCAGATTGACAAAGCGGCCGAGATCGCCGGGAGCGAAAACAAGTACGCGAACATCGTCGCGGAGATCCAGCGGGGCAAAGAAAGGTTCGATATGATAAGGGAGCGGTCCAAAGAAGAGTTGGAGAAAAAGAAAGCGGAGCAACCCGCGGGAGAGCCGCCCGCGCTCAAGCCGGGGGGAACGGAATAATCCCCCCAGGATAAAACTTGAGCGCGCCGGTCTCGAAATCAATCACGATCAGGTCCAGCCGGACCGGCACGTTGAAAAGCTTGTGCCGCTGAATAAAGCGCGAGGCGGTCAGCGAGATGCGCCGGGCCTTGGTGGGAGAGATCGAGGCCTCCGGCGTGCGGTCCGAACCCGTGTCGCGCGACCTGACCTCCACCACCCGAAGCTCGTTGCCCTCGCGGCCGATGATGTCAAGCTCGCCCCGCCGGCCGTAGTAATTCCTGGCCAGGACCTTGATCCCCCGGTCCTCTAAAAAACGGCAGGCCCGGTCCTCCGCCTTCCGGCCCTTGTCCCGCCGCGACAGCCTATTTCCCGGCACGGCTCTTCATTTTCCGGGCCCGGGCCCGCACCAGCTTGTCAATCCGACGCCGGTCCTCCGGCTTCATCTTCTTGAACACCACCGACATCCCGGAAACGTCCGCCCGGCTCATGGCCTCCTGCAAGGACGCCGAATGCACGACCTCGGCCTCCATCCGCGCCACCTCGCCGCCGTCCGGGAGGTGCAGCTCGATGATAATCCGCGTGGACTTGGCGGGAGGGTCCGTGAACTTGATGAACGCGCCTTTCTGGCTCAGCGTGTAGGTGGTGGAAGAGAACGACTGCTCGCCGATCTTGAAAACCACCGGGATCGAGACCGGCGCGCGCACGTATTTTCTCGTGCTCTCGGCGCCGGGAGCATACAGCAGCTCGTTGATCTTGAACAGGACCTCTTCCGCCGAGCTCGAACTCGTAAGATATTCCTGAAACCGGAGCACCGCGTCCTTCGGCCGCTTCTTGCGCAACGCCTTGCCGGCCTCGCTGGACGATATATCTTGGGATCGTGCCATGACGCCTTCCTTTTGCTCTAAAGGCCCGGAGCCTACCCCTTGTTTTCCTCGCCACGAGGCAAGGCCCGAAACCCGCCACTTTGAGTTGTATTATATCCTGCCCTTTGGCGGAAGGCAACATCAATCATGCAAGACTGTACGATTTTGTTTCCGGCCGGCGCCGAGGCACGGAGAACCCTGAGAAAAAACAAAATGTTCGCTCATTATTTGCCACTTGGTCAAAAATAATTTTTCCCTTTCCCCACCCTGAAAAACTTAAGACGGGATTATTAAGAGGAGCAAAGAAGATTGGACAGGATTAACAGGATTTACGGGATTCAATAATAATGAACCACTCTTCCGGTCGGATTGGCGCCAAGGGAAACCGGCAGTTATCCTGTTTATCCTGTCAATCCTGTCAAAACTT